>JADLEH010000178.1 GCA_020846255.1 Propionibacteriaceae bacterium
AGGAACACCGTCTCGCCGGTGGCGTCCTTGAGCCCGTCGTTGTCGGTGACCGCGTACACCCTGCCGCCGGCGATGGCGAAGCCCTCCAGCTTCTCCTGCGTCCAGCCCCTGGTCGCCCGCAGCGCCGGCAACACGTCGAGGGCGAGGCTCTTGTCCAGCACCGGCAGCTGCCCGCCGGGATCGGTGACCAGGCCGTCATCGGTGGGCACGGAGACCGTGTAGACCCGCTTGACCCGGGCTGCCGGACCGTTCAGCTTGTCCCGCTCGATGACGGCGAACGTGTGGTCGTCGATCGCCGTGATCTCGGAGAGCCCCATCCAGTCCCCGGCTGCGGTGGTGGCCTCCAGCCGGTACCCGTACCAGTGGAAGGTGCCGGTGGCCACGTCGTAGCGCCCGATCCGCGCGATGCCGTCCTCCTCGGGCAGGGGTGTGGTGCCGACCACCGACCACAGCGGACGCTGGAGGACGAACCACACATGCTCACCACCGGCGTCGATGGTCCCGGTGACGCCTTCAAGGCCCCACTTCCCCACCTTCGCCGTCACCTCCTCCGGCAACGACACCTCCTTCAGGATGGCCCCGGCGGAGTTGGTGCGGATCAGCTTGTTCCCCGCCCCGGTGGCCCCTTCGCCGGCCAGCCAGAAGCCCCCGGCGGGACGGGCGTAGATGCCCTCGACGTCGAGCTTGGCTGGCTGGCCGTCCCGGGTCACCGGGATCGCAGAGGTGATCAGGGCCGGCGTCCGGCCGACATCGACGGTGTAGATGGTGGCATCGGCGATCACGGTGTCCGCGGCCGCATACAGCGTTGTCGAGCTTCCCGGCTTCGCGCTGAGCGCCCCCAGCGCCGACCAGCCGAGCGGGACCCCGGCCGTGGTGGTCGAGCGGATCGTCGGCCAGGCCGCGGCCGCGTCGACCCGGTCCAGTCGGTAGAGGCTGATCGCAGAGCGGACGCCGGCCGAGGCGTCATCGGTCTCGCTCGAGATCGCCAGCAGCCCACGCTTGGTGATCGGCAGGACCCCTTCGGGCCCGTTGGTCGTCGGCAGGAGCCCGGCCAGCTTCGGGGTCGAGGTGTTGAGGGTGTAGACGGCAACGAAGTTGCTGCGCTCCGAGGCCACGAAGGCGTAGCGGGTGCCCCGGTAGGTGGCCACCGCGAGGCCCTCGGGCTCCACGCCCTTCTTGGCCGCGCGGTCCTCGTTGTGCAGTCCGTACTGGACCGCCAGCCGCTCCAGGCTGTTGCCCGAGTCCCACCGGACCCGGCCGGCGGTGTCGAAGATGGTCCAGCCGCGGGTTCCGCCCTTCCAGTCGCCCTCGTTGGCAGTGGCCAGCCGGTCGTTGCCGATCCAGGCGATCGCGTCCGGCTCGCGCGGCACATCGGTGATGCTGCCGTTCTGGTCGATGGCGCCGTCCTTGACGGTGTCGATACCGCCGACACTCGCCGTGCCCGCGCTGAACGCGCGAACGACCCTCGCCGTCCGCGCGTCGATGATCACCACGCCGTTGTTCTCCTGCAGCGTCACGGCCACCTGGGACTTGCCGTTGACGGCGACATACTCCGGCTCGGGGTCGGTGGGGGTGTCCAGGCCGGCTTCGGCAAGGACCGGCAGGGCGGAACCGTCGGCGTTGACCAGCGGGACCGGGGTCGCCTGCCACGACGAGGTCGAGCCGCGGAGGCTGACCAGCTGGACGAACCCGGCCGGCAGCTGGGGCAGGTCACCCTCCTCGGCACCGTCCGGCGTTGCCTCCTCGTCGCGCTCGTTCTCGATGGCGATCGCAGCGAAGCTGCCGTCAGGGCTGACGGCGATCGAGTCGGGCTGGCCGCCCAGGTCGATCGACCGCACCCGCTGCCGGTCGCGCAGCCGGATCACGTCCAGCCGACCGGAGGGGCTGGTGAAGCTGGCCGAGGTGTTGACGACGACCAGGACGTGGCCGCCGGCCACAGCCACCGAGGTGGGCTCGTCGTCGGCGTCGCCGAGCACGGCGAGGGAAAGGGTGCCGGCCGGCTTCGGCTTGTCCGGATTGCTGATGTCCACGAAACCGATCCGCTTCCCCGGGGAGTCGGAGTAGATCAGCGTCCGCCCGTCGGAGCTGACGGTGGAGATCTCGGCTGCGGTTGCCGAGGCCGGATCGGCTCCGGCCGGCAGGTTCGTGTGGACGGCGAAGGTGGCTGTGCGTACGAAGTGGCGGGAACTGCCGGCCTCGGCAGCGGTGACACCGGAACTGAATGAAGTGGCCAGGACTGCCGCAGCCAAAGCCAGCGGGACGATACGGGGCATTGCTCTCCTCACGGATCGGTACTGCCCTGACGCTCTCGCGCCCGGGCCAACCCAACCCGACCTCCCCGTGAACGGCCGATGATCGTCGGCGGAACAGCACGCCGCCGGGCCCACCAGGTCGTGGCCCGCCCGCCGGTGTTCACCAGCTGTCGGCCGGGACCGGGCGGACGCCACCGCGAGTAGCTTTGGCACGTGATTCCCGGGTCGGCTGTCGAAGAACTCCGGCTCGCCCTCGATGACCAGCTCGGCTCACGATCCGGCAGGTTCGGCATCGACCTGCGCTCCCTGGACGGCCCGGTCCTGGCCCGGGACGCCGACACCGGACACTACGCCGCCAGCACGATCAAGCTGGCCGCCCTCCCCGTCCTGGTCTCCGGCGGCTTCGACCGCTTCGGTTCAGTCGTCGTCCACGACCGGTTCCCCAGCGCGGCCGGTGGCACCTTCCGGCTGCGCCGGGAGGACGACCAGGAGGAGGAAACCTGGAGCCGGCTCGGGAGCCCGGTCGCGGTTGAAGCGCTGGCCGAGCGGATGATCGTCGACTCCGGCAACCTCGCGACCGACCTGCTGCTCGAGCTGGTCGGCCTCGGCGAGGTGCAGCGGTTCCTCCGCGACGCCGGGCTGGCCGAAGCGATCCGGGTCGACCGGCTGATCGGGGACAGCCGGGCCGAGTCCGCCGGAGTGACCAACACGGTCTCGGCTGCCGGCCTGGCGACCCTGATGACCGGCCTCGCGGACGCCTCCCTGCTCTGCGCTGCCGACAGCGAGCTGGCCCTTGCGCTGCTGTCGCGGCAGGCTCACCTGCGGATGATCCCCGCCGGACTGCCGGCCGGCACCTGGTCGGCGAGCAAGGGCGGCTGGGTCGCCGGGGTCAAGCACGACGTCGCCCTGGTGCGCCCGGAGTCGGCGCCGCCCTACGTGCTGGCCGTCTGCACCACCTCGGACCTGCCCGACCCGGACGGGGAACGTCTGGTCGCCCGGCTCAGCCGGATCACCTGGGAGCATTGGACCAAATGGCACGCATAGTCGAAGTGGCCACAGCCGGGCTGACCCGGGAACTGCACACCCCGTTCGTGACGGCGCTGCGCCGGACCAGTCATGTGTTCAGCGTCGTCATCCGGGTCACCGACGCCGACGGCAACGTCGGGTTCGGGGAGGCCCCACAGGTCTGGCGGGTCACCGGCGAGTCACTGGAGAGCATCCGGGCCTGCGTCCTCGGCCCGCTGGCCGACTGCCTGCTCGGCAGCGAGCCCGCCGCCGAACCGGCCGCGCAGGTTCATCAAGCGCTCGCCGGGGCAGTGGTCGCCAACGGTGGCGCCAGGGCTGCCTGCGAGATCGCCGTCCTCGACCTGCTGGCCAGGGGCGCGGGCCTGCCGCTGGCCGGCTTCCTCGGCTCCGACACCGACTCCGTGGCCACCGATGTGACCGTCGCCGCCGACGGTCCCGGCTGGGATCCGGTCGGGACCGACGCTTCCGGCTTCCGGCAGGTCAAGGTCAAGGTCGGGCTCGATCCGGCCGATGTGGACCGGGTCATCCGGATCCACCGGGCCACTGCCCAGCCGGTCCGGATCGACGCCAACCAGGCGTGGGACCTGGCCACCGCCACGGCCAACGTCGAAGCCTGGCTGGCGGCCGGGGTCGAGCTCGACTTCCTCGAGCAGCCGTTGCCGGCCTGGGACCTCGCCGGGCACGCGGAACTGCGGCGACGGCTGCCGACGCCGATCGTGTTGGACGAGTCGGTGTTCTCGATCCACGACCTCGACCGCGCCGTCGACGCGGCCAGCCTCGATGTCGTGAACATCAAGCTCGCCAAGTGCGGCGGCGTGTTCGCAGGACTTGGCATCGGGGCTGCCGCACGCACGGCCGGGATCAAGGTGATGGTCGGGTCGATGATGGAGTCCGAACTCGGGGTGTCCGCAGCGGCGGCACTGGCGGCGACACTCGCCCCTGGCCAGGTGCACGACCTCGACGCCGCGTGGTGGTCGATCGACCCCCGGCGCGATCCGGGGACGCCCTACAGCGACGGCCGCTTCCTGATCGACCGCTCCCCCGGCCTGGCCCATTCGGCTTCGCGGGTGGTCGGCCCGGACCTGCGCTGGGAGCGCAGCCGCCGCGACTGACTCCGACCACCGCGGAGACCGGCTAGGCGAGCTGGTGGGTGGTTGCAGACGGCAGGCGTGGCCACGGGCTCGACATCCCGAACAGGAACCGGAGCAGGACGGACCTCCGGATGATCAGGCAGCCTGCGGCACAGACCAGGAGCGTCGCCACCACCAGTAGCGGGTAAGCGGCGACGATCGGCAGCCGCCACTCCCGAACCCCGAGCACGAGGAGCACGATCACGGGCTGGTGAAGGATGTAGAACGGGAGCACCAGCCGGCTGCTGGCAGCCAGCAACGGGCTGCCCCGGCCGAGGTGGCGCGAAGCGTAGCCGAGAACCACCAGCAGGCAGAGCCAGCCGTTCACCGTCCGAAGGCTCCACTGGAGGACGAAGTCCGGCGCGCCCCACGGTAGCTCCCGCATGGTCGGCGCCCAGCCGAGCAGCGGGATCAGGGTGACCGCTGCCAGGAGGAGGAAGAGCCGGCGCCAGCGCTGGGCAGCCTCCCGGAAGCGGGCGTCGGCGCCGAGCAGGAACCCGAGGACCAGGAACGCCCAGCTCGTCGCCAGCCGCCAGCCGCCGTCAGCCCAGCTGAGGATCGGGAGGTCCGGCGGAAGCAGGACTTCTGTCGCCACCAGCGGCAGGCCAAGCACCGGCAGGACCCACCATCGGCCGGCAGCGGCTGCCAGGACGCCGGTGAACCGCCGGCCGCGCTCACCGTTCAGGTAACCGAACAGCGGCATCGACGCCAGGGTGAACAGCGCCAGGTAGAACAGGTACCACAGGTGCAGGCCGGCGATCGGGAACCAGCCGCCGGAGCCGTAAGGGCCGGACGTCAGGTAGCGCGGCAGGAAGTCCCAGAACGTGCCGGCGAACGGCGGGGCCCGGTACGGCTGGCGGGTGGTGCTCTCGACATACACCTGGAGCGGGCTCAGGACGAACCAGCCGACGGTGACCACCGGAACCAGCAGCCTGACCAGGCGCCGGCGAAGGAACCCCAGCGGCGGCAGCGCCTGCAGTGCCAGCCAGGTGCCGACCCCGGAGACCAGCCAGAAGGTCGGCATGATGAACTGGCTGCCGATTCCCATCGGGTAGTCGAAGGCAGTCGTGACCTCGTAGCTCTTGATGTGCCACGGCTCGGCGGCGACGAAGGGGCGCGCGCAGTGGTAGGCGAGGATCAGGCCGGTGGCGATCACCCGGAGCCGGTCGAGATGGACCAGCCGGGACTCCCCAGCCACCGCGGAAGGCTGTGCCTTGGCCATCGCACCTCCTGGTTCCAAGCGTAAGGACCAGTCGGGCAGCGGGTCGGCGAATCGGGGAATGCGCCCAGCATCCTGCAGCCGGGACCGCACCGGGCAGCTCGCGGCCACCGCTGAGCGCCCCCGACAGGACTCGAACCTGTGACCGTCGGATTAGAAGGCCGCTGCTCTATCCACTGAGCTACGGGGGCCTGCGTGCGTCCTAGATGGTATCGCCACTGGTGAGGTTGATCAGGCTGGAGGCAGGATGGGGCCATGCAGACCCTCGACCTCGTCCGCGATTCGCTCGGCCGCGTCCACGCCCTGATCCCAGCCGTCCTCGACGGTCTGGGTGGCGATGACCTGCTGTGGCGTCCCGACCCGGAGTCGAACCCGATCGGCTGGCTGATCTGGCACCTGACCCGCATCGAGGACGACCACCTGGCGGCCCTGGGCCACGTCGAGCAGGTGTGGACGGCGGACGGCTGGTACCAGCGCTTCGGCCTGCCCTACGTGAAGACCGCGCACGGCTTCCGGATGACCCCCACCGAGGTCGGGCTGTTCAACACCCGCGACGCCCGCCTGCTCAGCGGCTACTCTGCCGCGGTCTGGCGGCAGACCCAGGCCATCCTGGACAGCCTCACCGAGGACGAGGTCGACCAGGTGATCGACCGCCGCTACACCCCGCCGGTGACCATCGGGATCCGGCTCTCCTCTGTGCTGGTCGAGACTTCCCAGCACGTCGGCCAGGCCGGTTACCTGCGCGGCCTGCGCGAGCGGACGGTCGGGATCAACTCCGGTTGGGCGGGCACGGCCTGATCCGGATTCCGGCCCTTGATTGCCGGATCAGCACTTGTTCCCACAACACCGTAAAGTGGCGCCCGTGAATGAACACCTTGTCTGGATCGACTGCGAAATGACCGGGCTCGACCTGAAATCCGATGCCCTCATCGAAGTCGCAGCACTGGTCACGGACTCCGAGCTGAACGTTCTCGGCGAAGGCATCGAGGTGGTCATCAAGCCGCCGGCGGAGGCGCTGGCGCAAATGGGAGAGTTCGTTCGTACCATGCACGACAATTCGGGGCTGCTGCCACTGCTGAACCAGGGCATGGACATGGCCGAGGCGGAGGAGCGCGTGCTGGCCTACATCCGCGAGCACGTGCCCGAGCCGCGACGGGCGCCGCTGGCCGGAAACACGATCGGTACCGACCGGGCCTTCCTCGCCCGCGACATGCCGGTGCTCGAGGGTCACGTCCACTACCGAAACGTCGACGTCTCCAGCCTGAAGGAATTGGCCCGCCGCTGGTATCCGCGCGCCTACTACAACACCCCGGCCAAGCACGGCAACCACCGGGCCCTCGCCGACATCCGGGAGTCGATCGAGGAGTTGCGGTACTACCGCGAGGCACTGTTCGTGCCGCCGCCCGGCCTGAACACCGACAACCTGCGGGAGCTGGCCGCCAGGCACCAGGGGTCGGTCACCGGCGAGAAGGTCACTGTCCAGGAGTGATTTCTGCTGGACGCCACCCAGCCGCTAAGCTGGTCAGGCCCTAGAGGCACGTCGGTGGCGCATGGTGGGTATAGCTCAGTTGGTAGAGCTCCTGGTTGTGGTCCAGGTGGTCGCGGGTTCGAGTCCCGTTACTCACCCCACTTGAAACCCGCTTTGACTAGGATAAATAGTCAGGGCGGGTTTCTTCATGCAACATACGTGCAACAGGCGCTCCCCT
>JADLEH010000179.1 GCA_020846255.1 Propionibacteriaceae bacterium
GCGAACGCGTGGCGCCGCTGCTCGATGTGGATGGGCGTGTCGCGCAGCGGAAGCCCGGCGGCGTCGCGGACGGTGAGGAGGGTCCGCGCCGTGCGGTGCCGGAACCGTTCGGGGCGGCGGACCACGATCTCGGAAACGCCGGGCCAGGCGAGGTCGTGGCCGCCGCTCTGGTCAGCCGTCCCTGGTTCGCTGGGCATCTCCGACCCCTTCCGCTGAATGCGCGCCATGCCGCTTCGGCCACCCGCTCCTCGCGGGCCGCACGCACTCCGTCAACGCGGAAGCCTAGCCAGAGCAGGTGGGTGGCGCAGGGAAGCCTGGGGTCGACCTACTTTGTGGCGGCGACGGCCGTGGCGAGTCCACCGAGCACCCCGGTGGCGCCGAGGAGGAACACCTGGAAGCCGATCTCGGTGGCCGAGAGGTCACGGCGGGCGAGTTGGCCGTCGAAGAAGCCGGACGCGACCGAGACTCCGCAGCCCAACGCCAGCAGGCCGGCCGCAACCCGTCCGGGCACGGCGGTCGACCGGGTCGCCACGCCAGTGAGGACTGCCTGGAACGCGATCATCGGCCAAGGGGCGCAGAGGGTCGCCCGGGAACCCCAGGCGTCGGCCAGCCGCGAACGCCCGGCTGCGACATCCAGCAGGCCGCCGGCCACATCGGTCAGCACGAGCCCGGCGAGAGCGGCCGGAAGCAACCCGCGGGCGCCTCGCGAACGGTCGGTGGCTGACATGGTGCGAACGCTAGTCGCCCGGCGGGCGACGCTCCAGACCCACCCGTGCCTGGATCGAACAGGTCCGGCCGGTCGTCCGGACGCCAGGTGCTTCCGCAGGTCACCGGCCGGGCTCGGGGCCGGCGGCCAGCTGGAGCAACCGGGCCTCGGCAGCCGCGTCCATCCCGATGGCTGCCCGCTCCGGATGCGCCGGCGCCGGGAGGCCCTCGGCCTGCAACCAGGCCCAGGTGTCGGCCACCGTCTCAGCGACCGGCCGGCAGGTGAGGCCGGCCGAGTGAGCCGCGGAGACGTCCCCGGAGTGCAGCCCTGCGTACTCCCCCGTCGGAGGTAGCCAGATCGGCAGCTCCGTCCACGGCGCCACGCCGGCGGCGACCACAGCCTCCGGGCTCACCCAGGCGAGTTCCGCATCCGCACCCGTCACAGTCCGGCACAGCTCCAGCAGTTCGCCCATCGTGGTGTGCCCGGGACGGCTCACCGTGTTGAACGCGCCCGCGACGGCGTGCCTGCCGGCGTCCAGCACCCAGCCGGCGAGATCGCGGGCGTCGATGTACTGCAGCGGCCGGTCCGGCGGTCCCGGCGCGGGGACCCGCCCACCCCGCCCGATCCGATTGAGCCAGAAGGGCAACCGGCCGACCCGTTCATAGGGCCCGAGAATCAGACCGGGGCGGGCCAGCAGCACCGGGCCACCGAATCCGTGCAGGGCGGCCAACTCGCCACCGCGCTTCGCTGCGGCGTAGTCGGAGGCATCCGGGCTGTCGGGGTCGCCCGCGACCACTGGCGCGGACTCGTCGGCGCCCACCGGGATCGGCCACACGTGGACGGACCGGGACGAGATGTAGGTGTAGTGACCGGCCCTGCCGCTCAACAGCCGGGCGCTCTCCAGCACGACCCGCGGGGCCAGCGACCAGGTGTCGACGACCGCATCCCACTCGTCATCGCCGAGGGCTGCGGCCAGGGCGACGGGGTCGGTGCGATCGGCGTGGCGAGCCGAAGCCCCCGGGGCGGGCGGGCCGCTCGCACCCCGGGTGAGGGTGGTGACCTCGTCCCCGCGGGACAGCGCGGCCTCGACGACGGCACGGCCGACGTGGTGGGTTCCGCCGAGCACCAGGATTCGCATGCCCCGACTCTGCCTCGCAGGTCGGCGGACGATCAAGGCCGGCGCTGCCTGGCGGGTGATCCGCGGCTCACTGACCGACGCGGCCGTCGATGCACTCACGCAGCAGGTCGGCGTGCCCGCAGTGGCGGGCGTACTCCTCGAGCCGGTGCACCAACAGCTCCCGGACGGCGATTCCGCGAGCGCCCAGTCGCTCGCCGAGGTCGGGATGGTCGGCAAGCAGGGCGTCGGTGGCCGCCTGCTCCCGGGCGAGGTCGGCGTAGGCGGCCGCAACGACGGCCTGGTCCGCGACGGCGCCGTCGAAGTCGGTGTCGTGCCCGCCGTACAGCCGCGGCAAGGGCTCGGCCGTGATCCAGTTCCGCCAGTCCCGTTCCACCTCCGCCAGATGACGGAGCAGGCCGAGAAGGGACATCGTCGACGGCGGGACTGACCGGCGCGCAAGTTGCGCCGCGTCCAGACCCTCGCACTTCAGCAACAGGGTCAGCCGGTAGTCCGCGAGGTAGTCCTGCAGCGTGGCCAACTCGCCGTCGGGGCTGACCCCGTCGGTGTTGCGCGGGTCCTCAGCCGGATCGACCCACATGTCCGGGTAGACGGTGGCCCTGCTCCACCGGCCGGGTGGTGTGCTCATCCGGCCATGATGGTCAGCGGTCTCCGGCCTGGCAAGGCCAGTGGATCGGGCATCGACGCCCTGATCGGCGATGCCTCCGATCGACCCTTGCCCACCGCGAGACCGGTGCCCACGACCGTGCCGCCGAGCTCGAGGCGGAGGTCGCCCGGGGCGGTGCCGCCCACAGCGAGACATGAACCGCGCGACCCGGATCGATCCCGGCCCGGGACTTCCACCGTGGACGAGGATCTAGCCGGGTAGTA
>JADLEH010000180.1 GCA_020846255.1 Propionibacteriaceae bacterium
CTGCAGATCCCCATCGAGGACGATGGATCCGGCTACGGGCAGCAGGCGCAACAGCCACGCTCCGGGGATGTCCTCGGTGACCTGTTGGGCCAGATCCTTGGTCGCTGAGCAGCGGCCGGGGCTCGTGCTGGCCTCGGCGTCACCGGCCCGGCTGGAGACCCTCGTGCGGGCGGGGCTCAACCCGAGGGTCGTGGTCTCCGACGTGGACGAGGACGGGTTCTCCGCCGCAACCGTGCCCGGTCTGGTCGCAGCGCTGGCGAAGGCGAAGGCAGAGGCTGTCGCGGTCACCCTTCGACAGGCTGGGGGTGCTTCGACCGGCCTGGACGGGGTCCCTTCGCCGGACGAGCCTGACGGGGCGCACCCGGCAGGTGCCTGGGGTGACGTGCTGATCGTCGGCTGCGATTCCCTGCTGGAACTCGACGGCGAACCGCTCGGCAAACCCGGGAACCCGGTCGAGGCGGTCCAGCGCTGGCAGCGGATGCGGGGCCACACCGGCCTGCTGCACACCGGCCATCACGTGGTCGCGCACCTGGCCGGACGGACGCGGAGCGCCGCTGCCGTCGCGACGACCGAGGTGACCTTCGCCGACCTCAGCGACGTCGAGATCGAGGCCTACGTGGCCACCGGCGAGCCTGGGCTGGTGGCCGGGGCCTTCACCATCGACGGGCTCGGCGGCGCCTACGTCACCTCGGTGACCGGGGACCCGCACAACGTGGTCGGCATCAGCCTGCCCCTGCTGCGCCGCCTGTTCGCCGACCTCGGCGTGCCGTGGCACACCCTCTGGGAGCCGGCCCCCTAGCCGTGGGGGTTGGCACGGTAGCCTTGTAAGGCCATGACGACCACCGAGAACCTGCCCGAGGTAGCACCGAAGCGATCGGTGGTGCCGGCCTGGCTGCGTGCGATGCGGCCGAAGCAATGGGTGAAGAACGTCCTCGTCCTCGCGGCCCCGCTCGCAGCGGGCCGACTGTTCGAACCGGGGATCCTGCTCGCCTCGCTGTGGGCCTTCGTCGCGTTCTCCCTGGTCAGCGCATCGATCTACCTGATCAACGACAGCCGCGACATCGAGTCCGACCGGCTGCACCCGAAGAAGCGGTTCCGCCCGATCGCCGCCGGCGAGCTGTCGCAGAGCACCGCCTACGTCCTCGCCACGATCACCGTGGCCGCATCGCTTGCGCTCGGCTTCTGGGTTGCCCGCGATCTCGGGATCACCCTCGCTGTCTACTGGGTGCTGCAGGTGGTCTACTCGTTCTTCCTCAAGCACCAGCCGATCATCGACCTGGCCATGGTGGCCGCCGGTTTCCTGCTGCGCGCCGTCGCCGGCGGTGTCGCGTCCGGTCTCGTGCTGTCGCAGTGGTTCCTGTTGGTCGCGTCTTTCGGCTCGCTGTTCATGGTGGCCGGCAAGCGGTACTCAGAACTCAAGGAACTGGGCACCGAGGCCGGGACCAGGGCCAGCCTCGAGCGCTACACCAAGTCCTACCTCAGGGAGGTCTGGTCGGTCTCGATCGCCATCGTGATCATGTCCTACAGCCTCTGGGCGTTCGAACAGCGCTACGCCCAGCCGTTCGGCATACCGTGGACGGCGATCTCGATCGCCCCGTTCACCCTCGCCGTGCTGCGCTACGCGATGAAGATCGACCAGGGCAAGGCCGGTGAACCGGAGGACGTCGTGCTCTCCGACCCGATCCTGCAGGTTCTGGCTGTGCTCTGGGTGGCCCCGGTCGCCGTTGCGGTGTTCGGATGAGCCGGCCGGTCGCCCTCGTCACCGGAGCCTCCCGCGGCATCGGCCGGGCGATCGCCGTCGCCCTCTCCCCCACCCACCACGTGCTGGTCGGGGGCAGGGACGCAGCCCTGGTCGCCGAGGTCGTCGCCGACCTCGAGTCGGCCGAGCCCTTCCTCGCCGATCTCACGGACGAGACGGCTGTCGCGAGCGCGGTCACCGGGATCGACCGGCTCGACGTGCTGGTGCACTCGGCGGGCGCGGTCGCCTTCGGACCCCTCGCGGACTCGACGACCGCCGAGTGGCGCGAGCTGCTCGAACTGAACGTGGTCGCCCCGGCAACCCTCACCCGGCTGCTGCTGCCGGCCCTGCGGTCGGCCCACGGCCTGGTGGTGTTCCTGAACTCCGGCGCCGGCCTGACCACCCACCGCGGCTTCTCCGTCTACTCGGCATCCAAGTTCGCCCTCACCGCCCTCGCCGACGCCCTGCGGCTGGACGAGCGCGGCCGCGTCCGGGTCACTTCCGTCCATCCCGGCCGGGTGGCCACCGACATGCAGGCCCGCCTGACCACCCTCGAGGGGGTGCCCTACATTCCCGACGCCCACCTGAACCCGGCCGACGTGGCCAGGGCCGTCCGGCTGGCCGTCGACCTGCCGCCGGACGCATCAATGGACGCCGTCCGGATCAACCCGGTCTGACCCCGGATCAGCGCTCCAGCCCCAGCACGAGCCCGAACCCCAGCATCGCCACGCCGGCCGCCCCGTCGATCACCCGCGCGCCCCGCCGGCTGGTCAGGAAACCCCGGACGGCGTGCGCACCGAGGATCACCACGGTGAACCAGGCGAACGCGACCAGCACGTGGACCCCGGCGAGGATCGCCCCGGCCAGCACCGGCGCGTAGCCGGTGGGCAGGAACAGCGGCAGGACCGTGAGGTAGAAGACCGCCATCTTCGGGTTCAGCAGGTCGGTGAGCAGGCCCTTGATGAACGCCTCCCGCGCGGTGTCCGGCGCCCCGGAAGCGAGGTCGGTGTGGGGTACCCCACCGCGCACTGCCGAGCGCAGGTAGCCCCAGGCCAGGTAGAGCAGGAAAGCCACCCCGGCCCAGCGCAGGACGGTGTAGGCGACCTGGGAGGCGACGAAGAGGGCTGCGACGCCAGCAGCCGCCGCGATTCCCCACAGCAGGGCGCCCAGACCGATTCCAGCGGCTGCTGCGAAGGCTGTTCGCCGGCTGCCGCGCAGCGCCTGCCGCAGGACGAACACCGTGTCCAGGCCAGGCGTGACGGCGACGACCGCGGCCAACAGGGTGAACCCGAGCAGGGACTGGGCGAGTGTCACGCCAGCATGCTAGGCCCGGGACCGCTGCCGGATCGCTCCGGCTCAGATCCAGTCGACCCGGCGGAACAGGATGTACAGCCCGACCGTGCCCAGCAGGATCAGCGCGGCGCTCTGCAGCAGGCCGAACTCCCCCATGTAGCCCGGGTAGGGGATGTTCTGGCCGTACCAGCCGGTGACTGCCGTCGGTACGGCGATGATGGCGCCCCAGCCGGCCAGCTTCTTCATCACCTCGTTGAGCCGTGCGTCCTGCAGCGTGAGGTTGGTCTCGAACACGCTGCTCACCATGTCCCGCAGCGACTCGGTCCATTCCGCGGCCCGGATGACGTGGTCGTAGAGGTCGTTGAAGTTGCCGTCGAGCTCTGCCGCCAGCGGCCGGTCCGCCTCGCTGCGGAACC
>JADLEH010000181.1 GCA_020846255.1 Propionibacteriaceae bacterium
TGACATGAGCGATCGCCTCGAAACGCTGCGCCAGAAGCGCGAGGCCGCACTCCAGGGCGGTGGGCAGGACCGGGTCGAGGCCCAGCACGCCCGCGGCAAGCTGACCGCCCGCGAGCGGCTGGCGATCCTGCTCGACGAGGGGTCCTTCCAGGAGCTCGGCGCGCTCGCCACCCACCAGAGCAGCGACTTCGGCGTGGACCAGCTGCGTTTTCCCGGGGACGGCGTCGTCACCGGGTTCGGCAAGGTCAATGGCCGCCGGGTCGCAGTATTCGCCCAGGACTTCACTGTGCTCGGCGGTTCTTTCTCGGTTGTGCAGTCACAAAAGATCTGCCGAATGATGGACCTCTCAATGGAGGCCGGCATTCCGTTGATCGGGCTGAATGACTCCGGCGGTGCGCGGGTGCAGGAAGGCGTCCGCAGCCTCGCTGCCTACGGCGAGGTGTTCTTCCGCAACGTCGCCGCCTCCGGGGTGGTGCCGCAGATCTCGGTGATCATGGGCCCGTGCGCCGGCGGTGCTGTGTACTCGCCGGCCCTGACCGACTTCACCATCATGGTGGAGGGCACCTCGAACATGTTCCTCACCGGCCCGAGCATCATCAAGGCTGTCACCGGCGAGGACGTCACAGCTGAGGACCTCGGTGGCGCCTGGGTGCACAACGCCCGCAGCGGGGTCTCCCAGTTCTCCGCCGAGTCGGACGTCGCGGCGCTCGGCCTGGTGAAGACGCTGCTGGGCTTCCTGCCGCAGAACAACACCGAGGACCCGCCGACGCTCACCCCCTATGACGACCCGGCCCGGCTGGAGCCGTCCCTGGACACGTTCATGCCGGAGGAGGACAACCTGCCCTACGACATGCGCGACATCCTCGAACTGGTCGTCGACTCGGGCAGCCTGCTGGAGAACCACGAGCAGTACGCGCCGAACGCGATCACGGCCTTCGCCCGCCTCAACGGCCAGTCGGTGGGCATCGTCGCCAACCAGCCGGCCGTGCTGTCCGGCTCGCTCGACCTGGATTCCAGCGACAAGATCTCCCGCTTCATCCGGATCTGCGACATGTTCAACATCCCGCTGGTCACCTTCGTCGACTGCCCCGGCTACCTGCCCGGCGTCGACCAGGAGTACAACGGCGTGATCCGGCACGGGGCCAAGATCATCTACGCCTACGCCCAGGCCACCGTCCCGAAGTTGTCGGTGATCACCCGCAAGGCGATCGGCGGCTCCTACGTCGCCATGAGCTCCAAGCAGATGGGCAACGACATCGCCTTCGCCTGGCCCAGCGCGCAGATCGCCGTGATGGGCGCAGAAGGCGCCGCCCGGTTGCTGCACCACAAGGCCATCGCCGCAGCCGAAGACCCGAAACAGGCCGAGGCCGACTTCATCGCCGACTACAAGGAACGCCTGTTCAACCCCTACCAGGCCGCCGACGTCGGCCAGGTCGACGAGGTGATCGAGCCCAGCGAGACCCGACTGCGGCTGATCCGTGCCCTCGAGGTGCTGCGCACCAAGGTGCACACCAACATCCCCAAGAAGCACGGCCTCTTCCCGGTCTAGGAGCCAACCCATGGACAACATCGCCTTCGGTCTCTGGATGACCGTCATGGGCATGGGCACCGTCTTCCTGCTCCTGGTGCTGCTGATGCTGGTGCTCCGCGGCATCGGCTGGCTCGACCAGCGCGGCAAGCGCACCCCACCCCCGTCCACCGAGGCGGCCACGGCCGCAGCCGGACAGCCTGCCGAGGATGAGCCCTCAAACCCGGGGGAGCTCACCCCAGAACTGATCGCAGCCATCTCGATCGCTGTGATCACCCACGCCAGGGTGCGCCGCGGCCAGGCCGCCCCCGCCATGCGTGACGTCCAGCCCGGAAGCCAGCTCTTCGCCAGCCGCTGGGTCTCCGTCGGCCGGTCGTACCAGAACCAACCATGGAAGACGAGGTAGCAGCGATGCGACGCTACAGCCTGCGGATCAACGAGACTGAGCACGTCATCGACGTCGAGGAACTCGCCCGTGACACCTTCACCGTGCACCTCGCCGACGGGCGCCTGGTCGATGTGGTGCTGACCGACCACCAGGACCTCGCCCAGGCCGCCATCACCCCGCACCTGCAGATCGGGCAGCCGCGGCCGGCCGCAACCTCACCTGTGGTCCGCGACCAGCCCCCGGTCCCGGCGCACAGCATCCAGCCCGCCAGGCGGCCGGCCCCTGGACGGGCCAGTGGCGGCAAGAGCGTCACCGCGCCCATGCCCGGCGTCGTCCTGAGCGTGGACGTCGCCGTCGGCGACACCGTGCGGCGGGGCCAGACCCTGCTGGTGCTGGAAGCGATGAAGATGAAGAACGAGCTCAAGGCCGAGCGCGACGGTGTCGTCGCCAGCATCCCGGCCACCCCCGGCGACCAGGTGAAGCACGGCGACGTGCTGCTGGAATTCGAGAGCTGAGCGATGAGCCCGGACACCCTCGCCCAGCTCCTCCAGGGCATCACCAACGTCACCTGGCAGTCGGTGGTGATGATGCTCATCGGCGGCCTGCTGATCCTCCTCGCCGTCGCCAAGGAGTACGAGCCGCTGCTGCTGCTGCCGATCGGAGCCGGCGCGATCCTTACCAACCTGCCGCTGTCACCGCTGGTCGGCGAGGACGGCATGCTGAGCATCCTCTACGACATCGGGGTGGGCAACGAGCTGTTCCCGCTGCTGATCTTCATCGGCATAGGTGCCCTCACCGACTTCGGCCCGCTGCTGGAGAACCCCAAGATGGTGCTGCTCGGGGCCGCCGGCCAGTTCGGCATCTTCCTCACCCTGATCCTGGCCCTGCTGCTGGGCTTCGACCGGAACGAAGCCGCGTCCATCGGCATCATCGGCGCGATCGACGGCCCGACGTCCATCTATGTCAGCGGCATCCTGGCGCCGCACCTGGTCGGGCCGATCACGGTGGCCGCCTACAGCTACATGGCGCTGGTGCCACTGATCATGCCGCCGGTGATGCGCCTGCTCACCACGAAGGCCGAGCGCTCGATCAAGATGCCCTACACCCAGCGGGAGATCAGCCAGCGCACCCGGATCCTGTTCCCGATCATCGTCACCGTCGCGGTCGGGATCGCCGTGCCGTTCGCCACCCCGCTGATCGGCATGCTGATGCTGGGCAACCTGATGCGCGAGTCCAAGGTGGTCGAGCGGCTCACCCATGCCTCGGCCAACGAGCTGGCCAACGTGGTCACCCTGTTCCTCGGCCTTGCCATCGGCTCCACCATGAAGGGATCTGACTTCCTGCAGCTCGGCACCCTTGCCATCCTCGGCCTGGGTCTGCTGGCGTTCTTCCTCGACACCGCCACCGGGGTGCTGTTCGGCAAGCTGATGAACGTGTTCAGCGGCGGCAAGTTCAACCCGCTGATCGGTGCTGCCGGGATCAGCGCCTTCCCGATGGCTGCCCGGGTGGTGCAGAAGGAGGCCAGCCGCGAGGACTTCTCCAACTTCATCCTGATGCACGCGATGGGCGCCAACGCCGCCGGGCAGGTGGCCAGCGTGATCGCCGGTGGCGTGCTCCTGGCGTTGATGGGGGCCGGCTGACCCGGACGCCGGCTCAGCCGGGCCCGTCCGGTGCGGACCCGGAGGGCCTCGTCCCGGCTGCTGTGCCGGCGCGGCTCACCCGGCTACGGCCACCCCGTCGGCGTCCAGCAGTTCGGTGATGGTGGTGATCACGCCGAGCTCGATGTTCGACGGCGCCACGTAGCGGGCGGCCCGCAGGAGCTTGGGGTGGGCGTTGGCCATGGCGAACGAATGGGTGGCCTCGGTGAACATCTCCAGGTCGTTCAGGTAGTCACCGAAGACCATCGTCTGGTCGGGGGTGGCGTCCAGCGCCGCCCGCAGCGCCCGCACGGCCACGCCCTTGTTGACCGCAGGGTCCATGATGTCCATCCAGTACTCGCTGGACATCACCACCTTGAGCGGGTCCAGGGCCTCGGTGAGCCGAGCCCTCGAACCGGCGCTGCCGCCGTCGAAGTCGTAGACCGCGAACTTGAGGGCCTCCTCCGGCACCTGCAGCAGGTCGTCCACCACCTCGAGCCTGGTGTAGAACCTTCCGGTCTCCTCCACGAAGGCGGCGTCGCTGCGCTCCACATAGGCGCTGCGGCGTCCCGACCAGACCAGGCCGAGGTTGTGGTCCTTCGCGAGCTCGCGGGCGCAGGCGACCGCGTGCCGGCTCAACTGGGGATCGACGGCACTGGAGCTGACCTCCTTGCCGTCCCGGACGACGAAGGCGCCGTTCTCGGAGATCAGGGCAACGCCGCGACCGGCCTTGGCGAACATGTCGGCAAGGGCCGGGTACTGGCGTCCGCTCGCCGGCGCGAACACGATGTCCCGATCGGCCAGGCGCGCCAGCAGCGGCCAGAAGCTGTCCGGGATGCCCCCGGTACCGTCGAGCAGGGTGCCGTCCATGTCGGCCACGACGAGCTTGATGTCGCGGGGCAACTCACCGGTTCGCGGCGCGCGTGCAGTGTGCACTGGACGTGCTTCCTTTCGATGTGGGGGTTCGGACCCATCGGTTGGTTCCGGCTGGGACCTGCTTGCAGGGGGGTTTCGACCGGGGCGTCCAGCGGTGGCCGCGACCGGCTCGACCGGTTATCGGTCTAGGGCGTGATCAGGAGTTGTTCTGCGGTTTCCTCGTCTGTGACCAGGGCGTCGAGATAGCCGCCGCGCAGTGCGGCCCGGATGGCGGTCACCTTGTCGGAGCCGGCTGCAACTCCGATCACGTGCGGCATGCTGCGCAATTCGGCCAGGTCCATGCCGATGCGCCGGTCGGACGTGGCGTCGGGCAGCACGTTGCCGTCGGCGTCGAACCACTCTCCGAGCATGTCGCCGGCGCCGCCGAGTTCAGCGATCCCGGTGATGGTGCTGGGCGAGTAGAGCCCTGCCCGCACCGAGCTGCCGGTGGTCCCGGTACCGCCGATGCCGGTGATGGTGGCGACTGCGGTTCGCGACAGCTCGAGGACGCGGGTCACCGAGGTGTCCTGGCGCAGCGCCTCCGCGGTGGCGGGGGAGTTCACCACCAGTGGGGCCGGAATCAATTGCAGGTGCGCCTGCACCCCGTTTCCCTGGGCGAACACCTCCCGGCTGTACCGGTCGATACCGCCGGCGACGGAGGCGAAAGTAACCCCGTCCAGGGACTCGTGGCGAATACTGAACAACACATTCATGACCGTGTCGCCCCAACCGAAACCGATCACGGCGCCCGGTTTCAGGTAACGCTCCAGATAGCCGGCAGCTGCGATTGCGATCCGGCGGTTCACCGACATCGTGGAGCCGGATCCGGTTCGCCGGGGCACCACGAGGGCGTCCTCGAGTTCGAAGTGTTCGCACAGCTTCCGGCTCAGTCCCATGGTGGCCAGGGTGCTGGGATCGATCGAGATCCGCACGATCCCGGTGTCCCTCGCCTCCTGCAGGAGCCGGCCGACGGTTGCTCGTGAAGTGAGCATCCGCTGGGCGATGTCGGCCTGGGTGAGGCCGTCGATGTAGTAGAACCACGCGGTGCTGGCAAGGACGCTGATCCGGTCGTCAGCGATGATTTCATCGTGTCGTCCGCGCTTCACTTGACCTGTCCTCGGCTCGATATCACGTGGGAATGGGTTGCCCGGGTCCAGAGAATCCAGGACCCGGGCAACACAACTGTCAGAAGTTGTACTGGTCGATGTTATCTGCGGTGAACATCAGCGGCTTGTTGTACAGAACCTCGCCGTTGTCGCCAACCTCATAGGTACCGGCCTTGCCGGCATCGATCTTGGTGCCCTTGGCAGCGGTGATCTTGCCTTCGGCCAGCTGTGCGGCCGCGACGGTCGCAACGTAGCCGAGTTCTGCCGGATCCCACATCATGAAGGCCTTGGAGTTGCCGCTCTTGATGAAGTCCTTGACGGACGACGGGAGCGCGACGCCGGTGGCGAAGACCTTGCCACCCTTGCCGGCGTTGATGATGGCCTGCTCGGCTGCCGGGGCGGAGACCGCGGACGACGAGATGATGACCTTCAGGTCCGGGTGGGCCTGCATCAGGTTCAGGGCGATGTCCTGGCTCTTCTGGGCGTCATCGGCTGCGAACTGGACGGTGTCGACGTACTTGAACTTCGAGTACTTCGGGTTGGAGTCGATGGCTTCCTTCATGAACTTCACGTGCGCGGTGTGGTTCGGCGCGGTCGGCGAAGCGGAGATGAAGGCCACCAGGCCGCCTTCGGGGGAGTTCAGCAGGGCTGCATCGAGCATCGTCGTCGCGGCCAGCTCGTAGGAGAGCTGGTTGACGAAGAGGTCGCGTGCGTCCTGGGCGGCATCAGCGTCGTAGGTGACGACCTTGATGCCGGCAGCGCGGGCCTGCCGCAGTGCCGGGGCGACGGCGTCGCCGTCGATGGCGCTGACGACCAGGGCGTTGGGCTTCTGGGCAACGGCGTTGGTGAGGGTCGCGATCTGCTCGGTCGCCTCCGCCTTGTCAGAGCCGATGTACTGGAAGTCCAGGCCCAGTTCCTTGCCGGCGTCCTCGCCGCCCTTGCGGGCAACCTCGAAGTACGCGAGGCCGGTGAACTTGGGGGACATGAAGACCTTCATGGCTGCGGTGCTGGCACCAGAGGTCGCCGGGGCGGCGCTGGAGCCGGGCGGGGTGGTGGTGCATGCAGCCAGGGACGTTGCCACCATGGTGGCGGCCACTGCGGCTCCGATGATCCGGATGCTGCGAGTCTTGGACATTCGGCTGGTTCCTTTCGTCTTTGAATGAGCTAGTGCCGGTTGGTTGGGTTTGACGAGGGTGGTGGGTCCTGCAGGGGTGGTTGCGGTCAGGCGCCGGCCTCACCCCCGACCGGTGCGCTGCGGCGGAGCCTGAGCACTGTGGTTCGTAGGATGCTCACGAGCTGCGGACCGCCGATGCTGGCGATCAGCAGGATGCCGATGACCAGCGTCTGGCTGGTGCCGGGAACGTTGGCGAGCTTCATGCCGGTTTGGATGGTTGCGAGGAGCAGCGTCGACAGCAGCACCCCGAGGGCGCGGCCACTGCCGCCCTTGATCGAAACCCCGCCGAGGACGACCGCGGTGAGGACGAACAGGATGGCGCCGTCGGCGTTGTCGCCGCGGGCCGACTGGTACTGGTTCACCCAGATGAAGCCGGCCAGGCCGGCCATCGCGCCGGCGATGGCGTACGCGCCCACCCGGACCTGCCGCACCGGCACAGCTGCCGAGCGGGACGCGTCCGGATTGGCGCCGATCGCGTAGCTGTAGCGGCCGAACTTGGTGGTCTCCATGATCACGCCGATGACGACGGCCGAGATCAGGAAGAGCACGACGGTCGAGGGCACCACGCCGATCCAGGACATGCCGAGGAAGGTGTACTCCGGGGTCAGCCCCGTGACGCCGGCGTCACCGGCGAGCAGGTAGGCGATGCCGCGGTAGGCGCCCAGCGTGCCGAGGGTGACGGCCAGCGACGGCAGCCCGGCGTAGGCCACCAGTACACCGTTGATCGCGCCGAGGACCGCTGTGATGCCCAGCACCAGGGGGACCGCGACCAGCACCGGGGTGCCGGCCACCGACAGCTTGGCGAACAGCACGCTGCCGACGGCGAGGGTTGAGGCCAGCGAGATGTCGATCTCGCCCTGCACGACGATCGGGAACAGGCCGAACGCCATCAGGCCGAACACGACGAAGAAGGCTGCCGAGTTCATCAGGTTGGTGGTGTCGAGGAAGTAGGGCGACAGCTGGCTCGACCAGATGGCGGCAAGGACGATCAGTGCGACCAGCAGCAACTCTGCCGAGTAGGAACGAAGCGCGCGGGTCATGCTGCCACCTCCAGGATCACGCGGCGGTGGGTAGCCGAGAGCACCCGTTTCTGCACCAGGGCGTCCACAGCGACGGCTGCGACGATGGCCAGGCCCTGGAACAGCAGGCGGTAGAACTCCTGCACCCCGATGAGCACCAGGCCGTTGTTGATCGTGGCCAGCACGATGGCGCCGAGGGCTGCCCCGTAGACGCTGCCGGAGCCGCCCCAGATGCTGACGCCGCCGATCACCACCGCTGCGAGCACCTGCATCTCGATGCCGAAGGCCAGCAGGGAGTTGATGTTGCCGACCTGCGCCCCCAGCAGCAGCCCGACGAACCCGGCGATCGCGCCGGCAGCAACGTAGGCGCCGATCAGGATCCCGTTCTCGTTGAGGCCGTAGTAGTAGGCGGCGCGCGGGTTCGACCCGAGCGCGTAGAGCTTGCGCCCCCAGGGCAACTGGCTGAGCGCAAGGCCGACGATGATGACGACCAGCAGGGCGATCCACACGTAGGAGGAGACGCCCAGCCACCGGGCCGTGGCCAGGTCGCGCATCCAGCGGGGGAGCTCACCGCTGGTCACCTCCATCGCGTTGGCGTAGAAGGAGACCAGCCCGCGGTACACCGAGAGGGTGCCAAGGGTCGCGACCATCGAGGGGATCTTCAGGTACGCCACCAGGATGCCGTTCACGAGCCCGAGCACTGCGCCGAGCCCGATCGCGAACGGCACCGTGAAGGCCATCAGCCCCGGTACCTGGCTGGTTACGTCGAAGACGACGTAGGCGCACAGGCCCATGATCGAGCCGACCGAGAGGTCGAGGTTGCCGGTGAGGACGACCAGCGACTGGCCGGCGGCGGCCATCGAGAGGATCGCAGCAGTGAACAGGATGCTCTGGGCGTTGTCCCAGGACATGAACCGGGGAGCCAACGCGGTGAACACGATGACCAGGAGCAGCTGGAAGGCCAGCACGCCGATGAACCGGACGCGGAGTGCTGCGCCGCCGCTGCCGGACAGCCGGAAGCGGGACAGGATCGAGGAGGGGTTCACTTTGCGCCTTCTTCGGTGCGGCCGGTAGCGGCGGCCATGATGCTTTCCTGGGTGGCCTGCTCGGTGTCGAGGGTCGCGGCCAGCCGGCCGCGCCGGATCACCAGCACCCGGTCGCTGACGGCGAGCACCTCCGGCAGGTCGGAGGAGACCATCAGGATGGCCATCCGTTCCTTGCGGGCCAGGTTGCGCATGATCTCGTGCACCTGGACCTTCGTGCCGACGTCGATGCCGTGGGTCGGTTCGTCCAGCAGCAGCACCCGCGGGTTGGTGGCCAGCCACCGGGCCAGCGCCACCTTCTGGCGATTGCCGCCGGACAGCGAGCTGACCAGGGCCTCGATGTCACCCTTGATGCTCAGGGCCTCGCGCTGCTCGGCCGCAAGGGCACGCTCCCGGCGCGGCGCCATGAAGCCGGCGCGGGAGAGCTTCCGGATACTTGGCAGCGCGACGTTCGCCGTGATGCTCATCGAGGCGATGACCCCCTCGGCGTCGCGGTCCTCGGGCAGGTAGACCACACCGCGTCGCGACATCGCCGCCGGGCTGTCCGGGGTGGCGGGCTGGCCGTCGACCTCGATCGTGCCGGTCACCTGGGGCGACAGCCCGAAGATGGCCTGGGCGATCTCGGAGCGCCCGGAGCCGACCAGGCCGGCCACCGCCACGATCTCGCCCTCGGCGACGTCGAAGGAGATGTCGGCGAAGGTCCCGGCAAGGTTCAGGTCGCGGACCTTGAGCCGGACGGCGCCGGTCTCCTCGGCGCGGGACACCCGGTGCAGGGCAACCGAGCGGCCCACCATCGCCTTGATCATGTCGTCGTCGGCGAGTTCGGCAGCCGGGGAGGTGATGACGTGCTGGCCGTCGCGCAGGACGGTGATGGTGTCGGCCAGGCTGCGGATCTCGTCCATTCGGTGCGAGATCCACACGATCGTGGTGCCGGCGGCCTTGAGGGCCTGGACCATCGTGTACAGGCGGCCGGCCTCGGACGGGGTGAGCGCGCTGGTCGGCTCGTCGAGGATCAGCAGTTGCAGCCCGGGCTCGACCGCACGGGCGATCTCGACGAACTGGGCCTCGGCCACCGTGAGCTCGGCTACCAGCCGGTCCGGGTCGAGGTCGAAGCCGAGCTGCTCGAGCTTGGTCCTTGCCTGACGCTTCATCTCGGCGCGGTCGAGGAGGAGTCCCTTGCGGGGGTAGGCGCCGGTGACGATGTTCTCCGCGATCGACAGGTGCGGGAAGAGGTTCGGGTCCTGGAAGACGGCGGCCACGCCCGCGGCCCTGGCGTCCAGCGGGTTGTGGAAGCGCACCTCGGTGCCGTTCAGCATCACGGTGCCGCGGTCCGCCTGCAGCAGGCCGGTGATCACGCCCACCAGGGTCGACTTGCCGGCCCCGTTCTCGCCGACGAGCGCATGGATCTCACCGGGAGCGAGGTCGAAGGTGACGTCGCGCAGGGCATGGATGGCCTCGAAGCTCTTGGCCACGCCCCGGATCGACAAGCGCGGCACAGCTGCCGCCCCGGCCTCGTTCTCTGACATTTCCAACCTTCCGAGCACCTCCTCGTGCCAAGGGCTGGTGCCCTCTGATCGGAGGCTAGGCCTGTCCGGCGATGGCCTGCAAGCGGATGCGCAGAACCCGAGCATATGCTCAGGTTGTGTCTCGGTTTGGTACCAATATGCGTCTGGCTAGCGCTGATGCTGCGACGGGCCGCCGGCAACCCAAGAGATGGGCATATGCCCGAACCTCCCGGAACGAGTTGTGGGAAGCGCTCCGGGCCACCTAGAACTGGGGGGTCGGCGGACTGCGTGGTCCGCGGGAAAGGTTGATGTGCGAAGGGCCGTGATCTTCGGCGCGGGCAATGTGGGCCGCGGGTTCCTCGGCCAGCTTCTCTGCGAAGCCGGCTGGAGCGTGACCTTCCTCGACGTGTCCCCCGATCTGGTTGCTGCCCTGGCGACCTCCGGTTGCTACCCCCATGTCACTGTCGGCCCGACCGGCCCCGTCCGGACGGTGATCGCCCCGGTCACCGCGCTGGACGTCCGGGACGTTGAGGCAGCAGTCGAGGCGCTCGTGACCGCCGACCTGGCCGCCACGAGCGTCGGCGCCCGGGCACTTCCCGCGGTCGCCGACACCCTCGCCCTCGCCCTGGCCCGGCGGATCGAACTGGGCCGGCCGCCGCTGAACGTGCTGCTGGCCGAGAACGTCCACGACTGCGCGGCTGTCATGGCCGGGTTGCTGGCCGAGCGCCTGCCGGAACTCCCGGCGGGCCTGCTCGCCGCCAACGTCGGCCTGGTCGGGACCTCGATCGGCCGGATGATCCCGGCGCCCGACAAGGCCGCGACCCTGGCAGAGCCCGGCCTGATCCTCACCGAGGCCTACCGGTACCTGCCCTACGACGGTGCAGCCGTGGTCGGCGACCTGCCGGTGATCCCCGGCCTGGTCCACGACGACTCCATCCCGTTCGCCTTCTACGGCGACCGCAAGCTGTACGTGCACAACCTCGGGCACTTCTTCACAGCCAACCTCGGCCTGCTGGTCGGCGACGTGTGGCTCAGCGACTCGATCGGCCGCCCGGCCATCCGCTTCCTGGTCAGGGCGGCGATGGTCGAGTCGGCCCTCGCCCTCTCCTCCCGGTACGCCGTCAGCCCCGGACCCCTCCTCGACCACGTCGACGACCTGCTGCACCGCTTCGACAACCGCGCCCTCGGCGACACCAACGAGCGGGTCGGTCGCGACCCGGAGCGCAAGCTGGCCGGCGGCGACCGCCTGCTCGGCGCCCTCCGGGGCGCCCTTGAGCTCGGCCTGCCGTCCCGGCACCTCTCGCTCGCGGTGGCCACCGGCACCGTCCGGCTGCTCGCCGAGCCCGGGTGGCACGAAGGCCGGGTCTGGGCGCATCTGGAGGCCGGCCTCGGTGACGTCATGGACGCCGGCCGGCGCCGGCTCCTGCGCGCCCAGGTGGCGGCACTTGGCCGCGGTTTCGACTTCAACACCCAGCTCGACCTGATCGGGCAGACCTACGAACCCTCGCGTGTGATCTGATCACCGGGCGAGCCAACAGGAGACGAGGAAACGATGCCCATCATCAGGGGCAAGGACCAGGTGGTCGCGCTGTACGCCGCCGCCGCCGCACGCAACTGGGTGGTGCCCACCTTCTGCGGCGAGAACCAGACCACCCTCGAGGCCGTGCTCGAGGCCTGCCAGGCTAAGGCGACCGAACTCGGCACCCGGGTACCGGTGACCATCGCCATGACCGGGCGCTACTCGCACCGGGCGCAGGCCAGGTACTACGCCGGCAGCCGCAACCCCGACACCGGCTTCGAGCTGTTCCTCGGCGACTGCGAGGTGCTGGCACGTCCGGGCGGTGACTACCCCGACGTCGACGTGCTCACCCACTTCGACCACGGCCAGTACGACGACGACGCCGACCAGCTGGCCGGGGACCTTTCCCGGTTCTCCTCGGTGATGTACGACGCCTCAGCTGCGCCCTGGGAGGTCAACCTGGCCAGGACGGCGGAGTTCGTGGCCCGCCACGGCGCCGACCTGCTGGTCGAGGGCGCAGCGGACGAGATCGTGGACGCCACCGGCGGCATCCGCGGCGAACTGACCTCGCCGGAGCGGGCCGAGGAGTTCGTGGCCAGGACCGGCGCCGACATGGTGGTGGCGAACCTCGGCACCGAGCATCGCGCATCGGCGGCCGACCTGCGCTACGTCCCGGAGGCCGCCCGGGCGATCTCGGAGCGGATCGGCCCGCGGCTGGTGCTGCACGGCGCCTCCAGCGTGCCGGTGGCCCAACTCGCCGGGCTGTACGGCGACGGGGTCTGCAAGGTGAACATCTGGACCATCCTGGAACGCGACACCAGCCCGCAGCTGCTGCGGGCGATGGTCGAGCACGCCGACCAGGTGGCCGGGCCGGAGGCTGCAGCGCTGGCTGCCGAGGGCCTGCTCGGCCCCACGGCTCCCGTGGCCGGGCGGGCCGACATCGCCTACTTCACCACCGCCTGGCGCCAGGAAGTGGTGCTGGCCGGCATGCGCAGCATCGTCGCGGCGTACCTTGACCTCTGGTACCGGTGAGAACTCCGGCCGCGAGCGAGGCGGAATCCGGCTCGTCCAGCTGCCGGCAGTCGCCCTCCGACGCCTCAAGTAGTTAGGGTCCACCCATGGTGCTCGCGTCGTCCCCGAACGACCTGGATCTGATCGTCCGCGCCGCCTGGCTCTACCACGGCGACGGCCTCACCCAGGCCCAGGTGGCCAAGCGGTTGTTCGTCTCCCGGCAGACGGTCGGCCGGCTCCTCGAGGCTGCCCGCGCGCAGGGGGTCGTCCGCATCGAGATCGACGCCCGCTGCCTGTCAGCACTCGACCTGGCCACCCGCCTGCGGGACACCTTCGGCCTCTCCGACGCGATCGTCGTACCGCGCGACGACGACACACCCAAACCGACTGGCCGGGTGAACGAGCGGGTCGCCTCAGCGCTGGCCGCCTACGTCCGCCGCTACCTGCACCCAGGTGCCGTGGTCGGGGTCGGTTGGGGCGACACCGTGGCGAGGGCCCTGTCGATGCTGGCGGAGGAGTCCCTCGAGGGCGTCACGCTGGCTTCCGCTGCCGGTTCGATCCAGGCCATCTCCCAGTCGCTGGCCGGCGACCCGAAGGTGGCCCACCACCTTCGCGTGGTGCCGGCGCCCCTGCTGGTCTCCTCACCGGAGGCGGCTTCCATGCTGCGCGCCGAGCAGACCGTCCGGGAGGTGCTCGAGCTGGCGTCCTCGGCAACCGTGACCCTCACCGGGGTCGGCGCTGCCGGGCCGGGCGCCTCCGCCGTCCGTTCCCAGTTGCTGACCGAGGCAGAGGTGGCCTCCTACGCAGCGATGGGTGCTGTCGGGGACATGCTGGGGGAGTGGTTCGACGCCCACGGCCGGATCGTCTCCGAGGCGACCTCGAACCGGCGGATCGGCCTCAGCCTCGACCAGCTGCGCACCATGCCGAACGTTGTGGCCGTCGCCGGCGGACGGGAGAAGGCCGAGGCCGTCCTCGCGGCGATCCGCGGCGGCTACATCAAGGTCCTGGTCACAGACGAGACGACGGCAGAGGAGTTGCTGGCCAAGGGCTCGGTGACCGCGGGGGCAGCCCGGGCGGCCTCGCGGCCACGGCCGGCCGGAGAGGCGGCCAGGCGATGAACCGCAACCTGCTGCTGGCCATCGATGCCGGCGGCTCGCTGGTCAAGGCGACGACCTTCGAGGTGGTCACCGGACGGTCGCACACCGTCTCGGCTTCCGTGGCCCTGATCCGGCCGGCCCCCGGCCAGACCGAGCGCGACCTGGACGTGCTCTGGGCGGCCACCACCGCCTGCGTCCGCGGGGTGCTCGCCGAAGTGGCCCGCGGCCCGGAACGCATCCTTGCGGTCGGCTTCACCGGACACGGCAACGGGCTGTACCTGGTTGACCGGAACGGCCTCCCGGCGCGGGCGGCCGTGATGGCAGCCGACACCAGGGCAGCGTCCGCTGTGCGCCGCTGGGCGGCGGCGGGGCTGGACGCCGAACTGCAGGCGCACAGCTGGAACGGGCTCTGGGCCGGCCAGCCCGGGCCGATCCTCTCCGCCCTGGCCAGGACCGAGCCGGAGGTACTGGAGCGCGCCTACGCCGTGGTCTCCTGCAAGGACTACCTGCGCGGGCGGTTGACCGGCATCGTCGCCACCGAACTCTCCGACGCCTCGGCCGGCGGGTTGTACGACAACACCGCCTGGGCGGCTGGACACGGCAGCCAGCCGCTCGACCTGAACGAGCCGGCCATCGAGGCCTTCGGCCTCGCCGGCTTCCGGCGGCTGCTGCGCACCCCGATCGGTTCGGACTCGGTCGGCGAGGTTTCGGCGGAGGCGGCAAGGGCGACCGGGCTGCTGGCCGGGACACCGGTGGTGGCCGGCATGGTCGACAACGCTGCCCTGCACCACGGTTCCGGGGTGTTCGACGGCAGCGAGATCTGCGTCGGGGCGGGCACCTGGAGCGTGAACCAGGTGCTGGTGCCGGCGGCAGAGGCAACCATGGACTCGATCCTCGGCGCGATCCGGCCGTCGGCGGCCAACATCGCCCTCGGCGAGATGGCGCTGCTGTGCGAGGCGTCCCCGACCTCGGCCTCCAACTTCGACTGGGCCCTGAACCGGGCTGTCGCCGGCACCACCAACACCGACCGTGCCGAAGGGCTGGACATCTACGCCGCCCGGCTGGAACGCGAAGGGGCCCGGGCGCAACGGCTCGACGACCCCATGTTCCTTCCGTTCCTCGACGGCAGCCGGGCCGACGCCGGTGCGCGCGGCGCCTGGGTCGGGCTGTCCTCCTCCAACGGGGAGGGCGAACTGCTCGGCGCCGTGGTCGAGGGCATCTGCCTCGAGCACCGCCGGCACATCGAGCGGCTGCAGGCTGCGCTCCCGAGCCGCCTGCCCGTTCGCCTCTCCGGCGGGGCGACCAAGTCGCCGGTCTGGTGCCAGCGGTTCGCCGACGTGCTCGGCGTCCCGGTGCAGATCTCCCCGGTCAGCGAGCTGGGCTCGGTGGCAGCCGCGGCCATCGCCGGCGTCAGCGTCGGCGCCTTCGCCGACGTGCCCACCGGCGTCCGCACCCTGAACCCCTACTGGCGGGTCTTCGACCCCGACCCGGCTCGGGCCGACTTCGTCGCGACCCGCTACCAGCGCTACTGCGAAGTGGCCGAAGTGTTCGACCGCCTGCCCTGGGGCGAGTGAGCAACAAATGCGAACCCGCGGGCGCCAGCCCCGGTGGAGGAGGAACAAGTGACCGGGATTCCGGCAACCCAGCACGCCATCCAGTACACCGGCGTCGACCGGTTCGAACACAACGACCACAAGGCCGTTGACCCGATCGGGCCGACCCAGTTGCTGCTGCGCGTCGAGGCCTGCGGCATCTGCTTCAGCGACACCAAACTGCTGCACGCCTTCGAGAACCATCCACGCAAGCTGCCGGTGATCGCCGGCCTCACCGCGACCCAGCTGGCCGAGATCCCCAGCTACCACCCCGACCTCGAGCCGACGGTCCCCGGCCACGAGCCGGTGGCCCGCGTGGTCGCCGCCGGTGCCGACGTCACCCACTTCCGGGTGGGCGACCGGGTGCTGGTGCAGGCCGACTGGCGGCACCTGCCCACGGCGGCCTCCAGCGGCGCGTTCGGCTACAACTTCGAGGGCGCCCTCCAGGAGTACGTCGTCGTCGACGAGCGGATGGTGGTCGCCGGCGGCGACGAGTTCCTGCTCCGGGTGAGCGAGACGCCGTCGGCGGCAGCTGTGGCGCTGGTCGAACCGTGGGCCACGGTCGAGGCGGCCTACTCCCGGGCGGAACGCAACACCCTGAAGCCCGGCGGCCAGTTGCTGGTCGTCGCCGACCCCGGCGTCGTGGCGGGCGGGCTTGCCGGGCTGCTGGCGCAGGCCGACCCGGCCGGCATCAGCGTCGTCGGCATCGACCCGGCCCAGGTCGGCGCGACAGCCGTGGCAGCCGAACTCGACCAGCTCGCCCAGGGGTTCGACGACATCGTCTACTACGGCAGCGGTGCCGACGTGATCGAGCGGCTCAGCGGGCTGTTGGGCAACGGCAGCCTGCTGTGCGTCGTGCTCGGTGGCCGCCGGCTGGAGCGACGCGTCCGGCTCGACGTCGGCAGGGTGCACTACGACTTCGTCCGCTACATCGGCACCACCGGCGACGACCCGCAGGTGGCCTACCGCGAGATCCCGGCCAGCGGCGAGATCCGGCCCGGCGACCGGGTGGCGATCATCGGCGCCGCCGGCCCGATGGGACTGATGCACACCATGCGGGCGGCCGTCCTGGATGTGCCCGGCATCACCATCGACGCCACGGACCTGAACGACTCCCGGCTGCGCCACCTCGCCGACGTGGTCGCCCCGGCCGCGGCCAGGCGCGGGGTGCCGGTGCGGGTGGTCAATTCGGCCAGCGAACCGCTGCAACCCGGCTACACCTACCTGACGTGCCTGGTGCCGGCTCCGGCCGTCCTGGCCCAGGCCGTGGACCTGGCCGGCGACGGGGCGATCGTGAACGCCTTCGCCGGCTTCGCCACCGGCACCCTCGCCGAGCTCGACCTGCAGCGGATCATCGAGCGCCACGTCTTCCTGATCGGCACCTCGGGTTCGGAGATGGCCGACCTGGCCAGCGTCCTGCAGAAGGTGGAGTCCGGTGTGCTGGACACGTCCATCTCGCTCGACGCCGTCACCGGCATGGCCGGTTTCGGCGACGCGATCACGTCTGTGATCGAGCGGACCTCCGGCGGCAAGATCATGGTCTACCCCGAACTCCACGACCTCGGCCTGGTGCGGCTGGTGGACCTGCCCGAGCAGTTGCCGGGCGTGGCCGCCCTGCTCGACGACGGCCGGTGGACGAGGGCCGCCGAGCAGGAGCTGCTGGCGCCGGCTGCCGGGAGGGGGAGCCAGGGATGACCGACGAGACCGAAGTGTGGGAGCAACCCGGTTTCGAGAACGGCCTGGACGCCGTCGCCGTGGACCTGATCACAGCCCACATCCAGCAGATCTTCGCCGACCTCGACCCGCTCCAGCTGGTCGAGGCTGACGGGCTGGACCTGTCGCCGGAGGACAAGAAGGCGGTCGCCGACCTCATCGACCACGCCACCGTCGAACTCGAGATCGACTTCAGCGGCGAGGGCGACCACCCGCACGAGCATTGACGCTCACCGAGGTGAGCGGATCGCGCTCTGGAGCGGCTGATCGGCCGGAATCAGGCCGCCGGGCCGAGCTGGAGCGCGAATCGTCTCACCGGACGACCATCGCCAGGCCGCCGTAGGGCGGCAACTCGACGGTGAAACCACCAAGGTTGTCCACGTCGTCCACTTTGCGGCGGGTGCTCAAGTCGGTCACCCGGCCCTGCGGGATGTGTTCGGACTGCACCCGGCCGGTGGTCTTCTCCGGGCCGAAGTTCAGCGCGGTGATCTGGACCAGCCCCGATTCCAGCCGGTTCACCATCACGAGCATGCTCGTGAAGGGCACTTCGGGCACGTCGAGCAGCGTGGCCGTGGCGATCCCGCTGCGCTTGCGCACCTTCAGGATCTCGCCCAGCCGGGACGCGAACGAGGTCGGGCTGGCCAGCTGGTCGGGCAAAGATCCGTACAGCGCCTTCGCCAGCGGCATGCCGGAGGCCGACTTCTTCGCGTCCGGGGAGCTGCCCATCAGGTCGTAGGCGCCACGCTCGATCCAGCGGGTGTCGCCGGTGCTGATCAGCCCCTTCACCTTGCTGCGGTCCAGCGGCAGGGCGCCGACCAGGTCCCAGCCGGAGAGGGCGAACACCCCCGGCTGCCAGGCGTTGTACATGCACAGCAGCAGGTGGGCCTTGGCGATTCGCCGGGCGTCACCGTCGCTGATCTCCTCGAGGTCGGTGATGCCGAGGCTGGCAGCCACCGCCGATGCGGTGGTGCAGGCGATCCCGTTCTGCACGAACAGGGCGTTGTAGGGCGCTGCCTCACCGGTCAGCTTCAGCCGCATGGTCTCGCGGATGTACTCGGCCAGCTCGCCGCCGGTCGTCTCGCCGCCGCCCAGGATGTAGACGTCATCGCGGTGCGGACCGGCGAAGTGCACCAGCTCGTAGGTGAGTTCGTCGTGGTTCTGCAGGGCGTGCACCAGCGAGGCCTGATCGACGCCGATCGCCAGGGCCTCCCGGAGCGTGAGCCGCAGGAACTCGGTGTCTCCGGTGCAGAGCGCGAAGTGGTAGGCGGGCCGGGTGACGAAGTCGTAGGACAGGTCCGGGCCGACCGCGCCGGTGGCCTTGATGTCGTCCATCGACAGGTTCAGCTCCTGGAAGGTGAAGCCGCCCACCTTCCGCACCATCGAGCCGATCAGCTGGTTCGCGGCCTGCGACAAGGGGTGGCCCTCCGACCAGCCCGGGCCGGAGTCGAACGCCTTCTCCACGCCGAGGAAGCCGTTGGCGTCCAGCCGCAGCCCGCCGGAGCCGAGGTCGAGCAGGGAGTGCAGCGCATCCCCGATGACCAGCCGCATGCCGGCGAAGGTCGGGTCCAGCCAGTTGATGGTCGGCTGACCCTCCTTGAAGTAGTGCAGGTACACCCACCGGCGCAGCACGCCCTTCCAGTCGTACACCGGCCGCGTGACCGACCAGTTGGTCTCCTTCACGCCCGGCTCGTAGAAGATCACCCGCTGCAGTTCGCCGATGATGTAGCCGGCCTCGGCCAGCTGGCGCTCCACCTCCGGGGACAGGTTGACCGAATCCTCGCCCTCGGGCACCTCCGGCAGCAGGTCCCAGGCCTCCCGGGGGATGTCGACCATGTGGTAGATGCCGGGGTAGTCGAGGTAGTTCAGCTCGGCGAGCCGGAAGTCGGCGCCCTTCCCGGTGTGGCCGGGGACGATGTCGTCAAGGATGGTGCCCCGGCGGCGGGCGGCGTTGGCGCACATCGCCCGGAACTCCTCCTCGGTGCCGAAGACCGGGTCGATCTGCATGCTGATCCGGTCGAAGTGGCCATCGACGCTCGGCGTCGGCTGCCAACCCTGAATGCCACCGGCGAGCTTGAGCGGGCCGGTGTGGATCGCCTCGATGCCGATCTTCGCGAAGGCCGCCCACAGCTCCTCCGCCCCGAGCGCCCCGAGGAACGACTGGCCCGGCTCGGTGATCTGCGACAGCGGGTAGGCGGTGAACCACACCGAAGCGTGCTGCACGGCCGCCCTGGGATCGGGGTGGGCGTACGGCGCCGCCCACATCGCGTGGTCGCCGGCGAGCTGCCGGCCCAGCGCCGTGGCGTCGTGGAGCATCGACTGCTGCTCGAGCCAGTCGACGTAGGCGTAGTTGCGGCCGTCGGCCTCGAAGGGGGGCGGGAGCCAACTGTCTTCCGGCGCGGCCTTGCGCTTCGCGCGCGGCCGCAGTCGTTCCGGACGCGCAGCGTACGGTGCCGGCTCGATGCCTTCCAGGACGGGATCGTAGTCGGAGGGACTCTGCTGTTCAGGGTCGACGCTCATTGCAGAAACCTAGCGCCGAAGCCGGTGCCACGACGAGAAGGGCCCACCCGGCAAGCTGGCGCGGCGGTGATCCGGACGGGGCTTCCCGGCGCGTGAGGCGAGCCATTGTCGGGCCGATTCCCCAGGCAATAGATTGCTCGCGGAAGCGCAGGCACCGCTGCGCCGGCAAGGGGGACAGGCAATGACCATGGCACCGGTTGAGGTCATCGTGGTCGCGTTCCCGGGCAGTGCGTTCAACGGCGCGATCCTGCCCGAGCTGCGACGACTGGTGGACACTTCGACGATCACGATCGTGGACGGCCTGTTCGTCCGCAGGGACGAGGCCGGTGAGCTGGTCTGGTCGGAGCTCGCCGAGATCGACGCCGAACTCGGCGGCCTGCTCGAACGTGTCGAAGGCCTGATCTCTGACGAGGACGCCGCCGAACTGGCGGCCGACCTGCAGCCGGGCAGCTCCGCCGCCGTGCTCGCGTTCGAACACTCCTGGATGCGGCCGCTGCGCGAGGCGGTTGCCGGCTCCGGCGGGGTGCTGGTCGCGGACATCCAGGTGCCAGGAGGCGTGGTCGAGGAGATCCTTGCAACCGTCCCAGACGAGGAGGAACAGGCATGAGGCGACGCAACGGACGTCCGGGACTGATCGGGACGATGGCTCGGACGGCGGTGATCGCCGGCACCGCGACAGCGGTTTCCGGCAGCGTGCAGCAGTCGGCGGCCCAGAAGCAGCAGGCCGCAGCCCAGGCCCTGGCGCAGGAGCAGGCGCAGGCAGCCCAGTTCGCCGCCATGCAGGACCAGGTGGCCGCGTTGCAGGCCCAGCAGCCCGTGCCGGCGGTGGCACCGGCGGCGCCGGGTGGTGCCGGCAACGACCTGATGTCGCA
>JADLEH010000182.1 GCA_020846255.1 Propionibacteriaceae bacterium
CTGGGTGCCGTCCCCGATCGCGAACGGCCAGAACGAGAAGTCCATCAGCCACCCGTAGGTGAAAGCCGACAGCATCCCGTAGGCGGAGAGCAGGACCAGTTCCAGCCGCCCCCTTGCCGCGGGCAGCCAGCCGGCGAACAGCCCGACGAAGCCGGCGGTGAGCATCTGGTAGGGCAGCCACGGGCCCACGCCGGAGGTGACCAGGGCCGAGGTGAACAAGGTGATCGCGCCGAGGGCGAAGCCGAAGCCGGCACCGAACACCCGTCCGGCGAGGATCATCAGGAAGAAGATGAGCTCGAAGCCAGCCGTGCCGGCGCTCAGCGGCCGCAGGATGGTGCCGACGGCTGCCAGCACCCCGAGCATGGCGAGGGCCTTCACATCCATCCGGCCGCCGGCCAGCTCAGCGAGGACGATCGCGAGCACCATCGGCAGGACGAGGGCGAACATGATCGGCGCCTGGGCCGGCGACACCGCTGAATCCGGACGCAGGAACAGCGGCCAGCTGAAGGCCACCACGCCGGCGACCACAGCAACGAGCAGCGCGACGGAGACCCGGCGGTCGCTGCCGGTCATCGCAGCCCCCTGACGACATCGTCGGGCGTGAGCAGTCGGCTCGGGGCGAACACCTTGGCCATCTGCGGGGCGTAGGCGGGCGAGGAGGTGAGCAGGTCCGCCGTTTCGCCGCCGGCGATGATCTCCCCGTCCGCCATCAGCAGCGTCCGCCGGCTGGCCAGGGCCGCGAACTCGACGTCGTGGGTGCTGATCAGCACCGCGACGCCGGTGGCTGCCAGCCGGTCGATGATCCGGTGCAGTTCGGCCTTGGAGCAGTAGTCGAGACCACGGGTCGGCTCGTCCAGGAGCAGCACCTTCGGCCCGGCCACCAGCTGGACCGCGAGGACAAGGGCGAGCCGTTGCCCCTCGGACAGGTCCCTGGGGTCCCGGTCGCCGTCGACCTCCACCCCGAGTTCTGCGAGCAGGCCGGCGGCCGCGCCGGTGGGGGCTCCGCTCTCCCGGTCGGCCTGGTCGCACTCGGCCCCGACGGTGGGCAGGTAGAGCAGGTCGGCGGCCGTCTGGGGCACGAGGGTCACCAGCCGGCGGGCCCTTGCGGCGCCCAGCCCGCGTGGGTCGACCCCGGCCACCGAGATCTCCCCGGCGCAGGTCAGGGCGCCCTGCAGGGCCCACAGGAGCGACGACTTGCCGGCCCCGTTGCGTCCCATCAGCGCCGTGACGCTGCCGGCGCGGAGCTCCAGGTCGACGCCGCGGACGGCGGCCACCTCGCCGAAGCGCACCTCGACCCCGGTGGCCCGCAGCACCACCGGCGTCGGCTCTTCGGCTCGGGGTGGCGGCGAAGCGGGGAACACCCCCTCCGCGAACGCGCGGCGCCGGGCCTCGCGGACGCTGAGCGGAACCTCCGCCCAGCCGGCTGCCCTGGCGAGGGCTGCCAGCGGGGGAGTGATGGTGGCTGCAGCCAGCACGTCCCTCGGGTTGCCCTGGACGGCGCTGCCGTCCCCGGGGAGCCAGATCATCGAGTCGGCTGCCTGCATCACCCGTTCCAGCCGGTGCTCGGCGAGGACGACGGTGAGGCCGACCTCGTGGACCAGGGTTGCGATCGCCGACAGCACGTCCTGGGCCGCCGTCGGGTCGAGCGCCGAGGTGGGCTCGTCGAGCACGAGGACCCGCGGTTGCGCAGCCAGCACGGCGGCGATCGCCACCCGTTGCTGCTGGCCGCCGGAGAGCTCCACCAGCGGCCGGGCGCGAAGGTCGGCGATCCCCAGCAGGTCGAGGGTCTCCTCGACGCGCTTGCGCATGGCGACCGGGTCGATGCCCAGCTGCTCCATGCCGTACGCGATCTCGTCCTCTACGGTGTCGGTGACGAAGCCGCGCAGTGGGTCCTGGCCGACGAAGCCCACCACCTCGGACAGGTCACGGGGCCGGTGCAGGGCTGTGTCCCACCCGTCCACGAGGACGCGGCCGCCGAGGACGCCACCGGTGAAGTGCGGCACGAGGCCGTTGATCGCCCCGAGCAGGGTGGACTTGCCGCTGCCGGTGGCACCGACGACCAGGCAGAGGTCGCCCTCGGGCAGCTCGAGGGAGACCCGGTCGAGCGTCGGCCGGGTCGCGTCGGCGTAACGCACCGAGACCCGGTCGAAGGTGATCATCGGGGCACCAGTTCCGGCTCCACCTGGGGTCGCAACGACCTGACCCTGGTGTCATTGCGGAGTGAGGTGACGGTCCGCAGGCCGCCGGTCCGGGTGATCGCAAGGGGCGCAAGCACCAGCCCGACCACGGCCAGCATCGGTGCGGTCAGTTCCGGCCACTGAAGTGGATCGGTGGAGGGGTGCAGCGCACCGTAGGCGGCTCCCGGGTCGAGCCAGCCGAGTCCGAGCAGGAGGACGGCAGCCCCGATGCCGGTCGCCGCCACGAGGGTCTCCCGCGCGCCCCAGGGGTCCGGACGGTGGGCGGTCACCCGCAGCGCCCGTCCGGCCCGGCGCAGGCCCCAGGCCGTCCCGGCCAGGCCGACCAGCAGCAGGCCGACGGCGAGCAGCCACCAGGACGTACTGAGCAGCAGGAAGACGCCGAGGAGCGACACCAGCACGGCCGACAACATGACGGGCAGCGAGCCCCGCACCGGCAACCCCCGGGTCCTGGCGAAACCGCGGGACTCCATCCCGGCGGCGAGGGCGATCGAGCGTTCGATGGCGTCGGAGAGCACCGGCATCGCGACGGTGGAGAGGGCGCCAAGGCCCTTGGCGGTCTGGCCACGCAGCCGCCGCGCCCGGTGGACCCGCTGGGCGCTCTCGATCAGCTGCGGGGCGACGCTGAGGGCGACCACGACCGCAACCGACGCCTCGTAGAGCGCCGCCGGCACCGAGCGCAGCGCCCGCCGCGGGTTCGCCAGCGCATTGGCTGCCCCGATGCACAGCAGCATCACGGCAAGGCGCAGGGCGTCGTAGAGGGTGTGCACCAGCCCCTCGGCAGTCACCGGCCCGCCCAGCCGGATGCCCGCAGCCCATTCCGGGAGCGGGATCTCGGGAAGGGCGAACAGCACCGTCTCGCCCGAGCCGCTGCCGATCAGCACCTGGAAGAACACCCGCATGCCGATCACGAACAGTGACAACAACAGGTAGGCCTTCACGGACCTGGCCCACGGCGCGTTGCTGCGCCGCAGCATCACGACAGCCACCATCGCGGTCGCGATCAGTGCGAGCAGCAACGGATTCGTGGTGCCGCTGACGGCGAGCCCGATTCCGATGGCCCAGCACCACCATGCCCACGGGTGCATCGTGATCAGCGTCTCCTTCCCTTGAGTAGCCACCAGGCGCCGACGCCCGCGGCGCCGGCCGTCACCAGCGAGCCGGCGGCGATGGCGCCCACCGGACTGCCGGGGTCGGTGGGCGGGCTGGGCTCGGTCACCTCGGTTTCGCTCTCGGTCGCGGTCGGCTCGACCGACGCGGTCGGGGTGGGCGACGGGGTCGCAGTCGGGACCGTGGTGGCTTTGGTCGCCCGCGCGGTGGCGGTCGCACTCCTCGTTGCGGAGGCCTTCGTGGTGGGGGTCGCCTTCACCGTCGGCTTGCTGGACGGCTTGGTGCTGGTCCTGGTCGGGGTCGGCTTGGCCACCGGGTTCTTCGGCGGGGCTGCGCCCGGAGCCACCTTGCCGCCGGAGGTGGACTGGTAGCGCCAACCTTCGGCGTTGCCCTTGGTCGGGTGGTAGGCGTTTCCGCCGAGGTTGGAGTAGCTCCAGCCGGAGTAGCTGCCGTCGGACTTCCTGGTGGCGTGCCAGTACGACCAGTACGACTCGTTGGTGTTCACCGTCGCCGGCTTGCCGCCGATCTTCACGATCATGCCGTTGTCGAGAACCGGCCCGAACCCGGCGCTTCGGAGGGCTCCGGTGCCATTGCTGTAGCTGGTGGCGCAGTGGGTGGAGATCCCGCCGAGGGAGCCGTAGTCGACGACCACCCAGACCCCGCCGCAGGTGGCGGCCTGCGGGAGGGGGAGGGCCTGGGTGGTCGGTGCTGCCGCCAACATGCCGACGGCGAGCATCGCCGTTAGCAGGGCAGCCGGTAGGAAACGCCTCATGACTTCACCTTCGCTGTCTGCGCCGAGGTCCTGGACACGGTCTGCAGTTCGGGCCCCCGCGCGGTGACCTTCACCTTGATCCGCTTCGTGCGATCCGACCTGGTCAGCTGGTAGGACGCGCCGGTCGCGTTCCTGATCTTCTTGCCGGACCGGTACCACTGGAAGGTGAGCGTCTCGGGGGTGGGCAGCCAGACGCCGGGGTCGGCCGTGAGCACTCGACCGACCTTCGCGGTTCCCGCGATGACCGGTTTCGGGGCTGAGGCGTAGGCCGCCGGCGGCTTGAGGTCTGGCGCGGTGCCCTGCGGCGCCAGCGGCTGCCAGCGCCAACCCTCGGCGGCGCCCTTCACCGGCTTGCTGCTGGTCGCTCCCTTGGTGGCGTACGTCCACTCGCCCCAGGTCCCGTCGGGCTGTGGCGATGACTTCCAGTACGACCAGTAGCCAAGGGCAGCGGTGGGGTCGCAGGTTGCGGGGAAGCCCGCGATCTGGCAGACGAAGCCGTACTTCGTCTTCGCCGTCAGCCGCGCACTGGCCAGGGCCGAAGTCCCGGTCCGGTAGCTGGTGGCGCAGCGGACCGTGCTGTCACCGTCGCCGCGGTCGACAACCACCCAGACGCCACTGCAGGACGTGACGGCCGCCGGCAGGGCCGGGACCGAGGCCGCCGATGCCGGTGCTGCCACCAGCGAGCCGGCCATGACGAGCGCGATGGCGATCAGCCGGGTGACCCGGCTCCGCAGTCGCGGGTTCACTGTGCCCGCCGCCAGTCACGCCGCGAGATGATCAGCACCCCGCCGAGGGCCACCAGGCCGATCCCGGCCAGGCCGAGCGGGAACAGCAGCGGCGAGCTGCCGGTGGCCGCCAGCTCGGCGTTGTCGGCAGCGCCCTGGGTAGTGGCTGCCGGATCGCTGCCTCCGGCCGGGCAGGCGGCGAGGCCGAGCCGGACATCGAGCATGGTCGTTCCGGTCAGCAGGTAGAGGGCGTTGGAGGTTGCCAGCAGATCGGCCGAGGCGCCGTCCAGCTCGTTGGGGAAGCCGCCTCCGGTCAGCTGCTGACCCTGCACCCAGGCAAGCGCAGCGTCGGCGTCACCGCCGGCCAGCTGGACGGCCGAGCCGAGCAGGCCGGTGCTGTCAACCGGTGAGTAGTTGGTCCAGTAGCCGTCGGAGTTCTTGTTGGCCGCCGCCCACGCGAGTGCCTGGTCGACTGCAGCCTGGTGACCGCCGACCGCTGTCAGGGCCTGGATTCCGAGCGCTGTGGAGTCGGGATCGGTGTAGAAGGTGCCGTCCCACTCGTATCCGAAGCCTCCGTTGGAGTCCTGGAAGCTCAGCAGGGAGGTGACCAGGTCCGCCGGGACGCTGGACCCTGCCCTTGACAGGGCGATCACTGCCAGTGCCTGGGTGTAGGCGGAGGGGAAGGAACCCACCGACCCGTCTGGGTTGGTGCCGGAGGTGATGGCCTGGATCAGGTCGACACCGCCGAAGTCGGTCGGGTCGAGGCCGAGGGCGGACACCATGATCGCCAGGTTCGCAGCCCTTCCAGGGTTGCCAGCGATGTAGGCAGCGGCCTCGCCGGTCAGGCTTGCGACCAGGGACCGGATGGTCGGGGCGTAGCTGCACTGCTGGGTCGTGGCGAGTCCGAGGACCGCCGCGACCTCGGCTCCGGCCCCGTCGTCCGCTGTCGGCAGGTGCTTGGTGATGAAGGTCGCGGCCTTGGTCGCCGCGCTCGACACCGACCGGGTCGGCGGAGTGCCGCTGGCCGTGGCCGTGGCCGTGGCCGTGGACGTGGCGGTTGCCGTGGCCGAACCAGAGGCGGACGCCGTTGCGGTTGCTGTCTCGCTGGCCGTCGGAGTCGCGGTCGCGGTGGAGGTTGCGGTGGAGGTCGCGGCCGGAGCGTCGAAGACCCGGTCAACGGCGGGCCCGGTGGGCTCCCAGCTCCTGGTCAACAGCCAGCCCTCGGCCTCACCCTGCTGGGGGCGGGAGTCGGCCGCCGATGAGGTGTAGTACTGCCAGGCCGCGAGGGTTCCGTCGGCTGCGACGGTGGCGTGGAAGTACGACCAGTAGTAGCCACCGTTGGTGCCGAAGTCGGGGTCGGTGGGCAGGCCGTCGATCTGGTTGACGAAGCCGCCGCTCTCGCCGTAGGTCGAGCCGGCACTGGTCA
>JADLEH010000183.1 GCA_020846255.1 Propionibacteriaceae bacterium
CATGAAGACCACCAGCCCAGGATTCCCGTCTCGGCTTAACCAACCCGTCCGCGCCGGATCCACCGCAAGGGGTTGCGGACACGCCCCTCCGCGGACCCTGATTTCGAGCAATCTCGTGACCCACACAGACCCGTGAATCATCTGGTGCCGGGCAGGCTGAAGTGGGCCGGGGGTGCCCGGCTGGCACTTGCCGGTGGTTAGGCGGCGTCGAGGGTGACGGTGTGGCCGAGGCGTTCGAGTTCGGCGACGAGGCGGCGGGCTCGGGCTTCGCTGTTGCGGCGGGTGAGCCAGTCGTTGCCGAGGTCTTGGTAGGGCTGGTCCTTGGTGAGGAGGTGCCAGGCGATGACCAGCATCGAGTGCGCGACGGCGACCTGTGCCCGGCCCGCCCCGCGACGCCGGGAGATCCGGGCGTACTGGCTGGCAAGGTAGTTCTTGCCGCGCATCCTGCCCACCGATCCGGCGGACTCGACCAGCATGGCCTTGAGCCACTTGTTGCCGTTACCGGAGCCGGCCGCCCGTGATCTGCCCGCGGACTCATACACCGCCGGTGCCACCCCGGCCCATGACGCCAGGTGCGCTGCGGTCGGGAACCTGGACATGTCGGCGCCGGTCTCGGCAACGATCACCTGGGCGACCTTCGGCCCGATCCCGGGAATGGTTTGCAGCAACTCCATCTGGTGGTTCCACGGCGCCGCTTCGATCGCGATCACCTCATCCACCTCAACCAGGGCGGCCTGCACCTGGTCCAGCCGGGTCAGGATCTGACGGGCCAGCCGGGCATGGTGAACGTCGAAATGGCCATCCAGCGCCTGGGCGAGGTCGGGGATCTTGGCCCGCATCTTGCCCTTCGCCATCTCGGCCAGCACCAACGGGTTGCTCTCCCCCTCGATCATCGCCGTCAGCATCACCCGGGCCGACAAGGTGGTCAAGCTCGAGGCCACCGAAGACAACTTGATCGAGGCGTCCTCCAGCATCAGCTCCAGCCGGGTCGCCTCCCTGGTCCGATCACCCATCAGCTGGAACCGGTACCGGGTCAACAGACGCAACTGCCGGATCGCCGGCGGCGGCACGAACGACGGCGTCAACAAGCCATGCTCCAACAACTGGGCGATCCATTCGGCGTCACGCACGTCGGTCTTGCGGCCCGGCACCGCCTTCATGTGGGCCGCGTTCAGCAGCCATACCTCCATGACCTCTTCCAGGCAGTAGAACGGCGGCTTCCAGTACGTCGAGGTCGACTCCATCGCCGCCACCGTCACCCCGGCCTCCACCAGCCAGTCGCGCATCAGCCGCAACGACCCGGTCGTGGTCTTGAACGTCCGCGTCTCGCTGTGCCGGCCACGCCGCGCACCCGGCGTGCGCACGCACACCGTCACCGACGCCTTCCCAACATCGAGCCCGGCAACCCGCTCGAACATGACTTCCATCCCGGCCCCTCCTTTCCTGACACCGGCCAGGCGTCACCTTGGAGGGCCTTCCGCTACGGAGACAGACCCACGTGCTCGCAGCAACAATCCAGCAGCACCCGAAGACCCCGCGTCATACACCTCTACGGGCTCACCCGCACCAGTGTGTGCCGACGACGGCCAAGGCGACCCCCCGATTCTCAGCCCCGAGCGCGGGAATCGACAGATTCCCAAGTCCGATACACCTCTGGCATCCACCAAAACCCCTAGCCAGAGCGGCATCGCGAGCTTCCGCCGAAACCGTAGCAGAGAACCGATCGCGCGGACTGTCCGAACTGGGCCGGTTTTCGGGCTTAAGGAGGTGTGACGATGAGCCTGAAGCGGATCACGGCGGGGTCGGGGTATGACTACCTGACCCGGCAGGTTGCGGCGATGGACTCCACCGAGAAGGGCCACACCGGGCTGGCGTCTTACTACACCGAGAAGGGCGAAGTTCCCGGGGTGTGGATGGGCTCGGGGATGGCCGGAATCGACGGGCTCAACGCCGGCGATGTCGTGACCGCTGAGCAGATGCAGGCAATGTTCGGGTCGGGCCACCATCCCCTCTCGGAACAGCGCAAACGTGACCTGGCCGGGCCGGGCTTGACGGAGAAGGACTTCGTCGAGATCACGCGGCTCGGTCAGCCGTTCCGGGTGTACGACAACGACATCAGCCCGTTCCGGATCGAGGTCGCCCGCCGCCTCGAAGCGCGGAACAAGGAAAGGGGCCTCCCGACAAAGGCGGCGACGGCAATCGAGGATCGGGCCCGGATCCGGAGCCAGGTCGGGCTGGAGATGTTCCGGCAGCAGTTCGGCCGCGACCCCCTTGACCCGCGCGAACTCGCCGGCCATCTGGCGCGATTGTCGCGGCAGCAGACCACCGCGGTGGCGGGGTTCGACCTCACCCTCTCCCCCGTGAAGTCCGTCTCTAGCCTTTGGGCGATCGCCGATCCTGTGTTGGCGGCCGAGATCGAACGCTGCCACCAACTCGCGGTAGCCGAGGCGCTCAGGTTCATCGAGCGGCACGCCCTGTTCACCCGCACCGGTACCGACGGTGTGCGGCAGGTCGACGTCCGCGGCCTGGTCGCGACCCGTTTCACCCACCGCGATTCCCGGGCCGGGGACCCGGACCTGCACACCCACGTGGCGGTCGCGAATAAGGTGCAAACCCTGGAGGACGGGCGCTGGTTGTCAATCGACAGCAGAGTGCTGCACAAAGCGGTCGTGGCAGCCTCCGAGACCTACAACACCGCCCTGGAACGCCACCTGGCCGAACGGGTCGGACTCCGGTTCCACGCCCGACCCAACCCCGATCCACACAAGAGGCCGGTCCGTGAGGTGGTCGGGATCGACCCCGAGCTGAACCAGCGCTGGTCCACCCGGCGGCGTTCAATCGAGGCCCGCCGCAGCGAACTCGCCGCCGAGTTCCAGCGGGATCATGGCCGTCCGCCCACCCCGGTGGAGGCGATCGCCCTGGCGCAGCAGGCCACCCTGGAGACCCGCGAGGCCAAACATGAGCCCAGCACTCTCGCCGAGCAGCGCATCGCGTGGCGGGACCAAGCTCGGCAGGTTCTCGGCGGCGAAGCCAGCCTGCAACAGATGATCCACACCGCGCTGAACCCGCCCCCTCGCCAGGCGGTGCATCCCACCCAGGCGTGGCTGGAAGACAGCGCTCGCCAAGTCGTCGCTGTGGTGCAAAAGGACCGTTCGGTGTGGCAGACCTGGCACCTGCGCGCCGAAGCCCTGCGCGCGGTGCGAGCCGCCGAAGTACCCGCCCAACACGTCGACACCGTCGTCAACCTGATCCTCGCCCAAGCCCTCAACCTGTGCGCGGCGATCACCCGACCCACCGCGAACGAGCCTGCTGAGCCCGCGCCGTTACGGCGTGCCGACGGGTCCAGCGTCTACACCGTCGCCGGCTCA
>JADLEH010000184.1 GCA_020846255.1 Propionibacteriaceae bacterium
AGGCCCACCTCCCTCGCCTTGGCCACGAAGCGGTCGAAGGCGTCCCAGTCGCCCAGGTCCGGGTGGATGGCGTCGTGGCCACCGTCCGCAGAGCCGATCGCCCACGGCGAGCCGGGGTCGCCGGCTGCCGGGATCAGGGTGTTGTTCCTGCCCTTGCGGAAGGCCGTGCCGATCGGGTGCACCGGCGGCAGGTAGATCACGTCGAAGCCCATCGCCGCCACCTCCTCCAACCGGGTGTGGCAGCTGTCGAAGGTCCCCGAGGTCCACTTCCTGGTGACCGGGTCGTAGGTGGCGCCCTGCGAGCGGGGGAAGAACTCGTACCAGCTGGAGTACAGGGCACGGGCCCGGTCGGCGAACAACGGGAACTCGGCCGTCGGCGAGACCAGGTCCCTCGGGCCGAACTGCTCCATGGCCCTGGAGATGCCCTTGGCCGTGGCCACCTCGATCAGGTCGGTCGCCGGGCGCTCCGGGATCAGCAGCATCGCTGTCGCCTTGAGGATCGAGGCCTGCACCGGGTCACCGGCCTGCTCCGCGATCGTCGCCGTGCGCTCCAGCAGGTCCCGGCCCTCGAGGCAGACCAGCTCGATGTCCACCCCCGCGGGCAGCTTGGCCTCGGCATTGTGCAACCAGGTGGCCCAGGGGTCCGACCAGCCTTCGATGCGGAAGGTCCAGTCGCCCTCCGCGTCCAGCCGCACCCAGGCCTCCCACGGGTCCAGGCCGCGCGGTTCGACCGGCTGCATGTCGATGCGTTGTTCCCTGCCGGCGGGTGAGGTGAGGATGACCGATGCGTTCACTGCGTCGTGGCCTTCGCGGAAGACCTTCGCGCGGATCGGGAACAGCTCCCCGACGACAGCCTTGGCCGGGTAGGCGCCGCCTTCGACAACAGGGCTCACGCCGCTGACCGGGATCCGGCCGAAGCCACTGACCACTGTGGTCACCGGCGAGAGGTCGAGGGCGGGCGGGGCGGCAGGGGCAGTGGCCGCCACGGCCGGAGGCGTCGCTGCCGGCCGCCTCGGCATCGCCTGGGGCTGGCGCTTACGGGACGGGTTCGAGGTTGCGCTCACGAGTTTCAACCTAGCGGAGGCTTCTCCGCTGCGGGAGGGTGGCGCGTCTCGTCGTGAACCCAATTAGGGCGTCTTCGCCGGCTCCTCGGGAGTGACCGGCGATGCGGTCACCAGCCTTGCCCCGACCCGGACGTCGGCTGCGAGGACGGCAACCGTCCGGCCCGGCAGGATGACCGTCGATCCCGGCGCCAGGTGCTTGCGGGGGAGCTCGCCGGCGAGCCCGGTGTGCGCGACCACCCGGTAGCCCAGCGCCCACGGAGCTCCCGGCAGGGACAGCTCCACCGGCTCGGCGGCGGCATGGAAGTAGATCAGGAAGGCCTGGGTGCGGTCCGAGACGTACATCGCCAGCGTCCGGCGACCCATGTCGTGCCAGTGCTCCGTGGTCATCTCGGTACCGGACTCCGAGAACCAGGCCACCGGGGAGCGGCCCAGCCCGTGGCCGGCCTTGTCCGTGACCTCGCCGTGGTAGCGCCACTGTCCGGGCCGCAGCAGCGGGTTCTCCGCGCGCAGCTTGAGCAGGGTCCGGGTGAGTTCCTCCTGCGCCGACCAGGCGTCCTGCTCGTACCAGTTCACCCAGGAGACCGGAGAATCCTGGCAGTAGGCGTTGTTGTTGCCGCCCTGGGTGCGTCCGTTCTCGTCGCCGGCCAGGATCATCGGAATGCCTGCGCTCAGCAGCATGGTGGCCATCAGGTTGCGCGCTGTGCGCTGCCGTGCGGCGATGATGGCCGGGTCGTCGGTCTCGCCCTCGTAGCCGTGGTTCCAGGACCGGTTGTCGTCTGCCCCGTCACGGTTGCGCTCGGCGTTGGCCTCGTTGTGCTTCAGGTCGTAGGTGACCACGTCGCGCATGGTGAAGCCGTCGTGGGCGGTCACGAAGTTGATCGACGAGGTGGCCGGCCGGCCGCCGTGGTCGAAAATGTCGGAGGAGCCGGAGAGCCGGGTCGCGAGCTCCTGGACGCCGCCGATGGCGCCGCGCCAGAAATCGCGGGTGAAGCCGCGGAAGCGGTCGTTCCACTCCGACCAGCCGACACCCCAGCGGCCGACCTGGTAGCCGTACGGACCGAGGTCCCAGGGCTCGGAGATCATGACCTTGCCGGCAAGGACCGGATCGGCAGCCACCAGCCGCTTGAACTCGTGGTTCTGGTCGACGTGGTGCGCGTGGTCGCGGATCAGTGTGGTCTGCAGGTCGAACCGGAAGCCGTCGACGCCCATGTCGGTCGCCCAGTAGCGCAGGGAGTCGAGCACCAGCTTCAACACCCCGGGCGTCGAGGTGTCGACGGCGTTGCCGCAACCGGTCACGTCGTAGTCATTGCGCTGGTCGTCGGTCAGCCGGTAGTAGGCACCGTGGTCGATGCCGCGGAAGCTGAGTGTCGGCCCGTCGTGGCCGCCCTCGCCGGTGTGGTTGTAGACGACGTCGAGGATGACGGCGATCCCCGCAGCGTGCAGGGCCGCCACCATCTCCTTGAACTCGGCGACCTGCTCGCCGAGCGTCCCGGAGGAGGAGTAGGCGCCGTGCGGGGCGAAGAAGCCGAGCGTGTTGTAGCCCCAGTAGTTCGTCAGGCCGCGGCCCACGACGAAGGGTTCGGAGACGAAGTGCTGGATGGGCAGGAACTCGACGGCGTTCACCCCGAGTTCCACCAGGTGCTCAACGACGGTGTGGTAGCCCATGCCGGCGTAGGTGCCGCGCAGGTGCTCGGGCACGGATGGGTGCTGCCGGGTGTAGCCACGCAGGTGGGTCTCGTAGATCACGAGCTCGGTGGTCGGGATCGGCTGGGGCAGCGGCGGCGGGGGCGGGGTGTCGGCGACGACCACGCTCAGCGGTACAGCTGCGAACGAGTCGGTCGGGTCGGGGAGGAAGTTCGACTCGGCGGTGTGGTCGGTGATCGGGCCGGAGTAGTCGACGCCGCCGGTGATGGCCCGGGCGTAGGGGTCCAGCAGCAGCTTCGCCGGATTGAACCGCTCGCCCGTCTCCGGCGACCAGCGGCCGTGCACCCGGTACCCGTAGCGCTGGCCGGCTCCGACGCCGTCGACGTGGACCTCCCAGACGCCGTCCCCGAGGGGCGCGAGGTCGTGATTGGTCTGTCGGCGGTTCTCGTCCACCAGGGCCAACTCGACCCGGCTGGCGCGCGGGGCCCACAGCGTGAAGCGGGTACCCTCGGCGTCGGTTCGCGCTCCCAGGCGCGTTTCGTCTGCCGGCTGGTCCGTCGGGTTCATGGTTCACTTTCAGGCTCTGGATCGTTAATAGTGTTACCTAACCTTGAGCGAACGGCCCAATCCGACGCTCCCGCCCGGGGAAATCGATTGCGTCCGTTACCGGAGGGAGCGGGATGATCAGCCGCAGCTATCTGGACCACGCGGCGAGCTCACCGACCCTCCCGGAGGCAGCAGCAGCAGTGCAGCGGCTGCTCGGCCTGCCGGGCAATCCCAGCTCGCTGCACACCGCCGGACGCGCCGCTCGGCGACTGCTCGAGGAGGCGCGGGAATCGCTTGCCGCCGACCTCGGGGCGAGCGCCGGTGAGGTGGTCTTCACCTCCGGTGGCACCGAGGCCAACAACCTTGCGCTCCTTGGGGTGACCGATCCCGGGCGGCCAGGGCTGGCCGTCTCGGCTGTCGAGCATCCGTCGGTGGCAACAGTGCGCAGCCGCCTCCCCGGGGTTGAGGTCATCGGGGTCGGCGCCGGCGGCCACCTCGACCTGGAAGCGGCACAGCAGGTGGTGGGGCAGCGGACCCGGCTGGTGTCGGTGATGTGGGTCAACAACGAGACCGGGGCTGTGCAGCCGATCCCGGAGATCGTGGAGCTGGCCGGCGCAGCCGGGGCCCGCGTGCACAGTGACGCGGTCCAGGCGTTCGGGCACCTGCCGATCGACTTCGCCGCATCCGGGCTCGACCTGCTGAGCGTCTCTGCGCACAAGCTCGGCGGCCCGGTCGGGATCGGAGCACTGGTGGTTCGTCGGGGCGTGTCGCTTGCCCCGTCCGGCTTCGGTGGGGGACAGGAGGCGCGCCTGCGGTCCGGGACCGTGCCGGTGGCGCTGGCAGCTGGCTTCGCCGCCGCGAGCCGGATCGCGACCGCCCGGCTGGCCGAGGAGGCCCTGCGGCTGGCCGGCCTGCGGGACCGGTTGATCACCGGAGCACTGGCTGCGATCCCGGGCTGCCGGAGCAACACCCTCGAGCCCTGCGGACCGGCGATCGTCAACCTGACCTTCCCCGGCACGCGCGCCGACGACGTCCTGCTGCTGCTCGACTCGGCGGGGATCGACGCCTCGACCGGCTCGGCCTGCACGGCTGGGGTTCACCAACCGAGTGAAGTACTGCTGGCGATGGGGAGCAGCGAGGCCGACGCGGGTGCCAGCCTCAGGTTCTCCTTCGGTCCGGAGACGACCACGGGAGAGATCGACCGGCTGCTGGCGGTCCTGCCAGGGCTGGTGGCAACGGCGCTCGGGGCGGCCTGACCCGGGCGCATAGACTCATCGGGTTCTGAGGGAGGCGTGCATGCGCGTACTGGCTGCAATGTCCGGCGGGGTCGACTCCGCCGTCGCTGCCGCGCGCCTGGTTTCGGAGGGGCACGACGTCGTCGGGGTGCACCTGGCGCTCTCGAAGAACGCCGAGGCCTACCGCAGCGGCTCCCGTGGCTGCTGCTCCCTTGAAGACTCGCACGACGCCCGCCGGGCCGCCGACATCCTGGGCATCCCGTTCTACGTCTGGGACTTCGCCGACCGGTTCGCCGAGGACGTCGTCGCCGACTTCGTCAGCGAGTACTCGGCCGGACGCACCCCGAACCCGTGCCTGCGCTGCAACGAGAAGATCAAGTTCGCAGCCGTCCTGGAGCGCGGCCGGGCGCTCGGCTTCGAAGCAGTCGCCACCGGCCATTACGCCCGGGTGGAAGTCAACGGCGACCGGGTCTCCCTGTTCCGCTCGGCCGAGCCGGCCAAGGACCAGTCCTACGTGCTCGGGGTGCTGGACGCCGACCAGTTGCGGTACTCGTTGTTCCCGCTGGGCGCCGACGTCGCCAAGGCCGACGTCCGCGCAGAAGCCGCGGCGCGCGGGCTGCTGGTTGCGCGTAAGCCCGACAGCCATGACATCTGTTTCATCCCCACCGGTGACACCGCGGGGTTCCTGCAGTCCCGCCTCGGCCGGCGCAGCGGCGACGTGGTCGACGAGCACGGTGAAGTGGTCGGCGCCCATGCCGGTTCGCACCAGTTCACGGTCGGCCAGCGCCACGGGTTGCACCTTTCGGTGCCTGCCGGCGACGGCAGGCCCCGCTACGTGCTGGGCATCGACCCGGTGGCCAACACCGTGAGGGTCGGTCCGAAGGAGTCGCTGGCGGTGCGGGTGATCGACGCCATCCGGCCGACCTGGACCGAGCAGCCGGTGGCCGGTGCCTGGGCCGGCCTGGTCCAGGTTCGGGCGCACGGCGAGCCGATGCCGGCAACGGTCGAGGTGACCGGCGACCGGGCGCGGATCCGGCTGGACCAGCCGGCGTTCGGCATCGCCCCTGGTCAGGCCGCCGTCTACTACGACGGCGACCGGGTCGTCGGCAGCGCCACCATCGCCGCGACGGCGCCCTGATGGTCAGCTTCACCGGGCTCGGCTCGTTGCCGGGCACGGACTTCGGCGCTGCCGTCCGGATGACCTTCGACAAGGTCCCCGATCTGCCCTACCTGCCGGAGCTGCCGGACCGGGGACCCTGGGCGGGGATGCTGGGCCGCGGCCTGGGGCTGCCGTCCGGGTTGCCGGCGGAGCTGTCGGCGGGGGAATGGCGGCTCAGCGGAGCGCCCGGTGTCGACCAGCGGCGGGCCAGGGCGACCTGGCGGGACGATCTGGACCGGCTCGAGGAGTGCGCGCCAGGATATGCCGGACGGTTCAAGGTGGCGGTCGCCGGGCCCTGGACGCTGGCCGCCGCAACCGGTGTCCCGCACGTGGGCCGGGTGCTGGCCGACATCGGTGCCCGCCGGGACCTGGCGCAGTCGTTGGCCGAGGCTGTGGGGGAGCTGCTCGTGGACCTGGACCGCCGGTTCCCCGGGATCGAACTGGCGCTGCAGGTTGACGAGCCCTCGCTGCCGGCGGTCGCGGCCGGGGCCGTGCCCACCCCGGGCGGCTTCTTCCGGCACCGGGCCGTCGACCTGCCCGAACTGTGTCGCGGGCTTCGCTGGCTGACGGCCGAACCGGCCCGCCGGGGGCTGAAGGTGGAAACGGTGCTGCACAGTTGCGCGGCCTGGCCGGGTGGCTGGCCGCTGGCCTCGCTGGTGGGCGAAGACCCCACGGGGGCCGGGTTCGGGGCAGTCTCGCTCGACCTCGACCAGCTGGCTGCTGCGGACTTCGACGCGCTCGCGGCGGCTCTGGACTCCGGCGCCGGCCTCTACCTCGGCTGCCTGCCCACCACCGGAGAGCCGCGTCCGCTGGGCGTGGACGCGGTACGGCGGCGGGCGCTCACAGTGGTCGAGCGGGTGGATGCGAGCTCTGACCAACTGGTGCTCACCCCCGGCTGCGGGCTCGCGGGCTGGACTCCCGCCGAGGTGAGCCGCGGCTTCGATGTGCTCGGCAAGGCTGCCGAGCAGGTAGCGGACGCCCTCGCCTGACGATCCCGGGTTGATCCCGGCCCTCTCCCGGTGTCAGCGGACGACCTCGTAGCGGGCCGCGATGAACTCGCCGCTGGGCATCGACTCGAGGCAGCGCAACTCTGCTCGCCTGGGCAGCAGCGGCTTGCCCGAGCCGAGGGTGACCGGCGCGATGTTGACGATCACCTCATCGAGCAGGCCGTGATCGAGGAACTGGCCGGCCAGGTCACCACCGCCGACGACCCAGAGGTCGCGCCCGCCGGCGGCCGCGACCATTTCGGCGTGCACCTCTGGCACGGACGCAGCCGTCACCCGCAGGTCCGCCCCTGGCCAGGCCGACCGCTCGTGGTGGCTGAACACCCAGCAGGGCTGGGCGTAGGCCCACGCCTCGGTCGCGGTGCCGGCGGCGTCGTGGCTGTACCGGTGGATCCACTCGTAGGTGTTGGCCCCCATGCAGAGCGCGCCGACGCCGTCGATGAAGGCAGCGTAATCGAGGGGCCCGTCCTTGCCGGGCACCCTGGTCATGAGCCAGTCCAGCGAGTGGTCGTCGGTTGCGATGAAGCCATCCAGCGTGGTGGCGGTGTAGAAGACGGTTCTGGCCATGGGATGAGTCAACGCCGTGCTGCGGTCGGGCTGTCAAGCGTCGTTGTCGCCGGCTCGCTGCACTCCTCGCAGTCCGTTCCGCACTGCTCGTCAGGACTCCGCCCCCGACGGTCGCTGTCGCGTCTGTCTGGGTTGTCGTCTAAGTTTCGGGCCATGACCGATGACTCTGATCGAGCCCGGCACGCCGAGCTGAGCGCCCAGATCACCGACCACCGCTGGCGCTACTACATGCGGGATGCACCGGTCGTCTCCGACGCCGAGTTCGACAACCTGATGCGGGAACTGACCGCGCTGGAGGAACTGCATCCGGAGCTGCGGACGCCGGACAGCCCGACCCAGCAGGTCGGTGGGGCGCCGAGCGCCACCTTCGCGGAGGTCACCCACCGCGTGCCGCTGATGAGCCTCGACAACGTGTTCTCCCTCGCCGAGCTGGACAAGTGGCTGGCGAGGGCCGAATCGCTGGCCGGTGAGGAGGTGGCCGCTTCCGGCTACCTCTGCGAACTCAAGATCGACGGGCTGGCCCTCGACCTGGTCTATCTCGACGGCCGGCTGGCCAGCGCCGCCACCCGGGGGGACGGCATCACCGGCGAGGACGTGACCGCCAACGTCCGCACCATCGAGGCGATCCCCACCCGGCTCGGCGGCACCGACATCCCGGCTGTGCTGGAGGTGCGCGGTGAGGTGTTCATGCGACCGGAGGATTTCGCGAACCTGAACGCCGGACTTGTGGCTGCCGGCAAGGCGCCGTTCGCCAACCCGCGCAACTCCGCTGCCGGCTCGCTGCGGCAGAAGGACCCGAGGGTCACGGCCAGCCGTCGGCTGCACTTCCTGGTCCACGGGATCGGTGAGATCGCCGGGCCGGCGCTCGATCGGCAGTCCCACGGCTACGGCCTGCTGCGCAGCTGGGGACTGCCGACCAGCGACCATTACCGCGTCTGCCACTCGACCGCGGACGTGAAGGCCTTCATCGAGTTCTACGGCGAGCACCGGCACTCGGTGGAGCACGAGATCGACGGGGTCGTGATCAAGGTCGACGACCGCGAGCTGCAGGCGAAGCTCGGCAACACCTCCCGCGCGCCCCGCTGGGCGATCGCGTTCAAGTACCCGCCGGAGGAGGTGACCACGAAGCTGCTGGACATCAGGGTGAACGTCGGCCGCACCGGCAGGGTCACGCCCTACGCGGTGATGGAGCCGGTCCTCGTCGCCGGCTCGACCGTCGAGATGGCCACGCTGCACAACGCCTCCGAGGTGAAACGCAAGGGCGTCCTGATCGGGGACACCGTCGTCCTGCGCAAGGCCGGTGACGTGATCCCGGAGGTGCTCGGCCCGGTGGCCGACCTGCGGGACGGTTCCGAGCGGGAGTTCGTGATGCCGACCCACTGCCCGGCCTGCGGCAGCGAACTACGCCCGGAGAAGGAGGGGGACGCGGACATCCGCTGCCCCAACCAGCGCTCCTGCCCTTCGCAGTTGCGGGAGCGGCTGTTCCACCTGGCCTCCCGCCAGGCCCTCGACATCGAGGTGCTCGGCTGGCAGTCGGCGGACGCGCTGCTCAGCGGCGGCCTTCTCGCCGACGAGGGTGACCTGTTCGACCTGACCGAGGAGAAGCTGGTCGGCGCCGGCGTTCTCACCACCAAGTCCGGTGCACTGTCCGCCAACGGGCGCAAGCTGCTGGAGAACCTGGAGCAGGCCAAGACCAAGCCGTTCGCCCGGTTCCTGGTGGCGCTGTCCATCCGGCACGTCGGCAAGGGGGTCGCCCCGGATGTCGCGGCGGCCTTCCCGAGCATCGAAGCCCTTGCCAACGCATCGGTGGACGAACTCAGCTCAGTCCCGGGGATCGGCCCAACGCTCGCGGCCTCGATAGCCGAGTGGTTCGAGGTCGACTGGCACCGGGCCATCGTCGAGAAGTGGCAGGCCGCGGGGTGCCGGCTCGCAGCAGCCCCGGCAGCGGCCGCGACCGCGCAACCGCAGGTGCTGGCCGGTCTGACGCTCGTTGTCACCGGTTCGCTGCCGGGCTACTCCCGCGACAGCGCCACCGCGGCGATCGAGGCCAGGGGTGGCAAGGTCTCCGGTTCGGTCTCCGGCCGTACCGACTTCGTGGTCGCCGGCGAGAGTGCCGGCTCCAAGTACGACAAGGCGGTCGCCCTCGGCGTCCCGATCCTTGACGCCGCCGGCTTCGAGTCGTTGCTGGCTTCGGGCCCGGGCGCGGTTCGGCCGGCCGACCTATGATGACCGCGTGCCCGAAGGACTGAACTCCGACCTCAACCTGAACGTCGGCGCCCCGCCGCGGGTTCGCCCGCAGCTCGGTGAGTGGGGCCCCCAGGGCGTGCCGGCGACCCGCAAGAAGAAGCGGATGCGCTGGTGGACGGTGCTGATCGTGCTCGGAGTGACCGCAGCGGTCTCGGGCTACGGCTACTGGATGTACACGCTGTTGCGCTGAGCGGCCGACCTCCGGGTTCGACCGTGCTCAGAGGGCCAGGGCCGCCAGGTGGCGCAGCCGAGCCATCTCCGATTTCAGGAACTCTGGTCCACCGCGCCTGGCCAGGACGATGCTGGCGTCGCTGCGGAACGGTGCCACCGCGATCAGGGTCTCGCCCCAGCCGGGCAGCCACCCGTCGGGCAACTCCCCGTCGCGCAGCTCCTCCAACGGCCCGAGTGCTGCCACACCGGCGCTGTCGAGGTCGGGGGCGAGGTCGCTCTGGGCCAGAACCGTGCCGGTCGCCCGGTCCACCAGGACAGCCCAGGTGATCCGGAAGACCTGGGGCGCTTCGAGGGTCAGGATGACTTCGGCCCGGTCGGGTTCCTCGGTCATCGAGTTGAGCACATCGACGTCCGACTGCAGGCCCCAGGCCTCGGGGTAGTGGGACAGCCAGACGACCTCGACCCCCGGCACCGAGGTGCAGGCAGTGATCAGCGAGTCGGCCGGCACCCCGACCGGAAGCTCGAGCATGAAGTCGTCGACGGCGTAGCCCTCGTACTTCTCCACGATCTCGACGGCGTTGATGTCGGCCGCCACGGTGCCCATGGCGGACGCCACCGCCCCGAGGGAACCGGGCCGGTCCGGAAGTACCACGCGCATCAGGAACACCCGGACAGTCTTACCCATCGGTGTTACAGGCACGTCAAATGGCGCCGACAATCATGCGCACTCCTTCGCTCCTCGCAGAGCAGCCGCTGGCGCGTCTGCAACTGCGCCTCCTCTGTTCCTCGCAGTTCGTGCCTCACTGCTCGTCAAGATTCCTCGCTTGCGGGCGCTGGCGCGACCGCAAGACGTCGTCATCTAGAGTGAGATTCGCTCGGGCGAACGTCCGCCCGACCTGTACTACCAGGAGTTCGCCTTGGCTTTGACAACCGCCGACGTGGCCCGGCTCGGTGAGTTGGCCCGGGTCCGGCTCACCGAAGAGGAATTGGCCCATCTGGCCCCGCAACTGGACGTGATCCTCGCCTCCGTCGCAAGGGTGGCCGAGGTCGCGGGCGCTGATGTGCCCCCCACTTCGCACGCGCTGCCGCTGACGAACGTGTTCCGCGACGACGTGGTCACCCCCTCACTGCCGGCGGAAGCCGTGCTGGCAGCTGCCCCGTCCAGGGAGGACGGACGCTTCCGCGTGCCGCGAATCCTCGGGGAGGAGGCATGAGCGAGTTGTTGCGGGCCGGTGCGGCCGAACTGGCCGGACGGATCGCGGCCGGCGACGTGAGCGCCCGCGAGGTGACCGCTGCCCATCTGGACCAGATCGCGGCAGTTGACGGCGAGATCAAGGCGTTCCTCTACGTCGACGGTGAGCGCGCGCTCGCTGCGGCAGACGTGGTGGACGCCCGGCGCGCCGCCGGGGACGAGCTCGGGCCGCTGGCCGGAGTGCCGCTGGCGATGAAGGACATCTTCACCCTGAAGGGGGCGCCCACAACCTGCGGGTCGAGGATCCTCGAAGGCTGGATCCCGCCGTACAACTCGACGATCACTGACAAGCTGCTGGCCGCGGGCGTCGTCGTCCTCGGCAAGACCAACATGGACGAGTTCGCCATGGGTTCATCGACCGAGAACTCCGGCTTCTTCACCACCCACAACCCGTGGGACACCACCCGGATCCCCGGCGGCTCCGGCGGCGGCTCGGCAGCCGCGCTGGCGTCCTTCGAGGCCCCGCTGGCGATCGGGACCGACACCGGCGGCTCGATCCGGCAGCCGGCCTCGGTCACCGGGACGGTCGGCGTCAAGCCGACCTACGGCGGCACCTCCCGCTACGGGGTGGTGGCGATGGCCTCCAGCCTCGACACGCCTGGTCCCTGCGCCCGGACGGTCCTGGACGCAGCCCTGCTGCACAGCGTGATCGCCGGCTGGGACCCCAGGGACGCGACCTCGATCAACGCCCCGGTTCCTGACGTCGTCGGCGCCGCCCGCAGCGCAGACGTCCGCGGCATGAAGATCGGGGTCGTCCGCGAGTTCGGCGGGGAGGGCTACCAGCCCGGCGTCGAGCAGAGGTTCGCCGAGTCGCTGGCCGTGCTGGAGGGCCTCGGGGCCGAGATCGTCGAGGTCTCCTGCCCGCACTTCGACTACGCGCTGGCGGCCTACTACCTGATCATGCCCAGCGAGGTGTCCTCGAACCTCGCCCGGTTCGACGCCATGCGCTACGGCCTGCGGGTCGGGGACGACGGCGTGAACAGCGTCGAGGAAGTGATGAACCTGACCCGCGGGGTCGGCTTCGGTGCCGAGGCCAAGCGGCGGATCATCATCGGCACCTACGCCCTGTCGTCGGGCTACTACGACGCCTACTACGGGTCGGCGCAGAAGGTGCGCACCCTGATCAAGCGGGACTTCGACGCCGCCTTCGCCGCCGTCGACGTGCTGGTCTCGCCGACCACCCCCACCACGGCCTTCACCATCGGCGAGCGGGCCGACGACCCGCTGGCGATGTACAAGGCCGACCTGTGCACGATCCCGTCCAACCTGGCCGGGAACTGCGCTGCGTCCATCCCCTGCGGGCTGGCCGACGGGTTGCCGGTCGGTTTCCAGGTGATGGCACCTGCGCTCGCAGACGACCGGCTGTACCGGGTCGGAGCTGCCCTGGAACGCGAGTTGGCGGGCCGCTGGGGCGGTGGCCTGCTCGACCAGTTGGCCGATTCGGCCTCCGGGGCCTACCTGAACGTTGGGGGACTGCGATGAGCAGCGAGCTGTTGGACTTCGACGCGGCCCTTGCCGCCTTCGACCCGGTCATGGGGTTGGAGGTGCATGTCGAGCTGAACACCGCATCCAAGATGTTCTGCGGTTGCACCAACTCCTTCGGCGGGGAGCCGAACACCCACACCTGCCCGGTCTGCCTCGGCCTGCCCGGCTCGCTCCCGGTGGTGAACGCCAAGGCGATCGAGTCGGCGATCCGGATCGGCCTTGCGCTTAACTGCAACATCGCCCAGTGGTGCCGGTTCGCCCGGAAGAACTACTTCTACCCGGACATGACCAAGGACTTCCAGATCTCCCAGTACGACGAGCCGATCGCTTTCGACGGCTACGTCGACATTGCGGTCGACGGCGAGGTCTTCCGGATCGAGATCGAGCGCGCCCACATGGAGGAGGACGCCGGCAAGTCGGTGCACGTCGGTGGTGCCACCGGCCGGATCGGAGGTGCGGACTACTCGCTGCTGGACTACAACCGGGCCGGGACCCCGCTGATCGAGATCGTCACCAAGCCCATCACCGGCGTCGGCGCGAAGGCGCCGCAGGTGGCGAAGGCCTACGTCTCCTTCCTGCGTGACCTGATGCTCAGCCTCGGCGTCTCCGATGTCCGGATGGAACAGGGCTCGCTGCGCTGCGACGCGAACGTGTCCCTGATGCCGAAGGGCGCCACGAAGTTCGGCCTCCGCACCGAGACCAAGAACGTCAACTCGCTGCGCAGCATCGAGCGGGCCCTGCACTACGAGATCCGGCGCCAGGCCGCGCTGCTCTCCGCAGGTGAGGTGGTGCAGCAGGAGACCCGGCACTGGCACGAGGACGGCGGCTACACCACCGCCGGCCGGCTCAAGTCCGACGCCGAGGACTACCGCTACTTCCCCGAACCCGACCTGGTTCCGGTGGCGCCGAGCCGGGAGTGGGTGGAGGAGCTGCGGGCCACCCTCCCGGAGTTGCCCAACCTGCGCCGGTTGCGGCTGCAGGCGGCCTGGGGCTTCACCGACCTCGAGCTGCAGGACGCCGTGAACGCCGGGGCGCTGGACGTGATCGAGGCCACCGTTGCCGCCGGCGCGACGGCGCAGGCGGCGCGCAAGTGGTGGCTCTCCGAACTCACCAGGCGTGCGAACGAGGCCGGGATCGACCTGGCCGAGCTGGCCATCACCCCGGCCCAGGTCGCAGAGCTGCAGGCACTGGTCGACGCCGGCACGGTGAACGACAAGCTCGCCCGGCAGGTGATCGACGGCGTCCTTGCCGGCGAGGGCTCGCCCGCCGAGGTGGTCGCCGGCCGCAACCTGGCGGTCGTCTCCGACTCCGGTGAGCTCGCTGCCGCCGTCGACCGTGCGATCGCAGCCAACCCGGACGTCGCCGCCCGGATCCGGGAAGGCAAGCTGCAGGCTGCCGGCGCCCTGATCGGCGCAGTGATGAAGGAGATGCGGGGCCAGGCCGACGCCGGCAGGGTGCGCGACCTGGTGCTGGCGAAGCTTGTCTGAACCGGAGCAGCCGCTGGTCGGGCCGTTGGCGACCCCGGCGAGGGTCTCGACCGGCCCGACCAGCGGGTGGCTGCGCCTGGTCGCCGGCCTGCTGCTCGCCGTCCAGCTGGTCGTGCTGTACCTGCCCGGTAGTCCGGACGGTGGCCTGGAGCTGCCCTGGCTACCCGGGGCGGACAAGGTCATCCACGGGCTGGTCTTCGCAATTCCGGTCTACCTCTTCGGCCGGCTGACCGGGCGTGTCGGTTTGGTGGCCGGGCTGTTCGGCGTCCACGCTGTCCTGAGCGAGTTGATCCAGTGGCGCTTCGTCCCCTATCGCGACGGGGATGTCTGGGACGCCTTGGCCGACCTGGCCGGGATCGCGATCGCCGTACTGCTACTGCGCAGGAATCAGACGTCCGGGAGGTGAGCTGTGCCGACTTCGGCAGTTGACCACCTCTCCCCGGCCTTCCCCGGGCGGGCGGCGTGGGGCACGGCCGCCCGGCTCCGGGCCTGGCAGGTGGCCGCCCTGGCGCGCTACCGCGAGCTGGCCTCGACCGACTTCCTGGCCGTCGCAACGCCCGGCGCCGGCAAGACCACGTTCGCGCTGCGCGTGGCCACCGACCTGCTGGACGCCCGCACGGTCGAGCAGGTGATCGTCGTCACGCCGACCGAGCACCTGAAGGTGCAGTGGGCCGAGGCGGCCGCCAAGGTCGGGCTGCACCTGGATCCCGGGCTCGGCGGCACCAGGCGCGGCCGGTCGCGGCAGTTCCAGGGGCAGGCCGTCACCTATGCCGGGGTCGCCGCGGCGACCTATGCCTACGAGGCGCGGACGGTGAATGCGAAGACCCTGGTGATCTTCGACGAGATCCACCACGCCGGTGACGCGCTGAGCTGGGGTGAGGCGATCTCCACGGCCTTCGCCCTTGCCACCAGGCGGTTGGGGCTGACCGGCACCCCGTTCCGAAGCGATGCCACCCCGATCCCGTTCGTCCGCTACGTCGAGGAACCCGACGGCACCCGGCGTTCGGTCGCCGACTACACCTACGGCTACACCGAGGCGCTGGCCGACCATGTCGTCCGGCCGGTCGTGTTCCTCGCCTACGGCGGCGGGATGCGCTGGAAGACCAGGGCCGGCGACGAACTGGCGGTCAGCCTCGGCGAGCCGTTGACCAAGGACGTGACCGCGCAGGCCTGGCGGACAGCCCTCGACCCGGCCGGCGAATGGATGCCGACGGTGCTGGCTGCTGCCGACAGGCGGCTGGAGGAGGTGCGCCGGCACGTGCCGGACGCCGGCGGGCTGGTGATCGCCAGCGATCAAAGACAGGCCCGCGCCTATGCGCGGGCCCTCACCAACATCACCGGCGACAAGCCGACGCTAGTGCTGTCCGACGATCCGGGTGCCAGCCGCAGGATCGAGGCGTTCGCCCAGTCCCTGGACCGCTGGATGGTGGCCGTGCGGATGGTCTCCGAGGGGGTCGACGTGCCCCGGCTGGCTGTCGGCGTCTACGCCACTGCGACAGCAACGCCGCTGTTCTTCGCCCAGGCGGTCGGACGCTTCGTCCGTAGCCGGCGCCGCGGCGAGCTGGCCAGCGTCTTCCTGCCCACGGTTCCCATCCTGCTGGCCCATGCCGGTGCCCTGGAGCGGCAGCGGGACCACGTCCTGGGCCGGCCGAGGCACGCAGAGGAGCTCTGGGAGCCGGAGGCTGCCCTGCTGGCGGAGGCGAACCGCACCCGGCGCACCGCAGACCTCGAGGGCCAGCGCGAGACGCTGGAAGCCAACGCCATCTTCGACCACGTGCTCTTCGACGCCCGCGCCTACGGCCTGCAGGCTGAGCCGTCCAGCGAGGACGAGGCCGACTACCTCGGCCTGCCCGGGCTTCTGGAGGCGGATCAGGTGGCCGCCCTGCTCGCCGACCGGCAGCGGCGGCAGCTCGGGCGGACCGCCCGCAGGGAGCGGCGCGACCGGGTTCCGGTTGAGGAGAGCCTGTTCCGGGCCCTCGAGGGCCGGCGTCGGGAGCTGAACGGCCTGGTCGCCCAGGTGGCCAGGGTGCGGGGGGTCCCGCACAGCCACATCCATGCCGGCCTGCGTCGCGAGGCGGGCGGGCCACCGCTCGCCCAGGCCACCACAGCACAGGTCGAGGCCAGGATCCGCCTTGCCCGCGACTGGCTGGCCTCCGCCTGAAAGAGCCGGGCAGTGCCGGGAGTTCACCGAGTACTACCTGAAGCGGCCCTGAGCTACTCCGCACCTCCGCTGACGCTGCCGAGGCTGTCCCCGAAGCGGTCGGCCCCCGCGGCCGGAATGGTTCCGCCCGGGGTCCAGTACCTCGGCGTACCCCCGCCCAGCGGAATCACGTCCACCATGCCGGTGGCCAGCGCTGTGTCATCGGGAACACCGACCAGCAGGACCCGCTCGGCCGATCCGGCGACCATGCCCAGGGTCTGTCCGAACATGTCGCCGCCAGCGGCTGCTCCGGGAACGCCCGGGCTGCCCTGCGTCCAGATGACGTCGGCGGCCAGGTTGCCCATGGGGAAGACGTGCACAAGGCCGGTGTCAGTGCCGCTGTTGGTGTCCTCCTTGGGTGAGCTGACAGCCAGCCGGGTCCTTGAGTCGCCAAGGCCCGGTGCGATCCAGGCGACCTCATCGCCGAAGATGTCCCCGGCCTGGGTGGAATCGCCCACTCCTGCGGTGTCCTGCGTCAGGCCGGTGCCCGGGTCGATGTCGCCGGTGTCAGAGCTGAACAGCTGCACCATGCCTGCGTTGCGGTCCGAGCCGACATCCTCACCGGGAACCCCAACGGCGATGCGTGAGGTGGTGCCCACAAGGATGGTGTCGAGACTGCGTCCGTAGAAGTCCCCGGCCTCGGCGCTGTCCGGGACCCCGGGTGCGTTCTGGTCAAGCTGCACTCCGGCCAGCATGTCGTCGAAGTAGATGTCCTGCACGACGGTCACGCCGCCGGCGTCCTTCTTCGAACCGATGTCCTCATTGGGTGCCCCAACGGCGCAGTCGATCTCGTGGCTCACGCCGGAAAGGTAGTTGCAGGAAACCGCGGCACCGAACCGGTCGCCGACCTCGGCCGCCCCGGGAATGCCCGCGGTGTCCTGGGTGATCCAGAAGGCCTGGTTGCCGCCATCGACTGCCGCCTCCACCGCGAGGGCGCCGGCATCGTTGTGGCCGGCGACATTCGCGCCCGGCACCCCGATGGCCAGTGCAAAGGCGTCGGGCGCCGGCGTACCGCCCTGCCCAACGTCTTCCACCGCGTCCACTGCGTAGCCGAACTGGTCACCAGCCACCACCGGCAGACCGAACCAGGTCTGGGTGTAAGCGGTGGCCGACCTGGCGATGGCCAGACCCGAGGCACCTCCCCAGAGGACCTGGACGTAGCCGGAGTCGGCCTGACCGCCGAGGTCCTCCAGCGGGGTACCCACCACAACGTCGGCGTAGTCGTCACAGTCGAGGTCGGCCACCGCCAGCGCTGCCCCGAACCTGTCGCCGGCTTCGGCAGTTCCGCCGACACCACCCTCGCCCTGCCACAGGACGTCGCGGGCTCCCTCGCCGACCAGGCCGTCGCCGTCCCCGTAGAGGACGATGATCCGGCCGGCCCCCGCGAGCCCGTCGACCGTGGCGGAGGGATCCCCGACCACCGCGTCCGACCAGCCGTCGCCGTTGAAGTCCGAGGTGACCCCGGGGGCGCATCCCTCAGCGGCTTGTGCCGTTGTTGCCGGAACCCCGAGAGGCGCCGCGATGAGTAGCGCCACTCCGGTGAGCAAAGCCCGAATCCGCATTGTCACTCCCTGCCTGGTCGTGTTGGACCGATCGGAACGCCCTAACCAGTCTGACGATGCATCATCAGAACGGACCCAAGTCGACGGAAGGTCGCACTGCAGAAGGGCGGCTGGCCGGGCTCCAGGAGGCGTTTGCGTTCTTCAAAGTACGCTGTTCGGGCGTTCCCGTTGCCGATTCCGCCAGCCCGGCCAGGAATCCACGGTTGTCGGCCCGTCAGGGCTTCTGGAGGCGGATCAGCGGCCCTGAGCTCCGCGCCCGGCGGGCTGCGCGGGCCTGCCTACTCTTGGGGCATGCCACTACACCCGGTTCCCGACCCGGTCGCCGCCGGGGTGGAGTCCGTTTGGGACTACCCCCGCCCACCAGCACTGCGGCGGTGCCGGCTGCCGATCGAGCTGGTCCTGGGCGGCGAGGTCATCTGCGGGACGGCCGAGTCCTGGCAGGTGCTCGAGACCAGCCATCCGCCGACCTACTACCTGCCGAGGTCGGCGTTCCGCGAGGGCGTGCTCGTCCCCGGCGCCGGCAGTTCGGTCTGCGAGTGGAAAGGTGCTGCCCGCTACGTCGATCTCGTCGCGGGCGGGCGCCGGGCGCAGCGGGCCGGCTGGTACTACCCGAACCCGTCGCCGGGGTTCGAGGCGATCGCCGGCCATCTGGCCGTGTACGCCGGCCTGATGGACGCCTGTTACGTCGCCGGGGAGTTGGTCACCCCGCAGCCCGGCGGCTTCTACGGCGGCTGGATCACCTCCGCGGTGGCGGGACCGTTCAAGGGCGTCCCGGGTAGCGCCGGCTGGTAGGGCCAGCGGTTCAGGC
>JADLEH010000185.1 GCA_020846255.1 Propionibacteriaceae bacterium
GGGAGCACCGGAACCACTGGAGCGCCGCTCGCCCAGCTGGCCGGCTCCGGGCTGGTGAACGCCTCGGAGTGGGCAGTCGTGAACACCACCGAAATCCCGGGCGCCGTCTCGCTGCAATCCATGACAGCCGTGGTCGGCGGGACGCTAACCTACAAGGCCGTCCGCACCAGCGGGAGCACCCTTGACTACGTCTGGGCTCCACGGGGTGCAGTCATCCGGAACTACAAGGTCGCCACCGGGCCGCACACCTTGCAGCGCGAAGTCGACGGCGTCAGCTACTGGTTCTATGCAGAAGACAACGTCCTGCCCTCCGATCACAACCCGGTGGTGGTGGAGGTGGGCTTCAGCGACTCCGTCGCACCGCTCGGCACGACGTCGGCCACGGCCGGCCCGTACCGGCTCGCCGGCAAGGTCTACGAGACCTACCTCAGGCGCGGCGGCTGGGAGGTGTTCGGGCTGCCGACCGGCGACCGGTGGCGGGCCGAGTACAAGGGAGTCGCCGTCTGGACGCAGCGCTACACCAACGGCACCATCCAGTGGTCCTCCCGAGCCGTCCGGGCCTCGGTGAACCCGGCCACCACCGCCCTCAACGGAACGAGCGGCTTCCGCGATGCCCTCGCGGCCGCCGGCCTCGAGCCCGGCGTCGTCTACCGCTCCGGGGACCTGAAGGGCTCGTCCACCACAGGCCGGGCGCTCCTCAGCGGCCTGCTCCACGACGGCAGGATCATCGATCTGCGCACCAGGGCCGAGCGCTCACGCCGACCCGACCCGGCGCTGCCGGACGTGGAGCGCTCCTCGTACCCGGTCGGCGTGGTGGCCTCCCCGGGGAGACTCGTCGACGACGCCGGCAGCCGGGCAGCTCTGGGCAAGGCCCTCGCCAGGGTGGCAGCCGGCCCGGGCCCGGTCCTGGTGCACTGCTCGGACAACCGGATCCGGACCGGTTGGGCGGTCGCCCTGATCATGTCAGCGGCCGGAGCGAGCGAGGCGGAGATCGCGGCCGAGTACACCCGCTCCGCCGGGGCGAGCTCGACAGCCGACATCACAGCTGCGATCAGCAGGGCGAAGCTCGTGTTCGGATCGATGCACGGCTACCTGACCGAAGGACTCGGCCTCAGCGAGAGCCAGCTCGACGCGATCAGGGCCAGGGCAGCCTGAAGTCCGCCGACCCGGCACGCTCCGCCACACCGGCCGCGGTCCGTTTGCGGCCGGCCGGGGCCGGCGGCAGCGACCTGTTGTGACCCCGGCGTGCCCGACTCGCTAGGATGGCCAAGTTGTGTCCCCAGCTTCCAGGAGTCTTGCCTTGCCCAGCACCGTCGAGCAGCTCAGCCCGTCCCGGGTCAAGCTCACCGTTGAGATCCCCTTCGCCGACCTCAAGCCACATCTGGACAAGGCCTACCGCGAGATCGCGCAACAGGTCACGATCCCCGGTTTCCGCAAGGGCAAGGTCCCGACCATGGTGATCGACCAGCGCTTCGGCCGAGGTGCCGTGCTGCAGGAGGCGATCAACGCAGCCCTGCCGGCAGCCTTCGAGGCTGCTGTCACCGAGGCAGCCATCGTTCCGCTCGGCGAGCCCGACGTCGAGGTGACCAGGCTGGAGGACGGTGAGGTCGTCGAGTTCACCGCCGAGATCGACATCCGTCCCGAGTTCGAGGTGGCCGACTTCAGCAAGCTGACCGCAACCGTCGAGCCCAGGCGTTCCGTCGACGAAGAGGTCGCCGACCGGATCAAGATGCTGCAGCAGCGGTTCGCGACCAGCACCGACGTCGAGCGCCCCGCCGCCGCGGGCGACCAGGTCACGATCAGCCTTGCCGGCACCCGTGACGGCGAGGCCCTGCCGGACGCGACGGCCGACAACGTCACCTACATCATCGGCTCCGGCGGCATGATCGAGGGCCTCGACGAGGCTGTCACCGGCCTTTCCGCCGGCGAGTCGGCCGAGTTCGCCTCCACCCTCGTCGGCGGCCCCCTGGAGGGCGAGCCTGCCGACATCACCGTCACGGTGACCAAGGTCAGCGAGCAGAAGCTGCCCGACATCGACGACGAGTTCGCCGCGATGATCTCCGAGTTCGACACGGTCGAGGAGATGCGTGCCGATCTCGCCTCCGGCGTCGAGCAGATGCTCACGGCCGAGCAGGTCGCCAGTGGCCGCGACAAGGTCCTCGAGGCACTCGTCGACGCCACCGAGTTCGAGGTGCCCGAGCGCGTCATCGCAGCCGAGGTCGCAGCCCGCAGGGAGCAGATCACCGAGCAGCTGCAGCGCGCCGGACTGACCCTCGAGCGCTACCTGGAGCAGGCGGACGAGACCGCCAACACCCCAGAAGAGTTCTGGGCAGAGGTGGAGGCTTCGACGCTGCGCGGGCTGAAGGCCCAGCTGATCCTGGACAAGGTGGCCGACGACGCCGAGGTGGGGGTCGAGCAGGCCGACCTCTCCGAGCTGCTGGTTCGCAAGGCCGCCCAGAACAACTCCACGCCGGAGCAGGAGGCCCAGCACATGATGGAACACAACCACGTGTCGGCCTGGATGCAGGAGATCCGGCGCAACAAGGCCATGGGGCTGATCGTCGGCCAGGCCAAGGTGGTCGACACCGAGGGCAACCCGGTCGACATCGCCGGCGCCACCATGGAGCCCGAAGCCGAGTAAGCACCCGCAGGCGTCGCCGTCCCAGCAACTGTGGCGGCGACGTCCGCGTTCAGGCAGTTGTGCGTGGAGCCCCCGGTATCGGATACCGTCGCGGCCATGCGCGACCTTCCTCCCGGCTGGGAGACCGACCTGGCCGTCCTTGGGCACATCGGCTCCACCATCGAGGACCGCGGCGACCACCTGGTCGTCAGCACGCCCGCCAATCCTGACTTCCACTGGGGCAACTGCATCTTCGTCCTGGACGAGGCCGGCGTGGCGGACGCCCAGCGATGGCTGGCGGCGTTCGAGGCCGCGCACCCCTGGGCGCAGTGGCGGTCGATCGGACTGATCCGGCCACCCGAGGACGTCCAGGCCTGGACCGCCCTCGGCTTCGAGGTGGAGGGCGACGACGTGCTGACCACCGGCCAGGTGCCGCGCCAGACCCCGCTCGCCGACGGCTACGTCGTGCGACGCATCGAGGGCGACGACTGGGAGCAGGTGATCGCGGCAGAAGTCCTCGACAACGAGCGGACCGGCGCCTACGACCCGGCCGAACATGAACGGTACGCCCGCACCCAGACCGGGCTGCGGCGCCGGCTCTCCGAACAGGACGTGCTGGCCTTCTTCGGGGCCTTCCACGGGGACTCGCTGGTGTCCAACCTCGGCATCGTCCGGTGCGGCACCACCGCGCGCTACCAGGCCGTCGGCACCGACGAGGCCCACCGGCGGCGCGGCCTCGCCGCTCACCTGCTCGGCGTGGCCGCGCGGTGGTCCGCAGACCACGGCTGTGACCGCTGGGTGATCGTCACCGAGCCCGACAACCCCGCCGGCCGCGTGTACCGCAGCGTCGGGTTCGCCGCCGACGTCGGGAACGCGCGGGCCTACCGGGCTCCCGCCGGCTGACCGGGGCCGGTGCGCCGTCAGCGAACAGGGGGCCCGACACCCCCGATTCGTCGGTCCCACCGGGTAGGTTCGCAGTCGTGAACGAACATCGAGCCATCGAGCGCGGCCTGTCCATGGCCGCAGGCGCCGGCCCCATGGGCATGACCGACTCCGTCTACCAGTCCCTGCTCGCCAACCGGATCATCTTCCTCGGTTCCGAGGTCAGGGACGAGAACGCGAACGCCATCTGTGCGCAGATGCTGCTGCTGAACGCCGAGGACCCGAACCGGGACATCTTCCTCTACATCAACAGCCCCGGCGGTTCCGTCGACTCCGGCATGGCGATCTTCGACACCATGCAGTGGATCTCCAACGACGTCGCCACTGTTGCCATGGGCCTGGCCGCGTCGATGGGGCAGTTCCTGCTCTCCGCCGGCCAGAAGGGCAAGCGCTTCGCGCTGCCGCACAGCCGCATCATGATGCACCAGCCCTCCGGTGGCCTCGGCGGCACTGCCTCCGACATCCGGATCCAGGCCGAGCAGTCGCTGCACATCAAGAAGACCATGTCGTCACTGATCGCAGAGCACACCGGCCAGACGGTGGAGCAGATCGAGAAGGACTCCGACCGGGACCGCTGGTTCACAGCGGAAGCGGCTCTCGCCTACGGCTTCATCGACCACGTCTACGAGCGGGCCTCGCAGATCAAGACCGCCGACGCCCCGAACCAGTGAGGAACCTGATGAGCAGCATGCCCATGGGCCTGGCCCCGGCCGGACCCTCGATGGACTACTACATCCCGCAGTGGGAGGAACGCACCTCCTACGGCATCCGTCGGGTCGATCCGTACACCAAGCTGTTCGAGGACCGGATCATCTTCCTCGGCACCCCGATCAGCGACGACATCGCCAACGCCGTCATGGCCCAGCTGCTCTGCCTGCAGTCGATGGACCCGGAACGCCCGATCAGCATGTACATCAACTCGCCGGGTGGTTCGTTCACGGCCCTCACCGCCATCTACGACACGATGCGCTACATCAAGCCGGACGTCCAGACGGTCTGCCTCGGCCAGGCGGCCTCCGCCGCCGCCGTCCTGCTCGCTGCCGGCACCAAGGGCAAGCGCCTGGCGCTGCCGAACAGCCGCATCCTGATCCACCAGCCGGCAACCGAGGGCGGCTACGGGCAGTCCTCCGACCTGGAGATCCAGGCGCGCGAGATCCTGCGGATCCGGTCCCTGATGGAGTCGATGCTCTCCGACAGCACCGGGCAGTCGGTGGAGAAGGTCAGTCATGACATCGAGCGCGACAAGTACCTGACCGCAGAGGAGGCTGTCGAGTACGGAATCGTCGACGACATCCTCACCTCACTCAAGGAAATTTCGCACTGATTCACGCCCGGACCATTCCGGCCCAGCCGGGACGGCCGGGTTAGGGTTGGTGGGACAAGACGGAGAGAAGGCAACGTGGCACGCATCGGGGAGACCTCGGACCTGCTGAAGTGCTCGTTCTGCGGGAAGAGCCAGAAGCAGGTCAAGAAGCTCATCGCAGGCCCTGGGGTGTACATCTGCGACGAGTGCATCGACCTGTGCAACGAGATCATCGAGGAGGAGTTCGCCGAGACCAGCGATTCCGGCCTGCTCGACGAACTCCCCAAGCCGAAGGAGATCTGCTCCTTCCTCGACGCCTACGTGATCGGCCAGGAGACCGCCAAGAAAGCCCTCTCCGTCGCCGTCTACAACCACTACAAGCGAGTGCAGGCCCAGGCTTCCACGCCCGGCCGGCGGATCGCTGACGACGAGCTCGTGGAGCTCGGCAAGTCCAACATCCTCCTGATCGGCCCGACGGGCTGCGGCAAGACCTACCTCGCCCAGACCATGGCGCGCATGCTGAACGTCCCGTTCGCGATGGCCGACGCCACAGCGCTCACCGAGGCCGGTTACGTCGGCGAGGATGTGGAGAACATCCTGCTCAAGCTGATCCAGGCAGCCGACTACGACGTGAAGAAGGCCGAGACCGGCATCATCTACATCGACGAGATCGACAAGGTGGCGCGCAAGAGCGAGAACCCGTCGATCACCCGTGACGTCTCCGGCGAGGGCGTGCAGCAGGCGCTGCTGAAGATCCTCGAGGGCACCACGGCTTCGGTCCCGCCGCAGGGCGGCCGCAAGCATCCCCACCAGGAGTTCATCCAGATCGACACCACGAACATCCTGTTCATCGTCGGCGGCGCCTTCGCCGGGCTCGAGGAGATCATCAACGCCCGGGTGGGCAAGCGGCCGCTCGGCTTCAACAACGACGCTGCCGTGCGCCGGCCGACCTCGATGAACCCGTTCGAGGAGGTCCGTCCCGAGGACCTGCACCGCTTCGGGCTGATTCCGGAGTTCATCGGCCGGCTGCCGATGATCTCCACCGTGGAGCAGCTGGACGTCGAGTCGCTCAAGCGCATCCTGGTCGAGCCGAAGAACGCCCTGATCAAGCAGTTCCGCAAGCTCTTCGAGCTCGACGGGGTCGACCTGGAGTTCACGCCCGGCGCCATCGCTGCCATTGCCGAGATGGCCCTGCGGCGGGGCATCGGCGCCCGTGGCCTCAGGTCCATCCTCGAGGAGATCCTGCTGAACGTGATGTACCACGTGCCCAGCGACGACGAGGTGGCCCAGGTGCTGGTCGGTGCCGACGTGGTCAACGACGGAGCTGCCCCGCAGCTGGTCAGTCGTGCCCAGATCGCCCGGACGGAACGGCGCGACAAGAGCGCCTGAGGTCGCGACCGGCGAGCTGCGGTCGTCAAAACTCCCACCCCGTGCTCCGAACTGTCGCAGGTGGCGGCGCGTTTATGCCATTGTGGAACTCCGGTCGCCAATGACGCCAACAAAGGAGTTCCCATGGCCACTCGCCAAGTCAGCATCGCCTCTTCGGTCGGACTGCACGCCCGTCCCGCTTCGCTCTTCGTCCAGGCTGCAACGGCCACCGGCCTCCCGGTAACGATCGCCAAGGAGGGCGGCAACCCGGTTGACGCCCGCAGCATCCTGATGGTCATGGCTCTTGGTGCCAAGAACGGCGAGACCGTCACCCTGGCAGCAGAGGGCGATGGTGCGGAGGAGGCGCTCGACTCGCTGGTCGCACTGCTCTCCCGCGATCTCGACGCGGAGTAAACCGATGACCGGCGACGCCCTGCACACCACATTCCATGGCATCGGCGTTAGTGCCGGTACCGCAGTCGGCCCCCTGGTGGTGGTCACCCCCGCCCCCAAGGCGCCGGCGGACGAAGCACCGACAACTGACGCGGCGGCTGCGTCCGCCATCGTGCGCGGGGTGCTCGAGGACGTCGCCACCGGGCTCGACGCCCGGGCCGCAACGGCGAACTCCCACGCGCGACCGATCCTGGAGGCCGGGGCCATGATGGCCAGGGACCCCGGGCTGGCGATGGGCATCGACAACCAGCTGCAGGCCGGCAAGGGCCCCACAACTGCCGTGACGGCAGCCGTGGAGGAGATCTGTGTCATGTTCGAGTCGCTCGGCGGGTACATGGCCGAGCGGGTCACCGACCTCCGCGACGTGCGCGACCGGGCGGTCGCCCGGCTGCTCGGTTACCCCGAACCCGGGGTGCCGACGCTGACCGAACCGAGCATCCTTGCCGCGCACGACCTCGCCCCCGCCGAGACCGCGACCCTCACCAACGAGACCTGCCTCGGCATCATCACCGAGGCCGGCGGGCCGACCAGCCACACCGCGATCCTCGCTTCCCAGCTGGGCATCCCGGCAGTGGTCCAGGCCGTCGGGATCATGTCGGTCCCGTTCGGTACCAAGGTGGCCATCGACGGCGGGGTCGGCGAGATCACGGTCAACCCGACCGCGGAGGAGTCGGCCATGCTCGAGGAGCGGAAGCGCCGTCGCGCGGCCGCCCTCGCCGGCGGTACCGGCAAGGGGGCGACCAAGGACGGCTATCCGGTGGCCCTGCTGGCCAACATCGGCACAGCCGAGGACGCCCGCAAGGCGGCCAAGCAGCCGGTGGAGGGTGTCGGCCTGTTCCGCACCGAGTTCCTGTTCCTCGACCGCGAGACCATGCCGACCGTCGAGGAGCAGACCGCCACCTACACCGAGGTGTTCGAGGCCTTCGGCACCC
>JADLEH010000186.1 GCA_020846255.1 Propionibacteriaceae bacterium
CCGGTCTGTGGCAGGTCTCAGGACGCTCCAACCTCTCCTGGGACGACACCGTCCGACTCGACCTGTACTACGTCGACAACTGGTCGATGATCCAGGACCTGATGATCCTGGCCAAGACCGCCAAGGCAGTCGTCGGTTCCACCGGGGCCTACTGAGGCGCGGGCCGGTGGCGCCGACTCTTTCCCCCTGCCGGCGTCACCGGGCCTGTCCAGACGACGGGCCCGGCCAGGCCTAGCTACGGTCGATCAGATCGCGGAGGTACGTGCCGTAGCCGGACTTCTCCAGGCCGTCGGCCCTTGCCAGCAACTCCTGATCGGTGAGGAAACCCGAGCGCCACGCTGCCTCCTCCGGTGAGCCGACCTGGAGGCCCTGCCTGGCTTGCAGCGTGCGGACGAACTCGCCGGCCTCGATCAGCGAGTCGAAGGTCCCGGTGTCCAGCCAGGCCGTGCCACGTGGCAGCAGTGAGACCATGAGTTCGCCCCGCTCGAGGTAGACCCGGTTGATGTCGGTGATCTCGTACTCGCCACGAGCCGATGGCGCGAGCCCGGCTGCGATGTCCGCCACCTGCTCGTCGTAGAAGTACAGCCCCGGGACGGCGTAGTGCGACCTGGGCCGGGCCGGCTTCTCCTCGATCGAGAGCGCCCGTCCGGTCTCGTCGACCTCGACGACGCCGTAGGCGGTGGGGTTCGCAACCCGGTAGCCGAAGATCGTTGCACCCTGGACGTCGGCGTGCACCTTCAGCTGGGTGCCGAGTCCGGAGCCGTAGAAGATGTTGTCGCCGAGCACGAGGCAGGACTTGTGGCCGGCCACGAAGCCGGCGCCGATCGTGAAGGCCTGGGCGAGGCCCTTCGGCTCCGGTTGGGTGGCCCAGGTGATCTCGATCCCGAACTGGCTGCCGTCCCCGAGCAGCCGCTGGAACGACTCCTGCTCGTGGGGGGTGGTGATCACGAGGATGTCGCGAATGCCGGCGACGATCAGCGTCGACAACGGGTAGTAGATCATCGGCTTGTCGTACACCGGGACGAGCTGCTTGCTGGTGGCAAGGGTGATCGGGTGGAGACGGGTACCGGATCCACCGGCAAGGATGATGCCGCGCATGGCGGTAGTGTCGCACGGCGCCCGTCCCACCCTTAGGATTCCCGGACATGGGGAGATTTCTGGTCACCGGCGGCGCGGGCTTCATCGGCAGCAACTTCGTGCGGCTGCTCGCTGAGAGCACCGACCACACCATCACAGTGCTCGACGCGCTCACCTATGCCGGCAATGCCGCCTCCCTCGAGGGCCTCCCGCCCAGCCGCTGCCGGCTGGTGACCGGCTCGGTGGCCGATCCGGAACTCACGCAGGAGCTGGTTGCGGACAGCGATGTGGTGGTGCACTTCGCAGCCGAGTCGCACAACGACAACTCGTTGCGGGACCCGTCACCGTTCATCCGGACGAACCTCGTCGGCACCTACACGCTGCTGGAGGCGGTGCGTCGGCACGGAACCCGCTACCACCACATCTCCACTGACGAGGTGTACGGCGACCTGGAACTGGACGACCCCGCGAAGTTCACCGAGTCCACCCCCTACAACCCGTCCAGCCCGTACTCGGCGACGAAGGCCGGCTCCGACCTGCTGGTGCGGGCCTGGGTCCGCTCCTTCGGCGTGCAGGCGACGATCAGCAACTGTTCGAACAACTACGGGCCCTACCAGCATGTGGAGAAGTTCATCCCGCGCCAGATCACCAATGTGATCGACGGGATCCGGCCGAAGCTGTATGGCGCCGGGCTGAACGTGCGGGACTGGATCCACGTGACCGACCACAACCTCGCAGTGCTGCGCATCCTCGAGGCCGGCCAGATCGGGGAGACCTACCTGATCGGGGCCGACGGGGAGCTGGGCAACAAGCGGGTGATCGAGCTGATCCTTGAACTCATGGGGCAGCCAGGCGATGCCTACGACCACGTCAACGACCGGGCCGGCCACGACCTGCGCTACGCCATCGACTCCACCCGACTGCGGACCGAGCTGGGTTGGGAGCCGGTCTACCGCGACTTCGAGTCCGGTCTGGCCGCAACGATCGAGTGGTACCGGGCCAACGAGGGCTGGTGGCGGCCGATGAAGCAGGCCACAGAGGCCAGGTACGCGGCGGCCGGCCAGTGAGCGCTCTGGCCGTACGGCGGACGGAGATCCCCGGCCTGCTAGTGCTGGAGCTGCCGGTTCACGGTGACGCGCGTGGCTGGTTCAAGGAGAACTGGCAGCGGGCGAAGATGACCGCGCTCGGGCTGCCCGACTTCGGACCCGTGCAGCACAGTGTCGCGTTCAACACCGGCACCGGGGTCACCCGCGGCTTCCACGCCGAGCCGTGGGACAAGCTGGTCTCGGTGGCGACGGGGCGGGCCTTCGGCGCGTGGGTCGACCTGCGCGAGGGGGTGGGCTTCGGCACGAAGGTCACCGTGGAACTGGACCCGGGGACCGCGGTGTTCGTGCCCCGCGGGGTCGCCAACAGCTACCAGACCCTGGAGACCGGCACCGTCTACTCCTACCTGGTCAACGAGCACTGGAGCCCGGAGGCCACCTCGGAGTACACCTACCTGAACCTGGCCGACCCGAGCGTCGGCGTCGCCTGGCCGATCCCGCTCGCCGAGGCCACCATCTCCGCAGCCGACGCCGGACACCCGCTGCTCGAGCAGGTGCTGCCCGTCCGGCCGCTGCGCACCGTGATCGTCGGCGGCAACGGGCAGCTCGGCCGGGCACTGCGGGAGCTGCTGCCCGAAGCCGAATCGGTCGACCTGCCGGACTTCGACTGCACCGACCCCGACCAGGTTGCCGCGTACCCCTGGCGCGGCGTCGGCACCATCCTCAACGCGGCGGCCTACACCGCCGTCGACGCCGCAGAGACCCCCGAGGGCCGGCGGGCCTGCTGGGCGGCGAACGTCTCCGGCGTCGCGAACCTGTGCGCCGTGGCGGCCGCCCACCGGATCACCTTGGTCCACATCTCCAGCGACTACGTCTTCGACGGGACCGCCCGGCTGCACACCGAGGACGAGCCGTTCAGCCCGCTGGGCGTGTACGGGCAGACCAAGGCTGCCGGCGACGCCCTCGTCGCCCAGCTCGCCCGCCATTACCTGGTCCGAACCAGCTGGGTGATCGGGGACGGCCGGAACTTCGTCCGCACCATGGCCGAACTCGCCGACCGCGGGGTGAAACCGACGGTCGTCGACGACCAGTACGGCCGGCTCACGTTCACCTCGACCCTCGCTGCCGGGATCCGCCACCTGCTCGACACGACTGCCGCCTACGGCACCTACAACCTCACCGGGGACGGGCCCAGCCGGTCCTGGGCTGAGCTGGCAGCTGCGGTGTTCGTCGCGCGCGGACGGGACGCCGCCGACGTCCGGCCCGTGACCACGGCGGAGTACGGCCGGGGCAAGGACCTCGCCCCCCGGCCACAGCACTCCACCCTCGACCTGACCAGGATCCTGGCCACCGGCTTCGCCGTTCCGGACGCCGGTGCCGACCTCGCCGCCTATCTGGACCGACTGCCAGCGCCTGCCGGGCCGCCGACCCGGTAGCACCTGCACCACAAATGCCGGTTTGAAACCCTCCCGACACAAATCTTCTCCGAATTGACACAACCTGTTACCCGAACCGTCATCGAGGTACACACCTACAAGAATTGCCACTCCCGGTCGCGGGCGCGATTCCGCTCGCCAAGTGCCCGGGTCGAGTCACGCCCAGGCACCGCCAAGCGTCGCGCGACACTCCTTGTCAGCCCGGCGAGTCGCAAAGGAGCTTAGGAATCGGGTAACTGTCAAATCGAATGCACCCGATGCCGACATCTCGGTCCGGATCCCGGATTCGATTTGGCTCGCGGTGTTATCCGGGTGATCCTGATAGGGCAATAACTTCAATAACGACCAACGTCGGTCTCCCAACCACAACCCCCAAAGTGGAGGCGAAGATGAACGTCGCTAGTGTTGTCATCCCCGCGCACAACGAGTCCGGAGTCCTGTCCGCGACGCTCGAGCGGATCGCGGATGACGCCCTCGCCACCGAGCTCGAGGTGGCAGTCGTCGCGAACAACTGCGACGACGACACGGCCGAGATCGCCCGTGCGTTCTCGCCGAAGGTGCCCGGCCTGGTGGTGATCGAGACCGACACCCCAGGCAAGACGAATGCGCTCAACCTCGGCGATTCGGCGGTGAGCGCGTTCCCGCGGATTTACCTTGACGCCGACATCCTGCTCGGTCCGGGAGCACTCGAGGGCATGGTGCAGGCGCTGGCCGTCGACTCGCCGGTGGCCGGGTCCCCGGACATCCAGTTCGACCTCGACGGCGCCGACCACTGGGTGCGCGAGTACTACCGCGTGTTCGAGCGGCTGCCCTACGTGACCGACGACCTGGTCGGGCTCGGGGTCTACGGGCTGTCGGCCGAGGGTCGGCAGCGGTTCGGGCAGTTCCCGGACGTGCTGGCCGACGACCTCTACATCCAGCGACTGTTCAGCCCGGGCGAGCGGCTGCGGACCGGCGGGCACTTCGCCGTTCGCACCCCGAGGCGCTGGGCGGATCTGGTCAAGGTCCGGACCCGGGTCGACCGCGGCAACGCCCAGCTGGCCACCTCCGTGCCGGAACTCGAGCCGGGCAGCGAGTTCGACCGCACCTCCGGATCGTCGGCCAAGGCGCTGGTGCGTTCGGTGGTCGCCGACCCGGGCCTCCTGCCTGCCGCCAGCATCTACGTCGGCACAACGGTCGTTGCGAAGCTCAGGTCACGACTGTCCGGCGACCACTCCTGGGGTCGGGACGAGTCCAGCCGCGAGGTGGCCGAAGCCGGGCCCCCGCGGGTCCGCGTCGAAGGCGTCCCGTTCAACCGGCAGACCCAGTCCGAGGTCGTCGACAGCGTCTTCCACGCCCTCAGCAAGGCCAAGGGCGGACGGATCGTCACCCCCAACGTCGACATCATGCAGCAGGTCCGGCGCCGTCCCGAGCTCGGTGAGGTGCTCCGCACCGCCGACATCGTCGTGGCAGACGGGATGCCGATCGTCTGGGCCAGCAAGCTGCGCAGGACTCCGCTGCCCGAGCGCATCTCCGGTGCCGACCTGGTGTGGTCGCTGGCGCAGCGAGCAGCAACCGAGGACCGCAGTCTCTACCTCCTCGGCGGCAGGCCCGGGGTGGCCCAGCGCGCCGGGGCCACGTTCGTCGAGCAGAACCCCGGCCTGCGCATCGTCGGTTACGACGCGCCGGAGTGGGGGTTCGAGCATTCCCCCGAGCAGATGCAGCAGGTGATCGACCGACTGGTCGCAGCCAAGCCCGACCTGGTCTACCTCGCCCTCGGCTTCCCGAAGCAGGACCTGGTGGCGGCGACCCTCACCAGGCACCTGCCGAACACCTGGTTCCTCGGGTGCGGCGGCGCCCTGGACATGGCCGCCGGCGAGGTGCAGCGGGCCAGCGACACCCTGCAGAAGTTCGGTGGGGAGTGGCTCCACCGGCTGGCGATGGAACCAAGGCGCCTGGCCAGACGGTACCTGCTCAACGACGCCCCGTACGCTGCCCTCATGCTCACCAGAAGCACGATCGCCGGGGTAACCGCAGGGGGTCAGGCGTGAGCCATGAGCCCGTCGCCTACCTGGTCAGCCAGTACCCGCTGATCTCGCACACCTTCGTCGAACGCGAGATCGCCGGCCTGCGGGAGCTGGGTACTCCGGTGCACACCTTCAGCGTCCGCGAGCCCGGGGCCCTGCTGAGTGAGGCGATGCGCACCGAGGCCGAGCAGACCATCGTCCTGCAGAGCTCGATGGGTGCGCTCGCCCGCTCCGGCGTCGCGGAACTCCGCGCTCACCCGCGGGCCAGCCTGAGCAGCCTCGGCCGGGCCCTGGGGACCGGCGAGGCGCGCGCTCGCAGCCGGCTGTGGCAGGTCTTCTACGCTGCCGAGGCAATGCGGCTGCTCGCGGAGATGGACCGGCTCGGGTTGCGCCACCTGCACGTCCACTTCGCCAACAACGGTGCCGACATCGCGCGCGCGGCCATCGCCCACGCCCAGCAGGCGGATCCGGGTGGCAACTGGCGCTGGACGTTCACCATGCACGGCCCGACCGAGTTCGAGGCCGTCGAACGCTTCGACCTCGCGGGAAAGGTGGCCTCGGCCGCCGGCGTTGCCTGCATCTCGGACTTCACCCGTAGCCAGCTGATGCGGCTCAGCTCGCCGGCCCACTGGGACAAGCTCGAGGTCGTCCACATGAGCGTCGACACCGACCGGTTCGTGCCCCCGGCGGAACCACGCCAGCTCGGTGGACCGCTGCGCATCCTTGACGTCGGCCGACTGGTACCGGAGAAGGGCGCCCCGGTGCTGCTGGACGCCGTGTCGCAGCTCACCCGGCAAGGCGTGGAGGTCGAGCTCCGCCTGGTGGGCGGCGGCGAACTCGAGCCGGAGCTGCGCGAGCAGATCGCCAGCCGTGGGCTGCAGGACCGGGTGGTACTGGTCGGACCGGTCGGGCAGGACGAGATCCTGGCCCAGTACCACTGGGCCGACGTCTTCTGCCTGCCCAGCTTCGCCGAAGGGCTGCCGGTCGTGCTGATGGAGGCGATGGCGACGGAGCTGCCGGTCGTGACGACGCCGATCAACGGCATCCCGGAGCTGGTCAGGGAGGGCGCCAACGGCCACCTGGTGGCTCCCGGTCGAGCCGACCTGCTGGCCGGAGCCCTCGCCGGCCTCGCCCGGGACCCCGAGTGCCGGCGCAGCCTTGGCGAGCAGGCCAGACGGGACGTCGTCGCCGGGTTCGCGCTCTCCGCCTGCGCTTCTGCCCAGCAGGGTTTCCTCGATCGAACATGAACCCTCAACTGCAGCTCGGGCGGCGACCCCTGCTCGCGGCCGGTCTGGGGCTGGGTGCAGCTGCGCTCCTGCCGGCCTGCTCGGCCGCGGATCCGCAACCGACCGGCGGAAGCGCCCCCCCGGGACGTCCGTCTGGCGCAGCGCCCGGCTTCGTTGCCGTTGAGGGCCGGATCCTCGGGCCGGACGACCGCCTGTTCGTGCCGATCGGGGCCAATGTCGGCACCACCAACTCCTTCGACTGGAAGGGCGACGCCAGGGGCCACGCCGCCGATGCGTCGGCCTGGGGCTGGAACACCATTCGGCTCAACCTGATGGTGACCGGCTCGCAGTCCTGGTCGTACGTGGCCAACAACAGCCAGGCCGCCCTGCTCGAACTGGTGGCAGAGATCGTCGCCGAGTACACCGCCGCCGGGATCGTGGTGATCCTGGACGCGCACGACAACCCCAAGGACGGGCCGCAGGACCAGGGCCCGATCGAGGCGGGCATCGCGGCCTGGTGGTCGAAGGCAGCAGCTGCGTTCAAGGACAACCCCCGGGTCTGGTGTGGCGTCCTCAACGAGCCCGCCTACCTTGACGACGACTGGGTCAGGATCCTGGACACGCTGCTCGCGTCGGTCCGGGGCACCGGCAACGAGAACCCGATCCTGATCGGCGCCCCCTGCTGGGGGCAGGACGTGGCCGGCAACGCGCCCTACTTCACCGACGCCCGGTTCTCCTACGACCCCGCCATGGCGCCGGCGCTGGCGGCGAACTACCCGAACCTGATCCTCGAGCAGCACAACTTCGGGGCCTACGGGATGTACTCGACCCCGGAGAAGCTCACCGCCTACGTCGAGGCCGTCCGAGCCGCCGGGCTGACGCCGCTGGTCGGCGAGTTCGGCTACACCATCGACAAGTCCAGCACCGCGGGCGACTACACCGCCAACCACGATGCCGCCCAAGCCGTGTTCGAGGCCGCACCTGCCCGGGGGGTCGGCGCGTTGTGGTGGCACGCCACGCACGGCGACAACTACGCACTCACGGCGGACGGGAAGGCGTTCTGGGCCGGCCGGGACGGCCAGGGGCTCTCGGACGCCGGGGGCAGGCTCTGGGCGCTGGGTCACCAGGGGAAGTGACCCGGCCCGGCAACAGCTAGCCGGCCTGGCGCTCCCCCACCTGTCGAGCCGGCGAACCGGCCATGATCGCGTTCGGCGGCACCACTCCGCGCACGACCGAGTTCGCTGCGATCACCGCGCCCGAACCGATCCTCGCCCCGGCCACGACGATCGTGTTGGAGGCGATCCAGACGTCGTCCCCCACCTCGACGCCGTCCCCGCTCCAGGGTTGGTCGACGATCCGCGTGCCGGCGCGCGTTCCGTGGTTGCTGCCGACGATCGTCACGTTCTGGGCGAGCAGGCAGTGTGCGCCGATGGTGATCGGCGTTCCGGCGGTGCGGAGGTTGGCGAACTCACCGACGTAGGTGTGGGCCCCGATCTCGAGCCGGGAGCCGGTCAGCCCGCCACCGTCGGTGACCACGAGGCTGCTGGGCCCGAAGACGGCCACACCCTCGCCGAGGATGATCCTCGATGCATCGCCGATGACCCGGACGTCGCGACCGATCACTGCCGTCGGGTAGGCAGCGAGCAGGGCGAACCGGGCACGGCTCTCCTTCAGGCCGGCCAGCACGTCGCGGGCGATGGACCTGGCCAAACCCAGCGGATTCATCTGCGGACCTCCGGTCGTCGTTGCTCTCCCGGCCGAGACTAGCCTCGGCCGGCCCACGCATGCCGGGACTCAGGCCCCGAAGCCCTTGCGCACCGAAGCCCAGGGACGGAGCGCGCCAACGGTGGCCGGCAGCTCCCGGGGGCGACGGGCCGCGTAGTAGAGCCTCCGGGCGATCCCCTCGGCCTGCGAGACGTTGTGGCCGGCACCCACCCGGTACACCGCGCCGGGGAAGGCCAGCGGCTCGAGGGTGAAGTACTCCCGCCAGGCCTTGTGGGAACCGAGGATGGTCTTGATCCAGTCGAGGTGTGCGGGATCGGAGGGGTCATCGGGAAGCCGCAGCAGATCGGCTCTCACGATCAGGCTCGACCCGCAGACCTCGTTGAAGCCGGTCGCCTTCACCGAGGCGAACGGCCCGCCGTCCCACAGGTAGCCCGAATCGACGTACCAGCCCGGCGCGTCCGGCTCCGCCGCAACGACCGCGGCGAGCCGGGTGGATACCAGGTCGTCGTAGTCGACGACCATCGCGTGACCCTGCGGCCGGGCCGCAGCGAGCGCGTGGGCGAGCCGGAGGCCCTTGTCGGCCCGGATCGCTTCCCAGCGGGCCGGGCCCTCCCCCTCCGGCAACGGCTCGAACGGCAGGTCGACGTCCACCACGAGCACCTGGTCGGGGAGCCTGGGCAGATCGGTTCCAGGGGACACCCCGAGCACGACCGCCGGGGCCGGGCCGGCCTGTGCCGTCAGCGACCGGACAGTCACCCCGATCAGGTCCTTGACCGTGGCCCAGTCGGCGACCCCCCTGGGGTCGCGGACCGGTATCGCGAACGTCAAGCTGCCGTCACCCACCCCGCCATTCTTACAGTGCAGCCGGCTCGGCACCGGCTGCTCGAATGGCAGGATCCGGACCGCTGGTGGTCGCGCCCGGGCTTGCTGAGATATCCTCAGTCAGCCCCTGGTGGCAGGTCGAGCCTCCGTCCGTTCCCACGCTGACAAGATGTAACGCTCTCGTGTCACCCGGACGGAGACTGCCGGAAGTCCTCAGAATTGGCTTATGCTTGCCCTGAGCGTTGAGCCGCAGCCATCCGCTGGTTCCCGGGGGGGAACGCACGAACCCACCACGAGAATTGGATCTACCGATGACCAGGTTCAGCAGAACTCTCATCGCTGGTGCCGGCACCGCAGCGCTCCTGCTGACGTCCGGCCTGCCTTCGACGGCGGCAACCAGCTCCGGCTCCGACACCCGGACCATCCCGTCGCACAGCGTCTTCGCGCCGACCTCGCCGTTCTACCAGAAGCTGCCGGCCAACAGCCCAACCGCGCCCGACTCGACGGCACTGGTGACCAGCCTCAACCAGCAGGCGCACGACTTCTACGGCACCGAGACCGAGGCGAATGTCTCCATCAACACCCAAAAGTACGCTCCGGCTCTCTACGTGGCCTACAACACCGACCCGGTGTACAACGTGGTCGGCTGGAACTGCCAGAACAAGTACAAGGGCTGGGACACCGAGTTCAACCGGATCATGCAGAACGTGCGCATCCCCGCCGACATGCTTCCCGACCCGTCCTCCGACGGCACCGTTTCGATCTACAACCCCGACGCCAACGACGTGGTGGAGCTGTGGCAGGCCCGCAAGGTCGATGGTCAGTGGCAGGCCTGCTGGGGCGGCCGGATCACCAACGCCGACGAGTCCCTCGGCGTCTTCCCCAGTGGCTACGGGGCCTCGGCGAGCGGGCTCGCGCTGTGGGCCGGCACCATCCGGGCCCAGGAGTTCCTGAACGGCCGGATCGATCACGTGATCAGCCTCGGCATCCCGCGGACCAAGGCCGGGAGCATCTCCTGGCCGGCCAACCGAACCGACGGCGGCACCAGCGGCACCCAGCTCTCGATCGGCCAGATGCTCCGCCTGCCGGCCAGCCTCGACCTCGACTCGATGAAGATGTCGCCGGCTGCGAAGACCATCGCGAAGGCCGCCCAGGAGTACGGGATCATCATCACCGACACCTCGGGCTCGGTGACCTTCTCTGGTGAGAATTCGATCGCGCTGGCGACGAACCCGTACCCGACCATCTTCCGCAATCGCTGGTCCAGCCAGGAGATGGCCGCAAGGCCGGGCCTCGGCGAGGTGGCGTTCCCGCTGGACAAGCTCGTTGCCCTCCCGATCAGCTACAAGGTCCCGATCGCCGCCCCGGTGACCGAAGGTGCCAACACCGCCTACCCGGCTGCCGTGAAGGCCGCCAAGCCGTTCACGTACTGGCGCCTCGACGACACCAAGACCACTGCCGCGGACTCCAGCGGGAACGAGCGGCCCGGCAAGATCGCCGGCGTCACCCAGTCGGTGCCGGGCGCCGTGGCCGGCAACACGGCCGTGCGCACCCTGGGAACCTCCACTTCCTCGGTCTACCGCACCGGGGTGACCCTGCCGACACGGGAGTTCAGTGTCCAGGTGTGGTTCAACACCAGGACCACAACCGGCGGCAAGCTGCTCGGCAGGGAGAACACCATGACCGGGCTCGGCACGGCCTTCGACCGTTCGCTCTACCTGGCGAACGACGGCCGGCTCTCCTTCGGTACTTATAACACCAAGCTGTCGACCGTCACGAGCACGGCCAGTTACAACGACGGTGACTGGCACATGGCCACAGCCACCCAGGGCTCCGACGGCACCAGGCTCTACGTTGACGGCGCGCTGGTCGCCAGCGGCCCGGCGACCAGCGCCGAAGGTGGCTATGGCTACTGGCGACTCGGCGGCGGCAACCTCAAGAACTGGCCGTTGCAGCCCGCCAGTTACTGGTTCGCCGGTGCTCTGGACGAGTTCGCCGTGTACCACTCCAAGCTCAGCGCAGCTACCGTCGCAGCGCAGTACGAGGCCGCTTCCTGAGCCCACCTGAGGCCCGAAACAGTGGCGGTCGAGCGGCTCCGGCTGGTCGGCCGCCTTTGCTGCTCCTCCGGCGCGAGGTAGCCTGATGGAGGTGTCGAGGATGAACACGGGGGATCCTCCACCTGTCTGACGCACCGCCAGTACCGCAGAAATCGTGACTGACGAGGGGAAGACCACTTGAGCAACGCCGAGTTCCGCGAAGACGAGCCGTTCACGCGCCGCGCCACCGGGCCATTCGAATCCTGGCGGAGGCACTGGGTCCTGGGCACCCTGGTCACCGTGCTGTTCGGTGCTGCCGGGGCGGCTGCCGGGTTCCTCATGCCGGTCACCTGGACCGCTGAGGCGAGGGTGGCTGTCGGCTCCGGTGACCTCACCTCCGGAGCGATCGCCGGCTTCCCCCTTGCCGCCAGCCAGCTGGCCTCCAACTACGCCCGTTACGTCAACGACTCCGGGGTGGCCGGCAACCCCGTCCCGGAGAACGTGGAACTGTCCGCTTCGCAGATCCCGGACTCGAACGTGATCCGCATCGAGGCGAAGTCCGCCGACCCGGAAGCTGCCAGGGCCGCGGCCAACGAGACCGCCCAGCAGCTGATGGACGCCGTCAACAGCAACGGCGACGAGCAGCTCACCCAGGTCTACGACGCCTTCACCGAGGCTGCCCAGGACGATGCCGCAGCTGAGAGCGACCTGGCCGCAGCCCAGCACACCCTCGACCGACTGCTCGCTGCCGACGCCTCCAACGCCAGGATCAGGGACGCGCGCGACGAGGTGACCGAGGCCTCGGCGAAGGCAGCAAGGACCGGCCTGCTCAGCGACTCGCTGCGGCAGAAGTACACAGCGATGGTGGCCAACACCTCCACGGCGGCACAGCTGAAGCTGGCTCGCACTGCCGACAGCCTGGCGTCCAACCGGAACAGCCTGGTCACCCGGTACGGCCTGCTCGGCCTCGCCGGCGGCGCGGTGATCAGCCTGCTGCTGGTCGTCGCGCTGGATCGCCGACGCGTTGCCGAGGCACAGCCGGAGCCTGCCCGCGCCGAGCCCGGAGTGGACGACCGTCCGGTCGGGTGAGTGGGCATGACCACCCTCGCCTCCGGGCCGGCCGCCCGACGGTCGGCCCAGCCGGGAGCCGGCCTGGAGGTGACCGCACCGCCCTACGTGTGGCTGTTCCTCGCCGGCCTCGTCCTGACGATGTTCTCCGGCCACTCCGGCGACCTCGGCCTGCCGTTGCCCCTGGACCGGCTGCTGCTCGCCTTCGCAGCGCTGCTGTGGTTCCTCGATCCTGACCGGGACCGCCTGCGGCCGCGGGCGTTCTACATCGTGGCAGCCCTCACGGTGCTCTGGACCACCCTCTCCTGGGTGTCCAGCGGCTCCCTGACCGACTCCTACAAGCTGTTCGGGCTGCTGGACCGCGTCATCGTCCCGCTGGTGATGTTCCCCCTCGGTGCCGTCATCCTCGGCACCGCGCATCGGCGCGAGTTGCTGCTCCGCACGGTTTCCGTGCTCGGCATCTACCTCGGGGTCGTCGGGGTGCTGGAGTACCTGGGCCTGTACTCGCTGATCTTCCCCAGCTACATCGGCGGCCTCAGGGAACAGTCCGAGGAGTTCCGGGCCGGTGGCCCGTGGCTGAGCCCCGAGCCCTACGGGATGGCGGCTGCGCTGGCCCTGGTGCTGTCGATCCTGCTCCTCCGGACCACCAGGTCGACGGCGTGGCGGGTGGTCGCAGCGGCCGGAATGGTCGGCGGCCTGGTCGGATCCGTGCTCTGCATGACCCGCTCGGTGTGGGGCGCCGTCCTCGCGGCGGGGCTGCTGGCCGGCCTGGTCCTGAAGCGGACGCGGCGCTGGATGCCCCTGATCGTGCTTGCGGTAGTGGCCGTCGCAGTACTGCTCCTGTTCGCCTTCCCCGACTTCCGCGATGCCCTGCTGGCCCGGCTGACCACGGAGCGATCGGTCTTCGACCGGCAGAACACGTACGAGGCCGCGTGGCTGATCGTCGCCCAGCTACCGCTGTTCGGCATCGGCTGGGGTGAGTTCATCACGCAGAACGTGCTCTGGGTGCGGCAGGCGGACACCTATCCGGTGACCACCGTGACGATCGAGATCCACGACGTGTTCCTGTCCAGGGCGGCCGAGACGGGCATCATCGGCGGTCTGCTCTGGATCCTGTGCGTGGCCACCGGTCCGCTGCTGGGCCTGCTCGCCAAGCCGCGGACGCTGTCGGCAGCCCGCTGGAAGCTCGCCGGGCTGGCGGCCTTCCTGATCTGGTTCTTCCCATCGCTGACCAGTCCGAACCCCTACCCACTGCCCAACTACCTGATCTGGCTGGTCTGGGGCATCGCGGCCAGGGGCATCCTGGTGCAGCTGCCCGGGGCGCCCACCGCGGCGGCCAGGCAGAGCGAGGTGCCTGCCCCGAGCCGCTGACCGTTCAGTCGGTGGCGTACCTGGAGTCGAAGGGCGCGAGGCGCTCGGCCAGGTCGGCGCCCTTCTCGGCGGCCCAGGGCCCGGCAAGGATCCGGTCGACGTTGCGTCGGTAGGCCTGGTAGTCGGCGCTGGCAGCCGCCGTCGGCTCCGGGTAGGTGACCGGGCCGTCAGAGCTGGTGAGCGATTGCGCCAGCTCGTCAAGGGTCGGCAGGTTGTAGGGAGCCGCGTAGGTGGCGAACAGGTCGACGAACAGCCGAATCAGCAGCAGCCGGTACTTGTTGTCCGCGTAGCTCCCCTTCGCGTTCTGGAAGTGCCGGTAGGTGGAGATCACGTAGTTGAAGTGCACGATGCGGTCGTCGATCTCGTGCGTCCGGATCCGCTTCGGGTCGCTCAGCAACTGCGCCCGCAGCGTCGTGTCGAACACGTGCCGCTCGCCCAGCGCCTCGGCCTCGTGCCCGATGTGCATGGCCGGCGGGAACGACCGGAGCCAGTCCCGGTCGGCACACAACTCCCAGGTGGCGGTCAGGTCGAAGCCGCGCTCGGCGTACCACGAGTCCCAAACCGGGCTCACGCCGAGCGCGAACAGCCGGTCGGTCGAAGCCTCCACCCAGCGCTCATCGAGGACGCCCGGGTCGAGCAGGAAGAGGTCGGCGTCATGCAGCAGGACGTGCGAACCCCGCGCCTGGCCGATGCCCTCGATCAGCTGGACGCCGTGGTTGCGGCCCGGGTTGCGCATCAGCGGCAGCACGTAGCGCTCGGGCAGCGGCAGCGGCAGCGTGCGCAGCGGGCCCTGCCAGGTCTTCGCGTAGCCGGCCGTGATGGCCGTCATCGCCGGAGTCATCTTGTCCGGGATCACCAGGGTCTCCACCCGGTGATCGGAGTCCTGGCGCGCCAGGACGTTGAGGGCGAGCTCGAGGAACACCGGCAGGTCGCCGGGAACCGGCACGAGCAGGGTGTAGCCGGGCTCGGCCGGCCGGGGCGAGGGCCAGTCGTTGAACCGGCCGCTCCAGTAGGAATTCGCTGAGATCAAGTCGGACGCTCCTTCGTTTCGAGCAATTCATCCAGTACCCGGAAGTGCCCGGCAGCCTTCGAAGCCACACCTTCGGGAAGGGCCGTCCCGGCCTCGCGCACCAGCCGGACGCGGTCGGCGCGGCCGGCCGCTGCGAACTCCTCGAGGGTCCAGCCGTGCCGGTCGAGCCCGAGGTCGTCCAGCGCCTGCGCCGTTTTCCCGCTGTAGGCGATCGAGACCACGTCGCGTCCGTAGGTCAGGCCGAGCACCATGGCGTGGAATCTGGTGGCGACGATGGTCCGGGCGCCGGCGATCGTCGCCAGAGCTGCGTCCACGTCGCCGGCGTAGTAGTGGGTCGCCACCCTGGCCCGCACCGGCTCCGGCAACCGGGCGAGGATGCGTTCGGCAGCTGCCACATCGCCCTCGTAGGTGCAGAAGCTCATCACTGTGACCTGCTCGCCCTGGGCCACGAGGTCCTCGATCAGGTCGGCAAGCGCGGTCTCGTAGGGTTCGCGGTGCGCCGAGAGGTCCTCTCGGTTGGCCAGGTCGATCACGGAGACCACCACGCCGCCGGGCTCGGCGGCCGGCGCGGGCTGCGGGCTGGCGAAGATCAGGTCGGGCGCCAGCCGGACGGTCGGGATCCCGGAGAGCTGGTCGAACGAAGCCCGGTCGCGCACCGTCACGTCCAGCGCCCTGGCGAAGATCGAGGTGTAGCGCTCGAGGAACTCCTGCGTCTGCCACGGGCCGAAGTTGCCGTTGACGAAGACTGCGCCCTCCCGGCTCTGCAGCAGCTCGGCGTCGAGGTCGGCGTCGAGGCGCCAGGCTCCGCGTTCCATGTACAACGAGCCGCCGATGCGGACGGCAAGGCGCGAGCGCCGGATCAGGCGGCGGCGGGCCCAGCGCTCGACGCGCCAGGGCACCCGGAGTCGGCGGAGCACGCCGTCGGCGTACCGCACGATCGACCAGCCGTTGGCGTTGGCGAAGTGCGCGAAGGCACCGTTGCCCCTGCCCATCTCGAGGTAGTCGAACGACGTCGTGGGGTAGCGCTCGACGAGGGCGCGGAACAGCAGGTCGTCGCCGAGATTGCCGCGGTCGTAGAAGCTGACGAACACCCGGTCGCGCATCGGTACCTCCTCTCTTCTGCCTGGTTAAGCCCGGCGGGCCCGGACTCAGCGCCGCCGGGTGATGGTGGCGAGGAGTTCGCGTGCCCGGCTCAGCCCGACGGTCTGGACCAGGTAGATGAACAGCACCGGGGCTGCGCTGAGTCCGATGGTGAGCAGCGACAGCGGGCCGAAGGGCACCACCGAGCCGGTCAGGAAGTTCGCTGCTGCCCAGGTGGCCCCGGCGGAGGCCAGGGCTGCTGCGATCACCCAGAGCCAGGAGACCTGGCTCCACGGGGTGGGGAGCCGGACCTCCACCCGGCGCTGGCCGATGACAGTCAGGTAGACCGCCGCCACCACTGCTGCGATCAGGGTTGCCGTCACGGTGCCGAGCGCGCCGAAGGAGAGGATCAGCGGGAAGGTGAGCCCGAGGTTCAGGACGGTGTTGATGATGTCGTGGGACAGGGTCAGGCCGGACCGACCGAGGGCGTTGATCCAGAACCGCTGGATCAGCAGCATCAGGCTGACGCCGTAGGCGAGCAGCACCACCGCAGCCACCTGGCCGGGCAGGTCCGTGCCCAGGTTCAGCCAGGCGTTGACGCCGAAACCGGCGGCGGGCACCCCGACTGCGATCCAGCCGGCGATGAGCCGGACCCAGATCCGCTGGATCTTGGCCGCCTCCTCCGCCGCCCCCTCCGGGCCGAGTCCGCCGAGCGCGCGGATGATGTTCGCCTCCATCGGTGTGGAGGCGTTCATCGGCATCCCCCGCAGGGTGGCTGCGAAGCTCGCACCGGTGCCGAAGGCGGTCATCTGCGGCGCGGCGAAGCGGCCGACGAAGATGGCGTCGCCCTGTTGTGAGACCAACGAGAGGATGCCGGAGACCTGGATCTTCCACGCGAAGGTGAAGAACTCCTTCAGCAGTGACCGGGGGACGAAGCGGACGCCGGCGCGGTCGAGGCGGAACATCGCAGCCGGCACGACGATCAGGGTGGAGAGCACCTGCTGGGCGATCAGGGTGCAGCCGATGCCGATCAGGCCGTAGCCGTTGACGACGGTGACCACCATGCCGGCTGCGTAGATGAAGAAGCCGAGGAGGTCGCCGGCCGCCTGCTGAGCGAACTTGTTCGAGGTCCACAGCACCTGGGTGAACAGGGTCCTGGCCTGGGCCACGGCGACGATCACGATCATCACCCGCAGCAGGAAGGTGGCCCCGACCGGGTCCTTGGCCGCGCCGGGGAAGAAGGCGACTATCTCCGGCGCCGCCCAGAAGGCGAGCCCGCAGACGACCAGCGACGAGGCCGCGATCAGGACCAGCAGGGTCACCAGCAGCGATGTGGTCGAGGTCCGGTCGTCCCGGCCGGCGTAGATCCCGAAGTAGCGCCGGGCGCCGGGGCCGATGCCACCGTCGACGCTGCTGACGAACTGCTGGATCACAGCGACCAGCAGGAAGATGCCGTACACCTCGACGCCGAGCCCGTGGATGATGAACGGGGTGAGCGCGAGGTTGAACACCAGTGGCAGCGTCTGCGAGAGCGCCTGCCAGCCGGTGCCGTGAGCCAGCCGGCGGAGCAGGCTGGGCTGGGCCGGCGGTACCGGGGCCGGGACGACCGGGTCCAGGTCGGTGCCCTCGCCGACGGAGCTGCCGGCGACGCCGGGGGTCAGGTCGCTCATGCCGGCCCACCTCCGTTGCGCAGGCGTCCGGTCGCGCGGGACGCCAGTCCGAGGGCCGGCGCGAGGACGGCTGCGGTCGCTGCCTTGAGGCGGAGGGTGCGGTCGACGGGTAGCCCGGCCGCGGCCAGCCGGAACTGGGCGGAGGCTGCGGCATAGTCGCCGCTGCGCCAGGCAGCCCTGGCTTCGGCGCGCAGGCTCAGCGGGGAGCCGTGCGCGGCCCTGAAGTCGAGCAGCCTGCGTTCATCAGGGGTGAAGGTGCCCCCGAACCCGGCTTCGATCGAGGCGAACATGGCGTCCTCAGCCGTGAGCATGGCTTCGGTGTCCGACGACTGCGAGGTGCCCTGCCTGCGGTAGCAGGCCGAGACCTCCGGCTGGAACGCCACCCGCCAGCCGGAGAAGATCGCCCGCGCCCAGTACTCCCAGTCCTCGCAGCGGCGCAGCGACTCGTCGAACTCGCCGATCTCCTCGACCATCGCCCGGGGGAAGACCGAGAAGATCGAGACGAAGTTGCCCTGGAGGATGGCGGCACGCTGCCCGGCCGGGGCGATCCGGCCGAACGGGAAGGCCTGGAAGTCCTCGATCCCCCGGTCGGTGAGGGCGACGCTGCGGGCGGTCACCCAGGTTCGGCCGGGAGCGCCGGCGAAGGTGCGCCTGACCTCGGCGACGTAGTTCGGGAGCAGCAGGTCGTCGGAGTCACACAGGCCGATGAACTCGCCGCCGGCATGGCGGATGCCGAGGTTGCGCGCTGCGTTCGGGCCGGCGTTGGCCTGCTGCAGCAGCTTGATCCGGTCACCGAAGCCCTTCGCGATGGCGTAGGTGTCGTCGGTGGAGCCGTCGTCGACGACGACCAGTTCCACCTCCGGGTCGGACTGGGTGAGGACGCCGCTGATCGCTGCGCCGATCGTGCGGGCAGCGTTGTAGGCGGGCATCACGAAGCTGACGGTCGCCATGTCACTTCCCCCCGTCCGGGATCACGGCAGTGCGTTGCGGCGTCGGGCGCAGGCGCCGTGCCAGCCGCAGGAGGTGCCGGCGAACCATGCGGGCGATGATGCGCAACCGCCGTGCCGGTTGCAGGGGCCGTCCGGTGCGCAGGAGATGGCCGAGCAGCAGTCGGTCGGGCGTGTGCCCGATGTGCCGCTCGATCGTGTAGAGGCGGTGCGCGGTCGTGAACCTGCGGTAGCCGGCCGAGCGCTCCCGGCTCCACTCGTTGAAGATCACGCTGTCGAAGTCGTCGGCGTGCGGACGCGCGACGGTCGGGTTGAGCGGGTCGACGAAGTAGTCGGCGGTGACGGCGGGGCTGCGGACGCCGGCGCCGAGCTTCAGCATGGTGAGCCAGGCGTACTGGTCTTCCGCCAGCCGGCTCCCCACCGGGAACAGTGAGCTGGACTCGAGGCGGTCGCGGCGAACGGCGACGGCGCTGGTCCACAGCGGCGGATGGCCGGCAGCCGTCCGCGCCAGGAAGGTGTCCAGGTCGACAACCCGCTCACCGGTACCGAACCCGGCATCGTTCACCGGCTGCCCGCCCTCGGACCAGCCGGTGCCGAGGATGGTCGCTGCCGGGTGCCGGACGGCGAGCTCCGCCAGGGTCCTCAGGTGCTCGGGCTGCCAGGTGTCGTCGGCGTCGAGGAATGCAACGTAGTCGCCGCGGGCCAGGCCGAGGCCGAGGTTGCGGGCGGCGGAGACCCCCTGGTTGTCCTGGTGGACCACCCTGATCAGGTCGTCGCCCAGCTCGCGGACCAGATCGGCACCGCCGTCCGTTGAACCGTCGTCGACGACCAGCACCTCGAGTGGCGCGAGGCTCTGCGACTGCACCGACGCCAGGCACGCCAGGACGCGATGACGCTTCTGGTACAGCGGCACCACCACCGAAATGGTCGGCAATGCCGACGCTGCCGGATCGACACCGGCGCTGCGCTCGGCAACGCTCAATGTCGGCTCCACGCCGCCCGCACCTGACAAGATGTTCCCCAATGCTCTCGATTGTTCACCCACCGAACCGGTGGCACTCGGCGCAGAACCAGAGCCTGTACGCAACGAGCCGAGAAACGATCATACCCGCGATCTCGTTGCAGCAATGTTTCAGGTCATGCACAGATGAATTCCAGATGAATGCCGAGGGCGCCCCGATCACGTCGGCCGGGGGCTTCGACGAGGTGGGGCGAAGTGGCGGCCGGACGCCGGCCCGGGCGGGGACGCAGAGCCAAAGCACCTTGTCGAAGGCGGGTTCGTTGCAGCGCTGGCCGGCCAGAGGTGCCTGGCCGGGACGACTCCATTGGCCATTTGGGCGCATAGGGTGCCTCGGCTGCTGGCGCAAGTCAAATCGATTCGTGGAGTTCGCCGCGCTAACTCCGTAATCATGCGCATATCCATGGACTTCGGGGTGCACAATCTGAGATCGATTCGCCACTTTGAAAATGATCTGGCACGCTGGTTGTTGTCGACATCTCGCTTGGGAGAGCAGAGTCGCACCCGATCTGATTGATCGGCTTCTAGGGGACACAATGGTCTAAGTCGGGGGATTATCATGACCGCTCTTAGCGCTTATCTTGACGCACTCGCCAATCACGCGGCGACCAATCGCAGCACACAGCAGAACCGACTGGTATCCAGGAGCACACAGCGCCTCCTCCTGGTGCTGGCCGATGCGCTGGTCATCGCCGGCGCCACGGTGTTCGGCATCCTCGCACGGGGCCTGGTGCCGCTCGACAACCCGAGTGATGACGGCTTCACACCGGGTGCCCTGTTCGCGTCCGCCCTGATCGGGGCGACCTGGCTTGCTTTGATCAACACCTTCGGCGGCTACCAGCTCCGGCACCAGCGGGCCGGTGCCACCGAGTACAAGCGCGTGGTGATGGCTTCGTTCACGATGGCGGGCCTGGTCGGCATCAGCAGCTACCTGCTCAAGGCGGAGTTCCCGCGCGGGTTGTTCGCCTTGCTGTTCACCGCGGGCACCCTCGGCCTGGTGGTGCTCCGCTTCGCCCGCCGCAAGGCGATGAACGCCGTACATCGTCGCGGCGGCCTGCTGACGCCGATCGTCGTGGCCGGCGAGAGCGGCCACGTCGACGCCATCGCCAAGGTGCTGCGCCGGGAGACCTGGCTGGGCTACCACGTGGTCGGCGCCGTCACCCGGGACCGGGTGCAGAGCACCCCTGGCGGGCTGCCGGTACTCGGCTCCATCACCGAGACCGTCGACGTGATCGCCGAGCACGACATCGCGACCGTGATCTTCGCCGACGGCTCGTTCTCCTCACCCACCGAGTTCCGCAGGACGGCCTGGGAGCTTGAGGAGCGCGAGATCCACATGATCGTCGTGCCGGCCCTCACCGACGTCAGCGCACAGCGACTCGACGTCCGGCCGGTGGCCGGACTGCCGCTGCTCGACGTCGACCTGCCACAGGCCATCGCGGCGACCCGCTGGATCAAGCGCACCTTCGACGTGCTCGGCTCGTCCGTGCTACTGCTGCTGGCAGCGCCGGTGATGGGCCTGGTCGCCCTCGCCATCAAGCTCGAGGACGGCGGCCCGGTACTGTTCCGCCAACCACGCGTCGGCCGCAAGGGCGAGATCTTCGACTGCCTGAAGTTCCGCAGCATGGTGGTCGACGCCGAAGCCCGCCTCGCCGAGTTGGCAGCGGCGAATGAGGGCTCCGGTCCGTTGTTCAAACTGACCCACGACCCGCGGATCACGAAGGTGGGCCGGTTCATCCGCCGGTTCTCCCTCGATGAACTGCCGCAGTTGTGGAACGCCCTACGTGGTGACATGAGCCTGGTCGGACCCCGCCCGGCACTCCCGTCGGAGGTCGCCCAGTACGACTCCGACACCCGACGACGGCTCGACGTACGCCCCGGTCTCACCGGTCTGTGGCAGGTCTCAGGACGCTCCAACCTCTCCTGGGACGACACCGTCCGACTCGACCTGTA
>JADLEH010000187.1 GCA_020846255.1 Propionibacteriaceae bacterium
AGCCGTCCTGCCAGCCTGCTTCCCGCAGCCTCGGCGATGATGTGCGCGCGAATGTGCTGTCGTTGATCCTCCGCCCGACAGTGCAGTGATCGGTCTTTCTGACCTGGTCTTTCCAGCCTGCTGACGCCCGACTCGGCGTCGCAGTCACAGCGTCCCGCGCTGTCGGCCCAGCCAAACCGCCGCCGTTGCCGGCGCCCACCCAGCAGTCCCCGGGTGAGCACCCGAGCCGGTCGGCTCCGACATCCGTGAGGCGAGATCGTGATCGCAGTGACCGACCTGAAGAAGGTCTACCGGCAGGCCAACCGTGACATCCGGGCGCTGGACGGCGTGACCCTGAGCGTGCCCGCCGACTCCGTCCACGGCGTCATCGGCCAGTCCGGCGCCGGAAAGTCGACCCTGGTGCGGTGCCTGGCGCTGCTCGACCGGCCGACCTCGGGCTCGGTGGAGGTGAACGGTGTCGAACTGACCTCGGTGCGAGCGAACGACCTGCGCCGGGCGCGCCGCCGGCTCGGCCTGGTGTTCCAGCACGCGAACCTCTTCGACTCCCGGACGGTAGCCGCGAACGTCGCCTACCCGCTGGAGCTGGCCGGCGCCGAGCGGGCCGGGCGGGAGGCGAAGGTGGCCGGACTGCTCGCCCTGGTCGGGCTCGGCGACATCGGAGGTGCCTATCCGGCCCAACTCTCTGGTGGGCAGCGACAACGGGTCGGGATCGCCCGGGCGCTGGCCACCGACCCCGACGTCCTGCTCTGCGACGAGCCGACCAGCGCGCTGGACCCGAGCACCACCGGCGAGATCCTCGAACTGATCGCTGCGCTCAAGGCACGGCTCGGACTGGCTGTGCTGGTGATCACCCACGAGATGGGCGTCGTCAAGCGGATCTGCGACTCCGTCTCCCTCCTCGAGCATGGCTTGGTCATCCAGTCCGGCACCATCGTCGACGTGGTCGGTGACTTCGGCAGCCGACTCAGCGAGAACCTGATCGGGCTGCCGCCGAGCGCAACCGTCGACCCGGCCCTCGGCGCAACGATCGAGGTCCTGGACACGACGGGCCCCGGCGACGTCCCAGCCCTCGCTGCAGCAGGGGGCTCGCTCGGGGTGGACCTGCCGATCCTTGCCGGCACCATCGAGCACCTCGGCGGCACCACCTTCCACCGGCTGCGGGTGCTGGTCCCGCGCCCGCTGGACCCAGTTGAGGTGGTGGCCCGGCTGCACTCGCTCGGGGCCAGGGCCGCCGTGAGCGGGCCTGCCAGCACGGCGGGGGTGGCCAGGTGAGCCCCTTCCTCGAGGACCTGCTGTCGAATCCGGCCATCACGACAGCCCTGTGGCCGGCCTTCGTCGAGACGGTGCAGATGGTGGTGGTGGCCGGCGTCGCCACGGTGCTGATCGGGCTGCCCCTCGGCGTGGTGCTGTTCGTCACGCAGCCGGGCGGGCTCGCCCACAGCCGAGTGCTCAACGCTGTGCTCGGCGGCCTCATCGTCAACATCACGCGGTCCGTCCCGTACGCGATCCTGATGGTCTCGCTGATCCCCTTCACCAGGCTGGTCGTCGGCACCTCCATCGGTCCCGTGGCTGCCTCGGTTTCGCTCACCATCGCCTCGGTGCCGTTCTTCGCCCGCCTCGTCGAGGCCTCGCTGCGCGAAGTCCAGCCGGGCAAGGTGGACGCCGCCCACGCGATGGGCTCGACCCGCCTGCAGACGGTCTGGAAGGTGCTGCTCCCCGAAGCCGGGCCCTCGCTGGTGGCCAACGTCACCACCACCCTCGTCGCGCTGATCGGGTACTCGGCCATGGCCGGACTCATCGGCGGTGGCGGCCTTGGTCGACTGGCCTACAACTACGGCTACCAGCGCTTCCAGCCGGAAGTGATGCTCGTCGTGCTGATCGTCCTGGTGCTGCTGGTCCAGCTGGCGCAGGTGGTCGGTGACGCCGTCGTGCGGAGGGTCGACCACCGCTGAACAACTACTTCCCGAAGCACCTGCCTCGGGGGAAACGCGCCGGCGACCGCCGGCCGAACCAACGGCCCCACCCGGGCCACTAGGAAAGAGGAGAACCCCATGGGCACCTTGCGCAAGCACCTGTCCGCCATCGCCACCGCCGCGGTCGTCATGGCGATGACGGCTTGCAGCTCGGCAACCGCGGCGGCCCCCGGCTCACCGGCCGGCGGCACGGCGGGCCCCACCGTGGTCACCGTTGGTGCCAGCCCGGTGCCGCACGCCAAGATCCTGGAGTTCGTCAAGGAGAACCTGGCGGCCGCGGCAGGGATCGAGTTGAAGATCGTGGAGTTCGACGACTACGTCCAGCCGAATGAGGCGCTGGCTTCAAAGGAACTCGACGCCAACTACTTCCAGCACGTGCCGTACCTGGACTCGCAGGTCAACGACAAGGGGTACGCCTTCGAGCACGGCGCCGGGGTCCACATCGAGCCCTACGCTGCGTTCTCGAAGAAGTACGGGTCGATCACCGAACTGCCGGACGGTGCGAGCGTCGCGATCACCAACGACGCCTCCAACCAGTTCCGCGGCCTGCGGGTGCTGGCGGACGCCGGGCTGCTCAGGGACCTGACCGACGAGACCAATGTGCTCAGTCTCACCGCCGAGCAGAACCCGCACCGGTTCAGGTTCATCGAGAACCAGTCCGAGGTGATCGTGCAGCAGCTCGACGACCCGGAAGTCGACCTGGCCTTCGTCAACGGCAACTTCATCCTGACCGCCGGCCTGAGCACCCAGAACGCGCTGGCCGTCGAGAAGGTCGAGGGCAACCCGTACGCCAACCTGTTGGTGTGGCGCTCGGACAACACCAACCCTGGGGTCGCGAAGCTCGAGCAGCTGCTCCACTCCAGTGAGGTCGCCGAGTTCGTCCGGACGACCTGGCCCTCGGGTGATGTGATCCCGGGCAGCTGACCGGAGGCCGAGGCGAGACAGCCGCCTCCGACTCCGGGCCCGCACGAAAGGGGACTGTCCCCCTTTCGTGCGGGTCAGCCGGCGTGCGTGGTGTCGTCCCTTGCCAGCCCGTAGAAGAACAGGGCAACCGGCCGGTACATGGCGTGCGCGAACTTGGTGAAGGGCAGGAACAGCACCAGCTCCATCGCGACCGCGACGTGCAGCAGGAAGATCCAGTAGCCCCAGGCCGGGACCGGCTCCAGGTACAGCGCGGCCTCGATCACGAAGCCGGTGAAGCCGGTGACCCACAACAGCACCAGGAACAGCCAGTCCGACGGCTTGCTGTGCTCGAAGGACACCCCTTCCTTCCTGGCGCGGTTCACCATGAACCAGGTCACGCCGTACATCAGGGCCAGGCCGGCGACCGTTCCCAGCAGCCGCACCGGGTACCAGATCGGGACCGGCGTGCCGGTCGCCTTGATCCCGACGATGTCGAAGGCGTAGTCCAGCGTCGTCGCGAGCAGGAGCCCGAGGAACCCCCAGATCGTGAGGGCGTGGATCAGCCAGCGCCGCCGGTACAGCGGTTCCACCTCAACGTCGTCGTGGCAGTCCTCGCGGTAGCGCTTCTGGCCGAGGGACTCCAGGCCGAGCGCCGACCACAGCGCCCGCCCGGTCCGGGCGCGCGCGGACCGGGTCCCGAGGAGCGATCGCCAGGTGACGCCGTCGTGCCTGGCCATGTCCCGGGCCAGGGTGCCCACGCCGAGCAGGCTGAACAGGGCGACCATCACCATCAGCACGATGCCGGCGGTGTGGATCACCGGGTAGGGGATGAAGTCGAAGAAGGCCAGCGACGTTGTGCTCTGCTCACCGCGGACGGCGGCGAAGAAGAGGGCGAAGAACAGGCCGGCACCCACCACGATCGCCGAGCCGACGACCGGCCGGGTGTAGAGGATGCGGGCTATCCGGGTCTTGTCGTAGTGGGCGATCGCATACCGCCTCGAGGTGGCCATGAACTCGGCCGGGTCGGCCTGCGTCGGGCAGTTGGTGGTGCACAGCCCGCACTGGTAGCAGGTCCACAGCTCCTTGCTGGCGACCAGGTCGTCGGTGAGCCCGACCTGGGCCAGCCGGATGAACCGCCGCGGGAACGTTGCGTCGTTGTCGGCCAGCACGCAGGTGGCCGTGCAGGTACCGCAACTGAAGCAGGCGTTGATGTCGGCGCCACCGAACTTCTGCAGGTCGGTGATCAGGTTGGTGTTGACGACGGTGCTCACGCCCGGGCCTCCGTGCTGGTTGCTGAGTAGTGGAAGTAGCCGTCGTCGTCGGCTTCGGTGTCCTCGACCAGGTGTCCGTAGCGGCGCATGCCCATCACCCAGTAGACGACCTCGTGAGTGGGGTGCCCGATCCGCTCGGCGATCTCAGCGATGGTCAGCCCGCCGCCGGCGACGGCCGCGAGGATCGGCTGGTGCATCACCGGTTCCTCCCGGATGACCTCGCGCACGCTGCGCAACTGCTCGCTCATGAGACCGGCTCCTCAATCCTGGCGGGGGTGGCCACAAGGGCCGGCGATGCGACCAGGCTCTGGATCGCTGCCCGCATCTGCGCATCGGTGTAGCCGAGCAGGTCGATCGCGTCCTGGCCGCAGACCGGCACGCAGCCGCCGCAGCCCTTGCAGGTGGCCGGGTCTACCGAGGCGACGCTGCGGCCGTCCCACTCGATCCGGGTAATCGCGGCGTACGGGCAGGCCGTGAGGCAGGTTCCGCTGCCGGTGCACTTCGCCGGGTCGATCGTGGCCACCAGGGGCTCGAGCTCTGCGAACCCCTTCTTCAGCAGGGCGGCGCTCTGGGCGACGGCGGCGAGCCCGGCGGCGACGCTCTCGCCAACCGGCCGGGGACTCTGGCAGCAGCCGGCGATCATCACGCCGTCGACGACGGTTTCCACCGGACGCAGCTTCGGGTGGATCTCGTTGAAGAAGCCGTCACTTCCCAGCGGCAGCTTCAGCACGTCCACCAGATCGTGGTTCCGGCGGGGCACCATGCCGGTGACCAGGACCACCAGGTCGACCGGGAGGGTGAGCTCGCGGCTGTCGGTGAGCAGGTCGACCGCGGTGACCCCGAGGCGGCCGTCGGCGAGCCGGGTCACCGCCGGCGGGGTGTCGTCAGGGAACTTCAGGTACACCGACCCCTGTTCGCGGGAGGTGTTGTACAGCAGTTCGTTGCGACCGTAGGCCCGGACGTCGCGGTGCAGGTGGTACTGCCGGATCGAGGAGTCCACCTTGCCGACGACCAGCGAGGCGTGGATGGCCGCCGAGCAGCAGAACTTCGAGCAGTACTCGTTGCCGCCCGCCTCCTGGCGCGACCCCACGCAGTAGACGTAGGCGACCGAGCTCACGCGACGCCCACCATGGGTCAGCCGCCCCGCCGGCGCCTCGTCGATCAGCTGCTTGAACTCGGGCAGCGTCAGCACCCCGTCGATGCCGTAGCCGAACTCCCCGTCCCCAGGGGCGTAGGAGTCGAACCCGGTGGCCACGATGATCGACCCGACGTCGACGGTTAGCTGCTTGTCGCCGCCCTCACGGTGCAGGGTGAGTTCGACGGCGTAGTTGCCGAAACTGCCCGACTTCCCGGTGAGTTCCGCCCGGGTGTAGGTGGTGATGTCCCGGCGTCCGCGCAACTGTTCGACGAGACCGGCGATCTCCTCGCGGCCGGAAGCGTCATTGGGGAAGGTGGCCCCGAGCCGGCCGACCCAACCGCCGAGCGTCGCGTCGCGTTCGACAAGCACGACCTCGATGCCGAGTTCGGCCAGGCCGATGGCTGCGCGCAGGCCGGCGATGCCGCCACCAACCACAAGTGTCTTCGCCACCGTCTTCACGACCAGCGGGTGCAGCTCTGCGGACAGCCGGGTCTTGGCGACCCCGGCCCGGACCAGCCCGATCGCCTTCTCGGTCGCGCCGGCCCGGTCATGGGAGTGGGCCCACGAGTCCTGTTCCCGGACGTTGACCTGGGTGTAGGCGTAGGGGTTGAGGTCGGCCCGCTTCGCCATGTTGCGGAACGTGACCTGGTGGAGCTTCGGCGAGCAGGACGCGACCACCAGCCCGTCGAGGTCCTGGCCGCGGATGTCGTCGATCATGTCGTGCTGGGTGCCGTCGGCGCAGGCGAACATGGGTGACTCCGAGACGATCACGCCCGGCTCGTCCTTCAGGGCGTCCCGGACGGCCTCGACGTCGACGTAGTCGGAGATGTTGCCGCCGCAGTGGCAGATGTAGACCCCGATCCGACGCTCGGGTGCTGCCCCTCCGGGCTGCTGGGCTTGGTTCTCGGTCATACCAGCGCCTCCGCGGTGAAGTGTTGGTGCTCCAGGTGCGCTGCCACCTGGGCGACTGCTGCCCCGGCGTGCAGGATCGTGTCGACGATGTCCCTTGCCCCTGAAGCTGTGCCGGCGACGAACACCCCTGGGATGTTGGTCTGGCCGGGGTTGAGCTCCTCGCTCGGCTCGGCGACGTAGTAGAACTCGTCCAGCCCGAGTGGGGTGCCGGTGAACAGGTTGTCGATCTCGCGGTTGGGCTGGATCCCGACCGCCAGCACCACCAGGTCGTACTCCGCCTCGACGATCGCGCCGCCGTTCTCGATGTCCTCGTAGCGCAGGATGAGGTCGCCGTTGTCCTTCTCGGTGATCTTCGCCACCCGGCCCTTGATGTAGACGGCGCCCATGTCCTTGGCCTGGGTGTAGAACTCGTCGTAGCGCTTGCCGGCTGCCCGCATGTCCATGTAGTGCATGGTCACGTCCGCCAGCGGCAGCGCGCCCATGATCAGCTGGTTCTGCTTGATCGAGTACATGCAGCAGAACTTCGAACACAGCGGGTTGCCGACGGTCTTGTCGCGCGAGCCCGTGCAGGAGACGTAGGCGATCCGGTCGGGGACCTTGCCGTCGCTGGGCCGCAGCACTGTGTTGAACGGACGGGTCGGGGCGAGCAGGCGGTCCATCTGCATGCCGGTGATCACATTGGGGAACCTGCCGAAGCCGTACTCGGGTTTCAGGTCCGCGGCGAAGAGCTTGTGCCCGGTCGAGACCACCACGGCTCCGACCTGGACGTCGGTGAAGCGGTCCCGCTGGTCCATCCTGATCGCGAACGCCGGGCAGGCCTTGACGCACTCCTGGCATTCGGAGCAGACCCCGCAGTCGAGGCAGGAGCCCGCGCCGGAGCGGGCCTGCTCCTCGGTGAGCGGAGCCTCGATCTCCTCGAAACCGGCGGGACGGGGGAGCAGCACCACTTCGCCGGAGACCGGGTCGCGGTGGCCGAACCTGGCCTGGCGGGCCAGCACCGTCTTGTGGTCGATGACCGGCAGCCGGTCGTCCAGGGCTGTGAACCCGTCCAGCGGCCGGTCGTTCAGCCAGGCGTCGACCATGTGCGCAGCGCGGCGGCCGGCGCCGATCGCGCGGGTGATGTCGGTGGCGCCCGTGGCCACGTCGCCGGCCGCGAACAGCCACGGCTGCTCGGTCTGAAGTGTCTTTGCATCGACCTTGACGCGGGAGCCGCCGGCCACGCCCACGAGGGACCCGTAGGGCTCGGCGTCTGGGCCCATCCCGATGGTGGAGACCACCAGGTCGGCAGCGATGGTGTACTCGGTGCCCGGGATCGGCTCGGGGCTGCGCCGGCCGGAGGCGTCCGGCTCACCCAGCCGCATCTTCTGCAGGGCCAGCCCGACGACCTTGCCGGAGGCGTCGGTGACGACCCTGGTGGGGATCACGAGCAGTTCGAAGACGGCACCCTCGGCGTCGGCGTCCGCCGCCTCCACGTGGTGGGCGGGCATCTCGTCGCGGCCGCGCCGGTAGGCGACCCGGGCCTCGGCCGCACCGAGGCGCAGCGACACCCTGGCAGCGTCCATGGCCACGTTGCCGCCACCGACGATGACTACCTTCTTGCCGGTCAGGTCGGGAGCCTGCCCATTGGCCACCCGGTTCAGGAAGTCGAGGCCGGAGACGACACCCTCGGCGTCCTCGCCGGGGATGCCGAGGGCTGCGGCGAGCTGCGTTCCGGTGGCAAGGACGACGGCGTCGTAGCCCTGCGCCTTGAGCGCTTCGAGGTCGGTGACTGCGGTGTCGCAGGCGATCTCGACGCCGAGCGCGGTCAGGTTGGCGATGTCGGCATCGACCACCTCGTGCGGCAGCCGGTACTCGGGGATGGCGTGGCGGAGGAAGCCGCCGGGGGCTGAACGCTTTTCGAGGATCCGCACCCGGTAGCCCAGGCGGGCGAGTTGCCAGGCGGCGGTGAGCCCGGCGGGGCCGGAGCCGATGACGGCCACCGACTTACCGTTGGCCGCCTCTGCCTCGATCCCGGGGCCGGCGCCGGTCGCGTAGTGGCGGTCGGCGGCGAACCGCTTCAGCAGCCGGATCGGCACCGGGCCCTCGAGCTTCGTCCGGGTGCACTCGCTCTCGCACGGGGCGTAGCAGGCGCGGCCCAGGGTGCCGACCAGGGGAGTGGCGTCCAGGACGAGCTGGAACGCTTCCTCGTACTTGCCGCTGCGGACAAGGGAGACGTAGCCGTGGGCCTTGATGCCGGCCGGGCAGGCGCCGATGCAGGGCGAGGTGCCTTCACGCTGCAGCACAGCCTTCTTCGGCACCGCCTGGGGGAAGGCGATGTAGGCGGCCCTCCGGGCGGCGAGGTCGGCGTTGAACTGGTCGGGAACGGCAACCGTGCAGGCCTTCTGGCAGGCGTCGCAGCCCGTGCAGGCGGCCCAGTCGACGAACTTCGCCTTCTCCCGGATCCGGGCGGTGAAGCGGCCGTCCGGATCACGCGTGATCTGTTTGACGTCGCTGTAGGCCATCGTGGTGATGTTGGGGTGGTTGATGGTCGAGGACATCTTCGGGCCGGAGATGCAGGAGGCACAGTCGAGGGTGGGGAAGACCTTGCTGAGCAGGATCATCCGGCCCCCGACGCTGGCCTCCTTCTCGACGAGGAGCACTTTGTACCCCATGTCGGCCAGCTTGATCGAAGACTCCATGCCGCCGATGCCGCTGCCGATTACCAGGGCGTCGTAGTCCATCGCTTGCTCCCAGCTGTGTGCGCCGGCGTCACCGGCGACGGGTCGGTCGGATCAGATGAAGAGGTTGACGTTGGCCTCGTCGGCCTCGCCGAGGTAGGTGGCCACGCCGGCGTACTCGATGCCGTCGATGAGTTCCTCGGCCCGGATGCCCATCACGTCCATGCTCATGGTGCAGGCGATCAGCTTGATGCCCTGCTCCTGCGCGGTGGCCAGCAGCTCCGAGATCGGCATGACCTTCTCGGCTTTCATGACCTTCTTCATCATCTTCTGGCCGAGGCCGCCGAAGTTGAACTTGGAGAGCCCGAGCTGTTCCGGGCCGCCCGGCAACATCATCGAGAAGCCCTTCTGCAGGGTGCTCTTCGGCTTGCCGGCCGCCCGGGCCCCGGCCGGGGGCTTGCGCAGGGAGGCGAGTCCCCAGAAGGTGAAGAACATGGTGACTTCGTCATCCATCGCTGCTGCGCCGTTGGCGATGATGAACGCAGCCATCACCTTGTCGTAGTCACCGCTGAAGACAATGATCGTCTTCTTCGACATGTCGGTTGCCTTGCTTTCTGTTGGCTCGGGTGCGGCGGTCAGGCCGCTGAGGAATCGCGGCCGAGTGGTTTCAGGGCCTCGTAGAACTCGCGCATGTACTTGGCGAACGGCTCGGCGCACACCGAGCAGACCGCGGCCATCTTGAGCCGCTGCGGGTGCAGCCCCCTTGCCGTCATGGCGGCCTGGGCCTCGCTCACTATCCGGGAGGTCCGTTCGGCGCAGTCGGGAAGGTAGGCGCACTCCTCGCCGTCGGAGGCGATGAAGACGCCGTCGAAACCGCTGTCGAGCGCGTGCAGGAGCCAGGACGGCTTCAACCCGCTGCTGCACGGGACCGCCATGGTCTGAACGGTTGCCGGGTACTCGAGGTGTCGGCTGCCGGCGAGGTCGATCCCCGGATCGGAGATGTTGATCGTTGAGAAGACCAGGATCCTCGGGGAGTACTCGTCGGGGTTCGGATAGCCCGACATCTCGGGCTACTTCGCCTTGCGGAGGAACAGGTGGATCGACCCGGCTTCGTCGAAGGAGCCGAGGAAGTCGTGTCCCATCTTCTTGCACCAGGCGGGGATGTCCTTGAGAGTTCCCGAGTCGGTGGCCAGGACCTCCATCACGTTGCCGACCGCAACCGCGCCGATGGACTTCTTGGCAGCGAGGATCGGGCCCGGGCAGGAAACCCCCCTGGCGTCGACGATGGTGGGGGACGCGATGGACTTGAGTTCTTCGATCGTGGTCGACATGTGCCGGTGCTCCTGGTCTACTGCCCGACCTCGTCGTCGGACGACTACGAAGATATACCACTACCCGTAGGGGTATTGGCTGTTTCGCGATTCTGGTTCGAGCGGCGGGTCGCGGTTGGGGCGGGAGGCTCGGGCTTGACAGTCCGGGCGCTCCGGTGAAAGATGACTGATCGTCAGTCAGTTATAACGACAGGTGTGAGATGAGTCCTCGACCACGCGTGGACCGCGCGATCAAGCGCGCCGAACTCGCGGCGGCCGCCGCGACGGTCTTCAGCGAGCGCGGGGTGGCCGGAACGGCTGTCTCCGATATCGTCCGGGCTGCCGGGGTGGCCCAGGGCACCTTCTACCTGTACTTCGACTCCAAGGACGACGTCGTGCTCGCCGTCGCCGAACAGTTCGTCTCCGAGGTCGGGACGTCGGTGGCGGCGGCCGTCACCGGTGCTGAGGCGCCGGCCCCGGATCGACTCCGAAGCCTGGTGGCTGCCCTGGGTGGACTTGCCACCAACCCGACGAACCTGGGCATGGCCGAGTTGCTGCACCGTCCGGAGAACTCCGCGCTGCACGATCGGCTGACCGCGCCGCTGGCCGAGTGGTTGTTCGCCCTCGTCCACGAGATCGTCGACCAGGGCGTGGCTGAAGGCTCGATGCACGTCCCGGACGCCGGTGCGGCGGCCTGGTTCGTGCTCGGCGGCCTGCAGAGCGTGGAACGGTCGGGCACCCCGATGGCCGACCTTCCCGGGGCCCTCGACGGGGCACTCGAACTGGCGTTGCGCGCTCTGGACGTCCGGGGGCAGCGATGAGCACAACGGCGGTGGTCACCACCCGGGGCCTCACGAAGACCTTCGGCAGGGTGACGGCGGTGGACCACCTCGACCTGGAGGTGCGGCAGGGCGAGATCTACGCCTTCCTCGGCCGTAACGGCGCCGGCAAGACCACGACCATCCGGATGCTCCTCGGCCTGATCCGGCCCCTGGCCGGTGAGGTGCGCGTGTTCGGCCGCCCGGTGAACTCGGCCGACCCGGAATGGCTGCGCCGGGTGGGCTGCCTGGTGGAGACGGCGACGGCCTACCCGAACCTCACCGTCGGCGAGAACCTCGACCTGCAACGGCGGCTCACCGGGGCTCCGGCACGGGCGGTCGCCGCCGTGATCGAGCAACTCGGGCTCGGTGCCGTCGCGCACCGCCTGGCCGGACAGCTCTCGCTCGGGAACAAGCAGCGGCTGTCGCTGGCCCGGGCGCTCGTGCACACCCCGGAACTCCTGGTCCTGGACGAGCCGGCCAACGCTCTCGACCCAGCAGGCATCGTCGAGATCCGCGAACTGCTGCGGGCGCTTGCCGACGACCACGGGACCACGGTGTTCGTCTCCTCCCACATCCTCGTCGAAGTAGCTCACCTGGCCGACCGCATCGGCATCGTGCACGACGGCCGGCTGGTCGAGGAACTCGACCGCGCTGCCCTGATCGGCGCGGCCCGCGCCTTCAGCGCGGAACGGCTCACCGAGCAGCAGCGGGCCGACGCGCTGCTGACCCTCGAGCTCGAGCGCTACTTCCTGGCCCGAACCGACGGGAGTCACCAGCAATGATCGCCACTGTCTTCCGCGGCGAGCTCACCAAGCTCCGCCGCACCATCGCCCCCTGGGTGACCCTGGGGTCGCTGATGCTGGGCCCGCTCGCCATCGCGCTGTTCATGTGGATCATCAAGGATCCGGGACGGGCCGCCCAGTTCGGCCTGCTGGGCACCAAGGTCGAACTGAGCGGCATCGAGGCCAGCTGGGCGTCCTTCGCGTCGTTCCTCAGCCTGATCGTCGGCCTCGGCGGCACCCTGCTGCTGGCGTTCGTCGCCGCCTACGTGTTCGGCCGCGAGTACAGCGAGGGCACGGCAAAGGTCATGCTCACCCTGCCGGTCCCGCGGCCCTGGTTCGTGGTGGCCAAGCTCCTGGTGGTCGCCCTGTGGTGGCTGGTCATCGTCCTGGTCGTCTTCGCCGAGTCCGTGGCAGTGGGACTGGGACTGGGCCTGCCCGGGATCACGGTCGGCACGGTCGGCTCCCTGCTCGGCAGCCTGCTCGCCGTAGCTGGGATCTCCTACCTGCTGGCGCCGGTCGTGGCCCTGGTCACCGTCTGGGCGCGCGGTTACCTGGCGCCGGTCGGCTTCGCCCTTGGGATGCTCCTGCTCGGCAACGTGATCGGCCACACCGGCTGGGCCCCGTGGTTCCCGTGGTCGATCGTGCCGATCCTCGTCGGTTCGGTCAGCAGCCCGGTCGACACCCTGCCGGTCGGCAGCCTGGTGGTGCTGGCAGCCACCTTCGCTGCCGGTATCGCCGGCACGATGTGGAAGCTCCAGACGGCGGACAACACCCAGTAGCCGGTGGGCGCTCAGTAGCGCAGCAGCAGGTACGGAGTTGCGATGGCCAGGGTGACAACGGCAACGACCGAGCCGTACCTGGTGAACTCCCAGAACGAGATCGGGTGCCCGCTGCGCTTGGAGATGCCGGCGACGACGACGTTGGCGCTGGCGCCGATCGCGGTGGCGTTGCCGCCGAGGTCGGCGCCGAGCAGGAGCGCCCACCACAGGCCGTTCTGGCCGGCGAACGGACCACCGCCGTTGACCAATTGGTCCACGACGGGCGACATGGTGGCGACGAAGGGGATGTTGTCGACGATGGCTGAGAGCACAGCCGACCCCCAGAGCAGGGTCATCATCGCCACGGGGACGCTGTCGCCGGTGATCGAGACCAGCCAGGCGGCCACGTGATCGATGACCCCGGTCTTGACCAGCGACCCCACCAGCATGAACAGGCCGGCGAAGAACAACAGGGTCTCCCACTCGATGTCGACGAGGTAGGACTGCGGTCGCAGGCCGCTGACCGCGATCAGAACCCCCGCGCCGAGCAGGGCCACCACGGACGGCTCGAGGTGGATGAAGCTGTGCAGGGTGAACGCGGCCAGTACCAGGGCCAGCACGATCAGGGAGCGAACCAGCAGGGCCCGGTCCTGGATCGCCTCACGTTCGTCGAGTTCCATCACCTCGGCCACCTGGTCGGGGTCGGCGGTGAAGTCCTTGCGGAACAGGAACCTGGAGAGTCCGACGAACACGATCAGCATCACCACCACGATCGGTCCGAGGTTCACCAGGAAGTCGTTGAAGCCGAGACCGGAGCGACTGGCCACGATCAGGTTCGGTGGGTCGCCCACCAGCGTCGCGGTGCCACCGATGTTGGAGGCGAGTGCCTCGGCGATCAGGAAGGGCACCGGACGGACCCCGATCTTCTCGCAGACCAGCAGGGTGACCGGTGCGATCAGCAGCACGGTCGTGACGTTGTCCAGGCCGGCGGAGGCGACGGCCGTGATCAGGCACAGCAGGGTCATCACCCGGAACGGCCTGCCCTTGGCCCGCTTCGCTGCCCAGATCGCCACGTACTCGAACACACCGGTCTGCCGCAGCACGCCGACGATCACCATCATCCCGAACAGCAGGAAGATGACGTTCCAGTCGATGCCGGTGTCCTTGGAGAAGAACGCATCGTCGGGGCCGACCACCCCGATCGCAAGGATCACTCCCGCTCCGGCGAGCGCTGCAGCAACCCGGTTGATTTTCTCCGATGCGATGAGGATGTAGACGATCGAAAAGACGATGATCGCAGCGATCATCATTGCGCCTGGTCCCCGCAGACCAGATCAAGTAGACGCGATGCAGTGACGACACCGATGATCCTGCCCCCGTCGACGACGGCGCACAGCGGACTGCGCAGGCGGGCCATCACAGCCGCCAGTTCCAGCACTGTGTCGTCGGCATTGAGGACCGGCAACTCGACCGGTCTGGTCGGCAGCAGGTCACCGACGGTGGCCTTGCCGAGCCGGCTCGCGATCTTGTCGGCGGCGATCTCACTGATCACTCCGGCAAGCGTCGGGTCGGCCTGGACGTAGTCGGGGACCATGAACCTGACCACCTCGGAGGCCGGCAACACCGCCTTCGGTGACCCGTCGGCCTCCGTGACCACAAGGCCCGGCAGTCGGTCCCGGGCGATCAACCTGGCAGCAACCAGGGCAGAGGTGGCCACATCGACCACCGGGTAGGGTTCGGCGATCTCGCCAGCGCGCATTCCCCAACCCTAGGACACCGGGAGGCGCCTCGGATCCCGGTCCGGAAGCGAGCCCGGCTACGTCGCCCGGGCTGCGATGTCGGCGCCGTCCCTTGACCCGGTCCAGGAACGGA
>JADLEH010000188.1 GCA_020846255.1 Propionibacteriaceae bacterium
CGGGCAGGGCCGTGCCCCCGTGCAGCGCGTCGATCGCCAGCAGGGCGTGGTTGGTCACCACCAACTGGCTGTGCCGCGCCCGCTCGCGGGACTCCTCGACGAAGCAGTCGGAGCCGTAGGGGCAGCGCTGGGCACCCAGGCACTCGCGCACCGGCACCGACACCTGCGCCCAGGCCTGCGCCCCGTGGCTAGGGGCGTCGTCCCGGTCGGCCAGGCCAGCGTCCCGCGCCTGCTGCTCCGCCCACTCGCGCAGTGCCACGACCTCGGCGCCGGCAGCGGTTGCGGCTGACGGGTCGGGCAGCAGGGCCGCCTGCTCGGCACCCGACCCGTCGCGGACCCGGAGCAGGCAGGCATAGTTGCTGCGACCCTTCACCACCGCGTGGCCGATCACCTTGCCGGTCACCTGCTCACAGGCCGCCACAGCTGCCGGGATGTCCTTGGTCGCCAGCTGGGCCTGCAGGGCCAGGGTGGCCGTGGCGATCACCACCCGGGCTTCGGGGTGCTCGCTCAGCGCGGCCAGCGCGGGCGCCAGGTAGCCGAGCGACTTGCCGGTGCCGGTGCCGGCCTGCACCAGCAGGTGCTCGCCACTCTCGATCGTCCGGGCGACCTCCTCAGCCATCAGGGCTTGCCCGGGACGCTCGTCGCCCCCGATCGCGGCGATGGCTGCTGCCAGGATGCGCCCGGTCAGCTCAGGAGTCGCCGACATCGGTGGAGTATCTGGCCAGCTCCCCGGCCAGTTCGGCGTTCACCCTTGCCACAACGAGGGTGCCGTGACCGGTGTGCTCGCTCGAGACGAACTCGCCGGTGGTGTGGATCCGGTTGATCAGGTCCCCGCGGTCGTAGGGAACGAGTGCTCGGACCTCCAGCTCGGGCCGGGGCAGGCGTTCCTCGACGCGCGCACGCAACTCGTCCATTCCAGCTCCGGTACGGGCGGAGACGAAGACGGCCTCGGGGAACCTGCCGCGCAGCGCCAGCAGCATGTCCGGGTCGGCAGCGTCGATCTTGTTGATCACCAGCTGCTCGGGGACCTCGGCAGCGCCGATCTCGGTGAGCACCGTTCGAACTGCCGTCACCTGACCGAACGGGTCCGGGTCGGAGCCGTCGACGACGTGCAGCAGCAGGTCGGCCAGCACGGACTCCTCCAGCGTGGACCGGAAGGCCTCCACCAGGTCGTGGGGCAGGTGCCGGATGAAGCCGACGGTGTCGGTGAGGGTGAACACGCGGCCATCCTCGGTCTGGGACCGGCGGGTGGTCGGGTCGAGGGTGGCGAACAGGGCGTCCTCCACCAGCACCCCGGCTCCGGTGAGCCGGTTCAGCAGCGAGCTCTTCCCGGCGTTCGTGTAGCCGACGATCGCTGCGCTGGGCACCTGGTTGCGGGTGCGCTGCGACCGCTTCGTCTCCCGCACGGAATCGAGCTCCCGCAGCTTGCGGCGCAGGATGGCGATCCGGGTCTTGATCCGGCGCCGATCGGTCTCGATCTTGGTCTCACCGGGACCGCGGCCGCCGATGCCGGCGCCAGCTGCCGCCCGGCCACCCACCTGGCGCGAAAGGTTGCCGCCCCAGCCGCGCAGGCGCTGGCGCAGGTACTGCAACTGGGCGAGCTCGACCTGGGCCTTGCCCTCCGAGCTCTTGGCATGCTGGGCGAAGATGTCCAGGATCAGCGCGGTCCGGTCGATCACCTTGACCCCGACCCGGTCCTCGAGGTTGCGGAGCTGGGCGGGTTCGAGCTCTCCGTCGCAGATCACCGTGTCGGCACCGGTGGCGATCACCACCTGCCGCACCTCGTCCACCTTCCCCCTGCCGATGAAGGTTGCCGGGTCCGGGGCCTTGCGCCGCTGCACGAGGGCGTCCAGCACCTCCGAGCCGGCCGTCTCGGCGAGCAACTTGAGCTCGGCAAGCGCGTTGTCCACCTCGGCTTCGCTCCCGCTCGTCCAGACGCTCACCAGGACCACCCGCTCCAGCTGCAGTTCGCGGTACTCCACCTCGGAGATGTCGGCGAGCTGGGTGGACATGCCGGCCACGCGACGAAGCGACAACCGGTCGGCGAGGTCCTGCTGATCGCCGTCGGGATCGAGGATCTCGGGATCGGGTTCTTCGAGGAAGGGTTCAGTCATCTCAGCTCAGTTCGGCAGTAGGCAGGTGCCGCGGGCCACGACCACGGCTGGACCGATCAGGACGGCCTCAGGGCCGGTCAGGTCCACTTCGAGGGTGCCACCCTTCACCTCAACGGTGAAGTGGCCGGCGTCGCCGATGGCCGCGGCGGCAGCCACTACCCCGGTACCGCAGGCTTCGGTCTCGCCGACCCCACGCTCGTGCACCCGGAGCCGCAGGTGTCCCGGGGCCGTCCGCACCACGAACTCGGTGTTGACCCCCTGGGGGAAGGCTTCGGTGGGCCGCCATGACGGCGCAGCGCTCAGGTCCAGCCGGTCGAGCAGGTCGCCATCCGGCAGCACCACCACGGCGTGCGGGTTGCCGACGTCGACGGAGCGGGCCGGCCAGGTCTGTTCGCCAACGGCAACCTCGACCTCGCTCCCGAAGGTCGCCGGACCCATGGTCACGGCGATCCGGCCGTCGGGGAGGAAGCTGCCGGTGCGGAGCCCGGCCCGGGTGCCGACGCTGACCGTCTCGCCGTCGACCAGGCCCTCCTCGGCGAGGTACCGCAGGAAGACCCGAAGGCCGTTGCCGCACATCTCCGCGATCGAACCGTCGGCGTTGCGGTAGTCCATGAACCAGCCGTCCCCGGGCCCGTGCCATTCCGGGACCAGGTTCGCCCGGACGGCGCGCAGCAGGCCGTCACCGCCGATCCCGCCGCGACGGTCGCACAGGTAGGCCACCTGCGCCGGCTTCAGGTCCACCAGGTTGTCGGGGTCGGCGAAGATCACGAAGTCGTTCCGGGTTCCGTGGCCCTTTGCGAAGTCGAGGCGCATGCCGTTCCTCCTACAGTCCGACCTGCACCATACCTCGCACCACCCCCGCGACCTGCTCGGTGCTTGCGGCCTCTGCCGGCAGCCAGGTGATCCGCGGGTCGCGACGGAACCAGCCCAGCTGCTTGCGGGCGAACCGGCGGGTTCCGAAGATGGTCGCCTGCCTGGCCTCGTCCTCGGAGAGTTCGCCGTCGAGGAAGGCGAGCACCTGCCGGTAGCCCAGGGCGCGCCACGCCGTCCGCCCGCTGCGCAGGCCGCGGTCGACGAGTTGCCGCACCTCGGCCACCAGACCGTCGGCCCACATCTGGTGCACCCGTCGCTCGATCCGCTCATCCAGCACCTCCCGCGGGAGCTCCAGCCCGACCTGGACCACGTCCGGCAGTGCGTAGCGCCACTCCGGCAGGGTCGAGCTGAAGGTGCCGGTCAGCTCGATGACCTCCAGGGCCCGCACCGTACGGCGAGCGTTGCCGGGCAGGATGCCGGCCGCAGCCCTTGGATCCAGGCCGGCAAGTCGCTCGTGCAGGGCCACCGGACCCAACACCTCGAGTTCGGCCTCCAGTCGTGCCCTGACCTCCGGGTCGGTCCCGGGAAACCTGAAGTCGTCGAGGATGGCGTGCACGTACAACGCCGAGCCCCCGGCCAGGACGGGTACGACGCCCCTCCCCCGGCAGTCCTCGATCGTCCGGCGGGCGAGGCCCTGGAAGTCCGCGACGCTCGCGGACTCGGTGACATCCATGATGTCGATCAGGTGGTGCGGGATGCCGCGGCGCTCTGCCGCCGACGGCTTGGCCGTGCCGATGTCCATGCCCCGGTAGACCAGCATCGAGTCGGCGTTGACCACCTCAGCCCGGATGCCGGCCGCAGCCAGGGAAGTGGCCACCCCGACCGCCGCTGCGGTCTTGCCGCTGGCCGTCGGCCCGTTGATCGCCAGCACCGGAATAGTCACAGCCGCCATTGTGTCAAGTGATTCTGGTCTGGTGCTTGGCAGGGTCGCCGACGGAGCACACAATGGACCAGACGCCGAGACCGCCTCGGCCCCGGAGCAGAAAGGAGGTCGCATGGACATCGTCGAACAGATCAAAGGTGCCGTGGCCGGCCACGAAGCTGAGATCAACCAGGGAATCGACAAGGTCGGGGACCTGATTGACGAAAAGACCGGCGGCCAGCACGCGGCCCAGGTGGACCAGGCCCAGGCGTTCCTCAAGGAGCAATTGGGTGGAGCTGCTGACACAGCCCGTTAATTTGAGCCACTGATCTGGCGCAGGACCGTCGTCCTGCACTACGACGAACCCGAGGGGCCGACCTGCTGGTCGGCCCCTCGGCCTGTCTCCTGCCGGCCACCGCCGGCGAGGCCTCGACTACTGGGCCCGGACGAGCCGGGGGATGCCAAGGACGGTGGCGGCCGGCCCGGCCGGTTGCTGTCGCGCAGCCCAGGCGTCCCCGCCGCGGGTCCGGCGCAGGCTGATCAGCCCGCCGTCGGCATTGAGGTGGTGGGGGGCGGCATAGCTGATCGCAACCTCGGCCAGGTCGCCGGGGCGCGGCTGCAGTTCTGGCTCGGTCGGGACGGCGACGTGCACCAGCCGGTTGTCCCGCGCCCGGCCGGACATCCGGTGCGTGGCTGCGTCCTTTCGGCCCTCACCGGCGGCGAACAGCACCTCCACCGTCTGGGTCTCCAGCTTCTGGTTCTCCGCCCAGGCGATCTCACCGACCAGCTCCACCAACCGCTCGTAGCGCTCCTGCACCACCGGTCGGGGCACCTGGTCCGGCATGGTGGCAGCCGGGGTTCCCGGCCGGATCGAGTACTGGAAGGTGAAGGCAGCAGCGAAGCGGGCGGCGCGGACGACGTCCAGCGTGGCCGCGAAGTCCTCCTCGGTCTCGCCGGGGAAGCCGACGATGATGTCGGTGGTGATCGCAGCGTGCGGCATGGCCGCCCGCACCCGGTCCAGGATGCCGAGGAACTTGTCGCTGCGGTAGGAGCGCCGCATGGCCTTGAGCACGCGGTCCGAGCCGGACTGCAGCGGCATGTGCAGCGACGGCATCACGTTCGGGGTCTCTGCCATCGCAGCGATCACATCGTCGGTGAACGCTGCCGGGTGCGGCGACGTGAACCTCACCCGCTCCAGCCCTTCGATCCCGCCGCAGGCCCGCAGCAGCTTCGCGAAGGCCCCCCGGTCGCCGAACTCGACGCCGTAGGTGTTCACGTTCTGGCCGAGCAGGGTGATCTCCTGGACGCCCTCGTCGACCAGGGCCCGGATCTCGGCGAGGACGTCCCCGGGCCGGCGGTCCGACTCCTTCCCGCGAAGCGCCGGAACGATGCAGAAGGTGCAGGTGTTGTTGCAGCCGACGCTGATCGACACCCAGGCGGCGTAGGCCGAGTCACGCCGCGTCGGCAGGGTGGACGGGAACCGCTCCAGGGATTCCAGGATCTCGACCTGGGCCTCCTGCTGCACCCGGGCCCGTTCCAGCAGCACCGGCAGCGAGCCCAGGTTGTTGGTACCGAAGACCACATCGACCCACGGGGCACGGTCCACGACGACCTGGCGATCCTTCTGCGCCATGCAGCCGCCGACCGCGATCTGCATCCCGGGGTGCGCCACCTTCACCGGGGCCAGGTGGCCGAGGTTGCCGTAGAGGCGGTTGTCGGCGTTCTCACGTACCGCACAGGTGTTGAAGACGACCACGTCGGCCTGGGTGCCGGTCTCCGCCGGCACGTAGCCGGCCGCGGCGAGCACCCCGGAGATCCGTTCCGAGTCGTGCACGTTCATCTGGCACCCGTAGGTGACCACCTCGTAGGTGCGCATAGCGGACTACTTTACCTAGACGCCGACGCCGGGGTCGCGCCAGCGACCGCGAAGGAGAAGTCTTGACGAGCAGTGAGGAACGAACTGCGAGGATCAGTCACTTGGCCAGAGCGATCGCGCGGGACTCCCGGACCACTGTCACCTTGATGTTCCCGGGGTAGGTCAGCTCCTCCTCCACCCGCTTCGCGATCTCGCGGGCGATCACCTGCGCCTCGGCATCGCTGACCAGTTCCGGGACGACCATCACCCGGATCTCCCGGCCCGCCTGCATTGCGAAGACCTTGTCCACACCCTCGTGCTCCTTGGCGATGTCCTCCAGCCGCTGCAGGCGCTTGACGTACATCTCCAGGCTCTCCCGGCGGGCACCCGGCCGGCTGCCGCTGATCGCGTCCGCGGCCTGGGTGAGGACCGCCTCGATCGTGCGGGGCTCGACCTCGTTGTGGTGGGCCTCGATCGCGTGGACGATGTCGGGGTGCTCGCCGTGCCGCCGGGCAAGGTCGGCGCCGACCTTGGCATGGGAACCCTCGGCCTCGTGGGTGAGCGCCTTGCCGATGTCGTGCAGGAAGGCGGACCGCCGGCAGATGTCGACGTCAAGGCCCAGTTCACCGGCCAGCATCGCGGCGATGTGGCCACACTCGATCAGGTGCTTGAGCACGTTCTGGCCGTAGGAGGTGCGGTACTGCAGGGCGCCGAGCACGGGCAGCAGTCCGGGGGCGAGGTCGGTGATCCCCATCTCGATCAAGGCATCCTCGGCCGCGCGGATGCACAGCTCCTCGACGCGGCGCTTGCTCCGCTCGTGCACCTCTTCGATGCGGGCTGGATGGATCCGGCCATCGGCAACGAGCTCGGTGAGGGTAATTCTCGCCGTCTCCCGCCGGACGGGGTCGAAGCAGGACAGCAGCACGCTCTCCGGGGTGTCGTCGATGAGCACGTTGACGCCGGTGATCTGCTCGAAGGCCCGGATGTTGCGGCCCTCGCGGCCGATGATCCGACCCTTCATCTCGTCGCCGGGCAGCGGTACCGCAGCTACAACCGACTCAGTGGTCTGCTCTGCGGCCAGCCGCTGGATGCTCGTCACGATGATCGCGCGCGCCCGGGCGTCGGCGGTGTGCCTGGCCTCCGACTCGATCTCACGGGTGAGCTGGGCGGCGTGCAGCCGGGCGTCCTTCTCGACGTGGCCCATCAGTTCGGCTCGCGCTTCCTCCGGGGAGAGTCCGGCCACCGCTGCCAGGGCTTCCACCCGCCGGGCCTCGGCCTCGTCGAGAAGTGCCTCCCTGCGGTCGAGGCCGGCTGCGATCCGGTCCAGGTGCGCCTCCCGGTTGTGCAGCTCGGTGAGGTAGTGGTTGAGCCGGTCCTCGCGTTCGGCGAGCAACTCCTCGCGGCGATCGGCCGCCTGCCGGCGCGAGCGGAGCTCCTCCTCGATGCCGGCCGGGATGCTCCCGGTTGCTGCCCCCGGAGCCGGGCGCTGGCCACCTTTCTCGCGTCGATCGGGTTGGCTCCCGCGCCGGGGCTGGGGTCGGGCCGGCGCCTTGGACTGCCCGCGCAACAGCATGACCAACAGCACGACCACTGCGATGGTGACCAGCGAGAGGACGCCGAGTGCGATTCCCAACATGACCGTGGCGTCCATGGCGTCCTCCTTGAGCGGGTGCGGGGGACGCCGAGGAGCCACTACCCAAGCGAACATGGCAGCGCCGTCATGGCGATGCCAAGGCAGCCCGGCCGGGCCGGGCAGTTATCGGCGGGGTTTCAGTCCCCAGGTAATCGTCAAGTCGCTCAAGTTTTGGGTCCGCGGGCGCACCCAAGGGGCAGGTTATGGCCCGTCGAGACGATTCCGCAAGCTCACGCCATGGACGGCAGTCAGCTGAACTCCTCGAGCTCGCCGAGCCCGGCGAGAGCCTCCTTTGTGACCTGCGCCACCACCGAGGCGGGGAAGCCCCGGCGGGCGAGAGCGCCGGCCAATCGCCGATACCGCACCGCCGGCTCAAGGCCGGCCAGACCGCGCGCCTTCCGCGCCGCGAAGGCCCGGGCGACGTCGAAGTCCCGCTCGGCTTCCAGCTCGGCCGCTGCGGCATCGATCACCTCACGATCGACGCCCTTCTCCGCCAGCTCACCCAGCAGCACGCGGCGGCTCTTCTGCCTCCGGCCGCCGGCCGCCAGCCAGTCCCGCGCGAACACGGCATCGTCGATCAGCCCGACTTCCTCCAGGCGATCCAGGACCGCCTCGGCTGCGTCCTCCGGCACCTGCTTGCGGGCGAGCGCCCGGGCGAGTTCGACCCTGGTCCGCGCCCGCACCGTGAGCTGGCGCAGGGCTATCTCGCGTGCGACAGCGATCGGGTCGGCGTCGACCTGGTCGGCCGCTTCCTCCCCGGGTTCTGACGCCCTCGTTCGCCGGGCCATCAGCTCAGAACTCGACCTCGCCGGTCACCGGATCGATTCCGTCGGGCACGGTCTCCCCGGCAGCCCCGATCCCCAGCTTGGTGAGGATCCGCTTCTCGATCTCGTCGGCCATCTTCGGGTTGTTCTTCAGGTAGGTGCGGGCGTTCTCCTTGCCCTGCCCCAGCTGGTCGGCCTCGTAGGTGAACCAGGCGCCGGCCTTGCGGACGATGCCGTTCTCCACTCCCATGTCGATCAGGCTGCCCTCACGGCTGATGCCCTGCCCGTAGATGATGTCGAACTCGGCCTGCTTGAACGGCGGCGCGACCTTGTTCTTCACGACCTTCACCCTGGTGCGGTTGCCGACCATCTCGGCACCGTCCTTCAGGGTCTCGATCCGGCGGACGTCGAGCCGGATCGATGAGTAGAACTTCAGCGCCCGGCCGCCGGTGGTGGTCTCGGGAGACCCGAACATCACCCCGATCTTCTCGCGCAGCTGGTTGATGAAGATCGCCGTCGTGTTGGAGGTGGACAGCGCCCCGGTCATCTTGCGGAGCGCCTGGCTCATCAGCCGGGCCTGCAGTCCGACGTGGCTGTCGCCCATCTCGCCCTCGATCTCGGCGCGCGGCGTGAGCGCTGCCACCGAGTCGATGACCACCAGCGCCAGCGCGCCGGAACGCACGAGGGTGTCGGCGATCTCGAGGGCCTGCTCGCCGTTGTCCGGCTGGCTGACGAGCAGGGAGTCGGTGTCGACGCCGAGCTTGGCCGCATAGTCGGGATCGAGGGCATGCTCGGCGTCGATGAAGGCGCAGATTCCGCCACCTGCCTGAGCGTTCGCGATGGCGTGGAGCGCGACCGTGGTCTTGCCGCTCGATTCCGGCCCGTAGATCTCGACCACCCGGCCGCGCGGCAGGCCGCCGATGCCGAGGGCGACGTCAAGGGCGATCGATCCGGTGGGGATCACTTCCATCGGCAGCCGGATCTCGTCGCCGAGCCGCATCACCGAGCCCTTGCCGTGTTGCTTCTCGATCTGCGCCAACGCCGCAGCGAGCGCCTTCTCCCGGTCAGCTATCGCCATCAGCTGCGTCCTTTCCGTGCTGGAACTTCGTCTCGACCATCACCCTAGGCAGCGCCCCTGACAATCAGTCAGCCGGTGGCGGGATGTGGAGAACCCGCTGCCTCGGCGGTGTTGTTCCACAGCCTAGGCGAACAGGTGTTCGAAATGACAGCGACACACCGAACGGCTCAGCGTTCGCGCACCGGCAGTTCCAGGGCCTCCCAGGCGGCGAGCCAGATCTGCTTGCAGGGCACCCCGCCGGCCAGCGCCTGGCTGACCGTCAGCTGCCCGAGGGCGCCGAGGACAACCGTGTCGGACCACATCAGGGAATAGCCGGAGCCGAGGTGCCGGTCAAGGCGGGCCCTCAGGTCGGCTTCGCGCATCCCCGGGCTCAGGCCGCGGCGATGCGATGGCTGCGAACCGGCAGCTGGGTGACGCCGGAGTACGCGTCCACCTTGTCCGAGACCTGGCGCAGCACGACGGACAGCGGCACGTCGAGCGCCCCGCACACCGCGTTCAACAGCTCCGAGGACGCTTCCTTCTGGCCACGTTCGATCTCGGAGAGGTAGCCGAGGCTGACCCGGGCGCGGCCGGAAACCTCGCGCAGCGTGAGGCTCGAGGACGTGCGCAACTCCCGGAGGGACTCACCGAGGAGCTCGCGCATCAGCAGCGGGCGCTCACGCACTTCCTGGATCATGGTTCGACTCTACCTGTCCCGACTAGTACCGGATCGACGCTGCTTCAACGCCACGCTGGTACCGCATTGTTCCCTCAACCATCACCTGAGGTCCAGGGCCGTCGCCAGCAGCTGGAGCGCCGCCAGGACTGTGGCCTCCCGGATTGCCCGCCGATCCCCCGTGAAGTCGTGGCGGACAGCTGTGGCCGGGACGCCCGGCCCGGCCAGTCCGAGCCAGACCTCGCCGGGCTCGTGACCGTCCTGCGGGTCGGGGCCCGCCACCCCGGTGGCCGCAAGGGACCAGTCGGCACCGGTCGCCTTCCGGATCCCGTCGACCAGAGCCACCGCGGTCCGTGCCGAGACCGGGCCGACGTCGGCCAGCAGGTCGGCGGGGACGCCGGCGAGGACATGCTTCATCCCGGTGGCGTAGGCCACCACGCCTCCGAGGTAGCTGGCCGATGCGCCCGGGACAGCTGTGATGGCCGCACCGATCAGGCCACCGGTGAGCGACTCGGCCGTCGCAAGCGTCTGGGCCCGGGCGGTGAGCCCGGTCACCACCAGGGCGGCCAACCGGTCAGGGCTGCTCACTCTTGGCCTTGATCGCCGCGGCACGCAGCCGCCAGGCGTCCCGGACGTACATCGCCCCGGTGACGACGGTGAGCACGAAGGCCGCGCCCATCACCAGCCACGACAGCACGAACCAGAACGGCAACAGGTCGAAGAGGGGCGGCATCGGGTAGGGCAGGAACATCAACAGCGCGAAGGCCTGCAGGAGGGTCTTCAGCTTCCCGCCGGCTGCTGCGGCCATCACCTCGTACTTCAGCATGACCACCCGCATCCAGGTGATGCCCCACTCCCGAACCAGGATCACGATGGTCACCCACGACGGCAGCTCGCCGAGGATGCTCAGCGAGATGAACGCCGCCCCGGTCAGGGCCTTGTCAGCGATCGGATCCCAGATCTTCCCGAAGTCGCTGATCAGGTTGTAGCGCCGGGCCAGCCTGCCGTCGAAGAAGTCGGTGAGGATGGCAACCCCGAAGGCCAGGGTGGCGCCGAGGCGCCAGCCGAAGTCCTGCGGGTGCGCGAACAGCAGCCCGAGGAAGACCGGCACGAGGACGAGGCGCAGGATCGTCAGCGCATTCGGCAGCCAGTAGGGCACACGTGCGACCGCCCCGGTTGGCTGCTGCGTCATTGCCCCTCCAGCTCCACGACGAGATCCACGCCGTCCGACGCCGTGACCTTACCCCAGACCAGGGTGCCAGGCGCGAGATTGGCCGGTGCGCCCGCGACGGTGGTGCTGCCGTCGGTCTCGGGCCCCTGGTGGGCCGACCGGCCCTGGTGGCCCTCATCACCGACTCCCTCGACCAGCACCTGCAGGCGCTCCCCCACCCGCTGGCCGGCGCGTTCGGCCGAGACCTCGTCCGCGATCGTCGCCAGCCGGTCGACCCGCTCGGCGATCAGTTCGTCGGGGTGCTTGCCGCTCAGCGTCGCTCCCTCGGTGCCCTCCTCGTCGGAGTAACCGAAGACCCCGACGGCATCGAGCCCGGCCGCGGCGAGGAAGTCGGACAGAACCGAGACGTCCGCCTCGGTCTCGCCGGGGAAACCGACGATCACGTTGCTGCGGATCCCGGCCTCCGGACGGACCGCGCGGATCCGGTCAAGCAGCTCGAGGAAGGAGTCGGCGTCCCCGAACCGCCGCATCCGCCGCAGCACAGGGGCGGAAGCATGCTGGAACGGCAGGTCGAAGTAGGGCAGCACCCGCTCAGTGGCCAGCATCGCCTCGAGCAGGGTCGGGCGGACCTCCGCAGGCTGCAGGTAGGACACCCTGATCCAGTCGAGGCCGTCCACGCGGGCCAGCCCGGCGAGCAGCGTCTCCAGGTTGGTGCCGAGGTCCTTGCCGTAGGCGCTGGAGTTCTCGCTGACCAGGACCACCTCGCGCACGCCGTTGTCGACGAGCCAGCGGGCCTCGGCAACGACCTCGGCGACCGGACGGGAGAGGTAGGAGCCACGGAAGGCGGGGATGGCGCAGAAGGCGCATCGCCGGTCGCAACCGGAGGCGATCTTCAGCGGAGCGGTCGCGCCCCGGCCCAGCCGGTGGCGCATCACCCTTGGGCCGCTGGACGGGGCCAGCCCGGTGGGCAGGTCGCCGTGGCCGGGCACCGAGAGCCCGCCCGCATGCGCCTGCCTGGCCACCGGGGACACCGGCAGCAGACCGCGCCGGTCCCGCGGGGTGTGGGCGTCGTGGTGCCCACCGGCGAGGATCCAGTCGAGGCGTCCGGCGATGTCGGGATAGTCGTCGAAGCCGAGGACGGCGTCGGCCTCGGGCAGCGACCGGGCCAGTTCCGAGCCATAGCGTTCGGCGAGGCAGCCGACGGCGACCACGGCCAACGTCCGGCCGTTGCCCTTGTGATCGGCGGCGTCGAGGAGGGTGTCGATGGAGTCCTTCTTGGCAGCGTCGATGAAGCCGCAGGTGTTCACGACGATGGCAGCCGCGGCGTCCGGGTCGTCCACGAGGGTGAACCCGCCGGCCGCCAGCCGACCGGCCAGTTCCTCCGAATCCACCTCGTTTCGGGCGCAGCCGAGGCTGATCACGTGCACCGGTGTTGCGCTGACCGCAGGGGAACTCACCCGGGCCACGCTACCTCAGCCGGCGCGCAGGGCCGCCAGTACCTCATCAAGGTCATCCGGCTTGACCAGCACCTCACGCGGCTTGGAGCCCTCCGACGGGCCGACCACTCCCCTGGTCTCGAGGATGTCCATCAAGCGTCCGGCCTTCGCGAAACCGACCCGCAGCTTGCGCTGCAGCATCGAGGTCGACCCCAGCTGGAGGTTGATGATCAGCTGGGCGGCCTCCAGCACCAGCTCGAGGTCGTCGCCGATGTCCTCGGCAACCGAGCGGCCGGAATCGGTGTGCACGATGAGGTCCTCGCGGTACTCGGGAGCCATCTGCTCCGTGACCTGCTTGACCACGGCGCGGATCTCGGCCTCCGTCACCCACGAGCCCTGCACGCGCAGCGGCTTGGACTGGCCCATCGGCAGGAACAGGGCGTCGCCCTGGCCGACGAGCTTCTCCGCGCCCGGGGTGTCGAGGATCACGCGGGAGTCGACCATGGAACTGGTTGCGAAGGCCAGCCGCGAGGGCACGTTGGCCTTGATCAGGCCGGTGACCACGTCGGTGGAGGGACGCTGCGTGGCGAGCACGAGGTGGATTCCGGCTGCCCGCGCCAGCTGGGTGATGCGGACGATCGAGTCCTCGACGTCGCGGGGAGCCACCATCATCAGGTCGGCCAGCTCGTCGACGATGACCAGCAGGTAAGGGTAGGGCGCAAGGACGCGCTCGGAACCGGGCGGCAGCTTCACCTGGCCGCCGCGGACGGCCTTGTTGAAGTCGTCGACGTGACGGAAGCCGAAGGCTGCGAGGTCGTCGTAGCGGGCGTCCATCTCGCGGACGACCCACTGCAGGGCCTCAGCGGCCTTCTTGGCGCTGGTGATGATCGGGGTCACCAGGTGCGGGATGCCTTCGTAATGGGTGAGCTCGACGCGCTTGGGGTCGACCAGCAGCATCCGGACCTCCTCCGGAGTCGCCCGCATCAGCACCGAGGTGATCAGGGAGTTCACGAAGCTGGACTTGCCGGAGCCCGTGGCCCCGGCCACCAGGAGGTGCGGCATCTTGGCCATGTTGGCCACGACGTAGCCGCCCTCGACGTCCTTGCCGAGGCCGACGGTCATCGGGTGGTGGTCGTTACGGGCCCGGTTGGAGCGCAGCACGTCGCCGAGCGAGACGATCTCCTTGTCGGCATTGGGGATCTCGATCCCGATGGCCGACTTCCCGGGGATCGGGGACAGGATCCGGACGTCGGCGGAAGCCACCGCGTAGGAGATGTTCTTGCTCAGCGCCGTCACCTTCTCGACCTTCACAGCGTTGCCGAGTTCGACCTCGTAGCGGGTGACCGTCGGGCCACGGGTGTAGCCGGTCACGGTCGCGTCGATCTCGAACTGGCGCAACACCTCGGTGAGGCGCTGGACGATCACGTCGTTGGCCTGGCTGCGGGCCTTCGGCACCGAGCCCGGCTTCAGGATGGACGGGTCGGGCAGGCTGTACACGATGTCGCCCGAGATCGGCGGCTGCTCGGCCCGCAGCGGCCCCGGCGACATCACCGGCGCCTCCAGGGGAGGCTGTACCGCTTTCGCCTTCGACAGCACGGGTTGGACGGGCGCGATCAGTTCGGTCGCTTCCTCATCCACGTCCGGCTCATCGACGATCGGGGTGTCGTAGGCGCGGTGCTGGGCGCCGTACTCGATCTC
>JADLEH010000189.1 GCA_020846255.1 Propionibacteriaceae bacterium
CGCCGCCGGCGGTCCATAGCTACTGCGCCCGAGCGGCTGCAGGTACAGATAAGGCAAGACCCTGACCGATAACATCCCCGACAGCGTGCCTCCGGTTGACCCCGAACACACCTTCGCAGACCTCGGCGTGATCCCGGAGATCGTCGAAGCGCTCGCCAAGATCGGCATCGAGCACCCGTTCCCGATCCAGAGCCTCTCCATCCCGATCGCCATCGGCGGCACCGACATGATCGGGCAGGCCCGTACCGGTACCGGGAAGACCCTTGCGTTCGGCATCTCGCTGCTGCAGCGCATCCTGGTCCCGACCGACCCGGGCTACCCGGCCATGCCGTTCCCCGGGGCCCCGCAGGCGCTGGTGATGTGCCCGACCCGCGAGTTGGCGCTTCAGGTCACCCGTGACCTCGACGTCGCCTCCAGCGTGCGGAAGGCGCGGATCCTCACCGTCTACGGCGGTGTCGGCTACGAGACCCAGCTGGAGACCCTCGGCGAAGGTGTCGACGTGGTCGTCGGCACCCCGGGCCGGCTCCTCGACCTCGCCAATCGCCGCTCCCTCGACCTCTCCAAGGTGAAGGTGCTGGTTCTGGACGAGGCCGACGAGATGCTCGACCTCGGCTTCCTGCCGGACGTGGAACGGCTGATCAGCAAGACCCCGAAGTCGCGGCAGACCCTGCTGTTCTCCGCCACCATGCCGGCAGCCATCGTCGCCCTTTCCCGGATGCACCTGAACCAGCCGGTCAACGTCCGCGCCGAGACCCATGACGCGCAGCTGACCGTCCCGGACACCGAGCAGTTCGTCTACCAGGCGCACGACCTGGACAAGCCGGAGATCGTGGGCCGCATCCTGCAGTCCCCGATCTGTACCCGGACGATGATCTTCACCCGCACCAAGCGTGCGGCGCAGCGGCTGGCCGACGAGCTCGTCGACCGCGGCTTCGAGGCCACCTCGATCCACGGCGACCTGAACCAGGTCGCCCGCGAGAAGGCGCTGAAGAAGTTCCGCGAGGGCAAGGTTGACGTGCTGGTGGCCACCGACGTCGCCGCCCGCGGCATCGACATCACCGAAGTCAGCCACGTGATCAACTACGAGTGCCCCGATTCCGAGATGACCTACGTGCACCGCATCGGTCGCACCGGACGCGCCGGGGCCAAGGGCATCGCAGTCACGCTGGTCGACTGGGCCGACGTCACCCGCTGGAAGGTGATCAACAAGGCCCTCGACCTCGGTATCCCCGAGATCGACGAGACCTACTCCAACTCGCCCCGGCTGTTCTCCGACCTCCAGATCCCGGAGGGGATCAAGGGCCGGCTCAAGGATGCTGCGCCGCGTCCGCCGCGGGAGCCGCGGGAGCGCGACGGGCACCACCGCGACGGCCACAAGGACGGCCACCACAAGGACCACCACGAGCACAAGAAGGACCGTCCGGCCTCCGACCGCTCACGCCGCCGGCTCCGCAACGGCCAGCCGGTCGAGGGTGCAGAGGGCGGGATCGTCACCGAGGTGGTTGCAGCCCCAGCCCCGGCCGCTGAGGGCGCCAGGTCCTCCGACGTTGCCGATGGCCAGGCCAACGGCGTCCAGCGCCGACGTCGTGGACGCAGTCGCGGTAGCCGGGGCAGCGCTCCGGCGACAGCCGACATCTCGTAGCTGGAACACAGAGCGACCCGGGCAACTGCCCGGGTCGTTGCTTTCTCCCGGCACGAACCGGGGACGGGATCGTCAGTAGGTCATGTTCATGGCCGCCCTGACCTCGGCAAGGGTGGCTTCGCCGACCTCGTTGGCATGGGCGTTGCCCTTGCGGAGCACTTCCAGCAGGTAGCCGGGGTCGGCGGCCAGCTCGACCCGGCGGGCCCGGATCGGGGCGAAGAACTCGTTGACCGCCTCGGTCACCAGCTTCTTCAGGCCGCCACCGCCGGCGTTGCCGAGGTCGGCGGCGATCGCGACCGGGTCGCGGCCGGTGCACAGGGAGGCCAGCATGATCAGGTTGGAGACCTCGGGCCGGTTCTGCGGGTCGTAGGTGATGAACCGGTCGGAGTCGGTGACGGCCTTCTTGATCAGGTTGGCGGTGGTGCCGGCGTCCATGCCGATCTCGATCACGTTGCCCTTGGTCTTGCTCATCTTGGTGCCGTCGAGCCCGAGCACCGTCGAGGCCTTGCTCAGCAGCGCCTCGGCCTGCGGGAAGACCGGACGCGCCGGGTCGACCCGGCCGTAGCGCTCGTCGAACCGGCGGGCCACCACCCGGGTCTGTTCGAGGTGCGGCAGCTGGTCCTTGCCGACCGGGACCAGGTTCGCCTTGCAGAACAGGATGTCGGCCGCCTGGTGGACGGGGTAGGTGAGCAGCAGGCCGGACATCGGCCGGTCGCCGGTGGCCTCGAGCTCGGCCTTCACCGTGGGGTTGCGGCGCAGCTCGGACTCGGTGACCAGCGAGAGGAACGGCAGCAGCAGCTGGTTCAGGGAGGGCACCGCTGAGTGTGCGTAGATGGTCGTCTTCTCCGGGTCGAGACCGATGGCGAGGTAGTCGGCCATCATGCCGAGCACCCGCTCGAAGATCGGTCCGGTGCCGTCGCGGTCGGTGATCACCTGGTAGTCGGCGACGAGGATGTAGGTGTCGACGCCGGCGTCCTGCAGCCGCACCCGGTTCGCCAGTGAGCCGAAGTAGTGGCCGAGGTGCAGGTTTCCGGTCGGCCGGTCACCGGTCATCACGCGGAACTGTGACGGATCAACGGCGATCTGGGCCTCGATCTCTGCGCTCCTGGCCTCCGTCCGCCGCAGCGAGGCCTCCGAAGTGGAGGCGGCGAGCTGATCCCCGGCGTCCTGGGGCTGGTCGGTCATGGGTGTACTGCCTTCGCGATCGTTGGGAACCGAGTGGTGACTTTACACCGCCGCGGCGTCGCTCCCGTCCAGGCGCCCGCCGCGCCCGGCGACCCGGCGCCGGATCTCGCCGAGCACGTCCGGATCGGTGGTGTTGCAGCCCAGGTCGTGGTCGAGCTTGCCGACACCGTGGTAGTCGGAGGATCCGGTGGCCAGCAGCCCGAGCCGGTCGGCCAGGGCGCGTAGCTCCGCGCGGGTGGCCTCGTCGTGGTCCTGGTGGTCCACCTCCACCCCGTCCAGCCTGCCCGCTGCGGCCAGGTCGGCCAGTAGCCCCGGCGTCAGCTGGTCGCGGCTCATGCGGCCCCACGGGTGCGCGATGACGGCAACTCCACCGGCGGCCTTGATCAGGTCGAGCGCCCGGCCCAGCGGGGCGGCGTAGCGGCCGACGAAGATCGGCTTGTCGTCGCCCAGCCAGGAGTCGAAGGCCTCCCGCCGGTCGGCGACGTAGCCGAGCTCGACCATCGCGTCGGCCACGTGCGGCCGCCCGACCGAGGGGCTGTCGCCCACCTGACGGGCAAGGACCTCCGGCGGGACCGGCATCCCGAACCTGGCCAGGTTGGCCAGCATCGCCGGGACGCGGCCGCTGCGCCCCGCCCGAACGTGCGCCAGCTCTGCCTGCAGCGCCTCGTCGTCCTGCCGGCAGCCGTAGCCGAGCACGTGCACCGAGTGGCCGTGGCGCTGGGTGGACACCTCGATCCCGTGCAGCACTGCGACACCGAGCCGGGCCCCGGCAGCCGTGGCCTCGGCGAGTCCGTCGAAGGTGTCGTGGTCGCAGAGGGCCAGCACGTCGAGTCCGGACGCGACCGCTGCCGCCACCAGCTCCGCCGGGCTCTCGGTCCCGTCGGACACCGAGCTGTGGGTGTGCAGGTCGATACGCATGGCCCCCATCCTGCCCCACCGACCGGCCCACCCCGCCACTGACTGACGCCCACCCACCAGTCGCGCCCCACCACCGAGGGCCACCCTTGCCGTCGAGAGCCAGCCCCTGAGGGGTGGCTCTCGGCGCTAAGGGTGGCCCTCGGCGTTGGACGGGGTGCGGAGGTGGTCCGGTCAGCCGGCGAGCATTGCCCGGACCTGGCTGAGCCCGACGTTCATCCTGGCCACGTCCGGGGTCCCGTCGGACAGCTGGCGGATGGTGGCCACCCGGTTCGCCACCGTGGGGTCGGCGGCCATCCAGCCCGCGACCAGGTCCTCGGCGGAAGCCCGGGGGTCGGCGTCGGCGAGCACCTCTGCGGTCAGCTCGGAGTGCGCCGCCAGCAGTTCGTCGCGAAGGGCGGCCCGAGCCATCGCGTCCCAGCGCACCTGCCGCGGCAGCACATCGACGCCGGCCATCAACAGGTCGATGCCGAGCGCGTCCGCGAGCCGGAAGTGCACCTCGGCTACCCGCTTCGGTTCGATCCCGAGCCGGTGGCCGACCTGCACAACGCTCAGCAGGGTGTGCGCCCGACCGGCTGTGACCAGGTTGTCGACCAGCCCGGCCGGCACCCCGGCAGCCAGCCAGCGCGGCGTGGCCAGCGCAGCAGCACTCGCCTGCTCCCCGGTCAGCAGCCGGCCCAGCTCCGGGCGCAGCCTGGCCACATCCGGCCCGTACTCGGCCACGGCTGCCGTCACGTCGAGCGGGCCGCGCTGGTTGTGCAGCAGCCAGCGGGTACCCCGCTCAACCATCCGGCGCAGGGTGACGCGCAACTCGGTGGCGTCGAGCGCGTCCAGGCCGGTGAGCCGCCGCAACCGCACCTCGTCCAGCCCGACGGCGAAGATGGCCCGCGACGCCAGCTGGGCCCGGATGATGTCCGCCACTCCCGACCCGGTCTCGGTGGACAGCCGGTGGTAGGCGGTGATGCCCTGGCTGTTTACGAACCGGTTGACCGCCACCGTCGTGATGATCTCCCTGGCCAACCGGTGCTCGGGCATCACGCCCGCGTACCGGTCGCGCAGCGGTGCCGGGAAGTACTGCACCAACCGGTCGGCCAGGTAGGGGTCGTCCGGTAGGTCCGAGGCAAGCACCCACTTGCTGAGCGCGATCTTCGTGTAGGACAACAGCACGGCCAGCTCGGGCCTGGTCAGGCCGTCGCCGGCAGCGATCCGCGCGGTCATCTCCTCCGTGGACGGCAGGAATTCCAGCTGCCGGTCGAGCAGCCCGGCTGCCTCCAGCGTCCGCATCCAGGCCTCGTGCTGGCCGGCGAGCACCACCCTGCGGTACATCGAGTTGGCCAGCGCGAGGTTCTGGTCGAAGTTGTGGGCGAGCACCAGCTGGCTCACCTCACCGGTCATCGAAGCGAGCAGCACGTCCCGGTCCACCACCGACAACCGTTCCGAGGCCAGCTCCGGGGCGAGCAGGATCTTGATGTTCACCTCGTGGTCCGAGGTGTCCACCCCGGCGGAGTTGTCGATGAAGTCGGTGTTGATCCGGCCACCGGCCCGGGCGTACTCGATCCGGCCGAGCTGGGTGAACCCCAGGTTGCCGCCTTCCGCAACGCACCGTGCCCGCAGTTCGGCGCCGTTCACCCGCACCGGGTCGTTGGCCTTGTCCCCGGCCTCGGCATTGCTCTCGGTCGCTGCCTTGACGAAGGTCCCGACGCCACCGTTGAACATCAGGTCCACCGGGGCGGCAAGGATGGCCCGGACCAGCTCGTTGGGGGCCAGTCGCCGGACGTCGCGGTCAAGGCC
>JADLEH010000190.1 GCA_020846255.1 Propionibacteriaceae bacterium
CCGTGCCGCCGAGCTCGAGGCGGAGGTCGCCCGGGGCGGTGCCGCCCACAGCGAGACATGAACCGCGCGACCCGGATCGATCCCGGCCCGGGACTTCCACCGTGGACGAGGATCTAGCCGGGTAGTAAATTTGCGGTATCCGGAATGCAGCATTCCGGCCCCGTGACCGGGATGCCGGATGGATTCGACAGGACGCACATGAGTCCCGCCGTGTTCTTCGTGACGCGGCAGCCGAGAGGTTGCGAGCCGCGGAAGTCGAGGTGACCGGCGTCCCGAGTTGTGCGGTAGGACCGACCGGAAGGGGTCCTCGGCATGACAATGACACTTCGAGATGCGGCGCAGACGCTGTGGGCCTTCCTACAGGCGCAGCCGAGCGACTGGAACGACCCGAACGTCGACGAGGAGGTCGCTGGCAGCGCCAACCTGATGCCGGGGATCCTCGACGGACTCCGTGAATCCAGGGTCGTGTGGGACGCCAGTTCCAGCAGGATCAACCGGATCTGGCGAGGCGGCTACTGCGCCTATCTCGATCCCGAGATGGTCGGCTTCAAACCGGACGTCGCCAAGGAGCTGGGCCGGCAGTGGGCGGAGCTCAGGCACGAGGGCGACGATGCTGCGGTCGCCAGGACCATTTGGGCCAGCGCCGGCCCGCCGCTCGAAGCCGGATTGCCGTTGTGGAGCCTCAGCGACACGCTCGGGAGCCTTTCGACCCTTGCCTTCGCCATCCCCGAAGGCGGTGTTGCGCTGTCCGCTCTCCTCGGCAGCTTCGAACGCTTCGCCGACAACCTCAAGGAGCAGGCGTCGGAGCGGGACCCCGGCGTGCCGCCCCCGTCGTCCGCACCGCTGATCGAGGAGTACGTGACGCAGGAGTTCATCGACCAGAACCTGCGCAACGTGCACGCCTGGGCCGTGCAGATCAACGACTCCCTCAACGAGATGCTGGTGTTGCCCAGTGAGGCCCTGAAGACCAGGACTCTCGGCTTCAGCCCCGCATGGATTGCCAAGAACACCCGCCACACCACACGCCGGGACGTCCTCGACGGCAGCCGCAGCTATCTCAAGAACGTCTGGAAGATCCTGGACGACGGCCAGTTCGCAGCCATCCTCGAGGAGGGACGTGGCAAGCCGACGCCACCGGAGCTCCTGCTGGCCGACCAGCCCTCGATCGCGATGTGCACGATTCACGCCTACTGCGAGATCATCCAGGCGTTGGTGAACGGGCTGATCGCCTACGCGTGGGTTTGCCTGGTGCCTGACGAGGCCCTCCGTCCCGGCTCGGGGTGGGAGCCGGAGGACTCGTACTCGCTGAAGGCCATCCAGTCGACCTCCCGCTGGGACGACCGAGGCGACTGGGGTCACTCGGCTCGGGACTGCTGGCTTGAGCTCTGCACCAAACTCGACCCGCAGGACGCCTCGACAAATTGGTTGCGGAGGGTCGATCCCTTGACTGGCGACGCCCGCCGGGCGTTCGAGTTGATCCGCCTGCGCCTTTCGAAGGTCCGCCTCTTCCCCGGGGTCAGCAACCCGGTGTCCGGAACCTGGTACCTGCCGCGATCGAAGAAGATCCAGCACAACGTCATGGGGACCGGCAACTCGGAAGGGACCCATGACGTGTTCCGCGGCCAGTGCGCCGGCAAGGTCGACCTGCTGCGGGACCGCACGCTCATGATGGACAGGTGCGATCGGTTCGCCGAGGACTACCGGGCGTTCCAGACGGTTCTCCGCATCCACTGGAAGATCAACGAGAAGTTGTACTACGGGATGCCGTTCACGGCCAGCCTGGTCGCCGCGGAGGCCATCGAAGCCGCCACGCTGAACAACAGCTTCGGTACCTACGAGAGTCCGTGGACGGCACGCGGGATGAAGACGACCGCCCTCGGCAGGGGCACCTACGAAGAGGTGTGCTGGGACGTGGCCGCAGTTGCGGCGACCGGCCCCCTCCCGGTCGAGCACGAGTCGGATCGGGACGAGGCCTTCCGGCCACCCGTGCCGCACCTCATGGAGACGGAATTGGGAAGGGCCGCAGTGGCCTGGGCTGCGCTCGTGGTGGTCAGGTACGCCGAGGAGATGAACTACCAGCTCTACTGCGGAGAAACGACGCCATCGACGGTTGAGGTGGTCGAGGCCTTCCGCGGCGCCTGGCTGTCCGTGCAGAAGTACGCGGCAACGATGATCGGGATAGCGGAACAGGGGGGTCCGGCATGATCAGGTCGGAGACCGAGGTGACCCTGGGCCGACTCCTCCGGGCAGTTGAGCGGCTGCACTCGCTCCAGCCGGGGGGCCTCACGGTGCTCGACGCCCCGGTCGTTGCGGAGGTGAGGGTGTCGTCGAGCAACCAACCTGCCGACCAGGTGCCCAACGCTGCGCTCTGGTTCCACGATGGGCGCGTCGGGATGGACGTCACGCCGGCACTACTGGGTCTGAGCCAGGTGGAGATCGAGTTCGCGCTGGCGCACGAGCTCGGGCATGCGGTCTCGGCGCGCGAGATTCAGCGGAGCGACCTCCGGGCCGAGTCCGTCTCGACGGCCAGCGAGGAGGTGCTCGCAGACCTCGGTGCCGCACAGATCCTCCGCGAGAGCGGGAGGAGTTGGGCGGAGATCACCTCCGCACTCGATGGCGGCAACCTGACCGACGCGGACTGGTCGGGCAATCACCCGCCGGGGGAAGTGCGCAAAGGCTTCCTCCGGCTCTTCGAGAGCCGTCTGGCCGAAGGTAGGACGGCGGCGGAGTCCGTGCATGAGGTCTGCACGATCGCGGAGTCAGCGCTCGCGAAGCGATCGTCCGCAGCAGACCTGCTGCACGTCCTCAACTCCATCCCCAGGTCCGGTCCCGAACCGGGCGGGCCTCCCACGATCGACGATCTTGCGGGTCTCGAGGATGCCGTCCACGAGGCCGCCGAGGCGCTGGTGCGCACGCGAGAGCCGTTGCGAGAGTCCCGCGGCAATGGTGCGCCCGATCCGAGGTCGCCAAGGCGCGACCGCGTGGATGGCCGTTCCGACGTGGACGACGTGGGAACGGAGCGCGATCGGGAAGAGCTGCGGACGCGAGCCCGGGAGGTGCGCGAGCGCGAACGGAGAGAACGGGACCGGCGGGACCGCGAACGGCAGAGACCTACCGAGGGCTGGTAGCCGGTAACCCGAGAGGGCACCGCAGGCCGGGCAGTGCTGCTTCGCCGGCGTGAGGCTGCTGGAGGCTCCAAGGCCTTGGTACAGGTAACCAATTGCTGCATGCAAACGGGTTCCAGGTATGGCGAGGGCCACCAGCGGCTGTCAGGCTCTGCTGCAGGCAGCAGCGAACTCAGCAATCGGTGCAGTTGAGCTGCCTCGTCTCGACGCTGCTCTTTCCCCCGCCTTGGATCGGGGGCTGGCAGGCCGCCCGACAGCGACCCGGAGACGTGACTCAATTGCCGCGGCCAGGTCGAGTGACGGAGAAGCGCTGATGGTGCGAATGGGTTCGACCGCTCTCAGAATCTGTGAGCGTCGATGACCGGCCGGCGCGACCCCCGGGGTGGCAGCGCGAGCTCGCCGGCCCTCGACGACGATCGCCTGCTGAACGACGAGCGCTATGCCGTCACTCGCCCGCTGCAGTGGATGCAGTCGTCGGCGAGCTCGGTGATCCTCGCCGCCTACCTCGCCGTGGCTGTGCCCACCCACGGCTGGATTCCGTTCCTTCTCGTCGGTGTGGCCGCCCTCACGTCCCCTTTGTCGCTCCTTCTCGGCAAGCCGATCTCGGAGAATGTCTACGCTGTCGGCCAAACCGTATGGATGGGCAGCCTGGGCGTGGCTGCGGCCATGACCGGTGGGGCCGACAGCTTCCTGCTGCCCCTCTGCGTCGCATACGCGCTGATCTTCTTCAGCCTTCTCTCGCCCGGCAAAGCTGTGCGCTTCTCGGTTGTGGGCTTTCTGCTCTGTGTGCTGCCGATCATCGTTCTGGACTGGGAGGGCTTGCTGCGCTCCCCCTGGTTGCTGCTGTCCTGCTGCGTCGGCTTCATCACGATCGTCCTTGTGGCGCGCGCGATGGCGGTCGGCGAGATAGCGCAGCGCAGCCAGGCGACGATCGACCCGCTCACCGGATTGCTGAACCGCCGCAGCCTTTCCGACCGGGTCGCCCAGCTCACCGAGCAGGCACGCGTGATGGGGGACGGCACGTCCTTGGCGTTGGTCACCGGCGACATCGACCACTTCAAGCAGGTCAACGACACGCATGGACACCAGCGCGGCGACGACGTGCTTCGTGACGTGGCCTACCTGATCCGCAAGACCGTGCGACGGTTCGAGCTCGTGTACCGCATGGGGGGCGAGGAGTTCCTGGTGCTGCTGCCCGGTCACGACCTCGCCGAGGCGGGTCGCGTCGCGGAACGGATCCGGGCCGCCGTCGAGCACGGGCAGCCCGGGGGCGTGGACGTCACCATCTCACTCGGCGTCGTCGAGTTCGGCGTCGACAGGAGCGATCTGCACAGCCTGCTCGCCCGGGCGGACGCAGCGCTCTACACAGCCAAGCGGGAGGGACGCAACCGGGTGGTGCTGGCATCAGACGTGACGCCACCTGCAGTCCTGCCCTGAGTGGGTTTCATCACCATGAAGGCCGAACCGTCGTGGGTCCCCGGTCGGCGACGGCGTTTGTTGCCGCCCGGCTTGAAGAAGGGCGAGTGTGCCGGGATGCGTTCACCGGGTGCTGGGTCCTCAAGCCTCCACAGCCGACATCTCCGACCACCAGCCGCGTGCGGCGTCCGACGGCGATGCCCTCGCGGCGCCAAGGAGTGAGGCGACGGCCGCGCAGGCGCGGTCGATCTCGTTGAAGGCTGCGCGGTATCGACGCCGTGACCGGCCCAGCGGGTCGGCGATGCTGTCGTCCTGCCTTGGTGCACGGGCGCGGGCCAGCGGCACCTCGGCAAGGATCCATCGAATGCGGTCGGCAGCATCGGCGGGCCCCTCGCCGTGGTCGAGGATGAAAGGTGCATAGCGGGCCAGTTGCTTCAGGGTGAAGGTCCTGCGGACCGCCGCGGGCAGCATTCGGGTAACCGCCGAGCGATGGCTTGTGGAAGCAGTGAGGATCAAGTCGGCTGACTCCAGCATCGCGGCGTCGACCCTTCGAGCGGCGCACTGAGCCGCTTCGATGCCGCGACCTGCGAGCATCGCCCCCACCGTGGGGTCGATCGGGGTCCCGGGGGTGGCTCTGATGCCCGCACTGCGGAGCGAATAGTGCATCGCGGCCGACCCGAGATGCTCGGTGAGCAGTAGTTCGGCGGCGGGAGAGCGGCAGACGTTCCCGGTACAGACGATGAGTACGGTCATGTTGATGCCCACGGTCCACGCGGCCAAGTGCACCGGTCGGGACGCGTCGGCGTCCGAGACGTGTCAGCCGGCCTGAGCCGGCGTGGGCGGCCGGCAGGCTGCTCCGCCGGTGTCTGGTTGTCCATCTGTCCCCCTCTCGTTTCCCAGGAGACCGTCGGCGTGCCCTCATCTCGTTACGAGCGCGGTTGCGCGAGAAGTGCCCGGACCGGATGGCGTTCACAACCGGCCCGAACGGGTACGGGTTCAAGTTCTGGCTACTACGGGAACAGGGATTGGGCTGCTAGTCATCGGGGCGATTCTCGCCTTCCCCGTGCGAAATGCGGTCCCGGCGTGACCTTGACCATGATCGGAGGGTGATGATCTGTGCGTAG
>JADLEH010000191.1 GCA_020846255.1 Propionibacteriaceae bacterium
CGAGCGGCCTTCCCTGAGGCCGGTGACGTGGGTGCCCGGGTAGCGTGCCAGGATCTCGTACTGGATGTCTGCCGGGGAGTTGAAGCTGGTCATCTGAGTCCCTTTCCTTGATGACTCAAGCCTCGGTCCCTGAGGTAGGCGCACCCATCGGGCAGATGACCTATCTGTGCCTTGCGGCTACCTCATTTCGACCCGCTGTCCCCCAGTCGCACGAGTCGCTCACCGCGCCACCCTCGGGAGGGGCCGACGCACCGACTCCTACGGACCGGGATCGCGGCCTTCCATCCCGGGCAGGCCGTCGGCAACCCCATCGGGTTGTGGAGCCTGTTGACGAGCCCCGCGGGCAGCGCCCTAGAGTCGACTGCCGGCCTGAATGCCCGACATGCGGGAAGATCTCCGAGCTGTTTCCCGTGCGACTCTAGTCTTCGGTTACCTGCTGTAAGGAGCTCGCACGCCAATGACCAAATACAAGGAGTGCAAGGGCTCCGTTTCGGACTCGGCCACCTCATGCCCACACTGCGGTGTGTCCAACCCCGGGGGAGTGCAGCACCATCGTGGTCAGCCGAAAGAAGACCGCCTGGGGCGTCGGGACGACGTCTACATTCTCATTGATGGTCAGGACGTCGTGACGCTCGGGATCGGGAGAACCCTGTCCGTTCCGGTGATCGCCGGCGCCCAGAGGCCCGAGCCACGAATGTCGGGCGCGCTCCAATGAAGGACGAGTTGATACATTTCACGGTCGCGGCGAATCAGACTCTTGCCTATGAGTGCGGATTCACCGGGTGGTCTGGCTCCTACTTCAGGCAAGCCTAATGCGTTGCCGAGCGACGAGCGGCCTGGCCCCCGCCATATCCGGCATAGCGAACGCCATCGACAGGGCCTCCTCGAAGGAATCGCCCCACGACAAGCCCACAGCCGCTGAGCTCCACTTGGAGGTGATGAGGCAGTGCTACGCCGAGATGCGCGCCCGTCTCGACGCGCAGGACAAGAACTTGAACGTTGCGGCGGTCATCTTCGTTGCGGCGGTCGGTTGGCTTGTGAATTACCTGGCGTCAAAGGGTCTTGACAGCCTGATTACCACCCAGGTGGCATTACTGGTCCCAGTTCTCGCGCTGGTGATGTCCGTAATGCTGGACAGGCATCTGGATCTGGAACTGAACATTGCCGGCATCGGCGAGTACCTGAATCGAATACTCCTTCCAAGGCTGGAGTCCGAGCCGGGGCTCGGCGATTGGGAACATTTCAAGTCACGACAGCTGCGTTCCAGGTGGAGCGCCGAGACGTGGGCGATCATGCTCCTCAGCAATACCGCCGCTCTCCTGCTGCTGGTGTCGATACCTCTTGGCTTCTCGATAACCATCTGGGCAACTCGCCCCGACGCTGCTGGCGGAGCGATATGGGCATTCTGGATCCTCACGTCGATCTCCGGACTGTTCACGGCCCTGGAAATCTGGCAGTTCCGCAGTGTGATCGCGGCATATCAGAGGATCACCGGTCCGGCCGTTGACCACAAGGCCCAACGATGATCATGAAACTGATGCCGGCCTGGCGAGCGCCCCTTCCAAGACCTTCACTTTGGCGCCCGTCGCGCCATGGGAGGGGCTCGCTGGTCGTCGAGCTGACCTTGGAATCCGCTCAATAGGAGATGCAAGTCGAGCACATGCACCGCAGGTCAGGAGGCGACTCCAGAGGGAGGCGCAGCCACGAGTCCGAGCACGGCGTCGCCATACTGCTCGAGCTTCTTGACACCGATCCCGTTGACGGCCATCAGCGCTGCCAGCGACACAGGACGGGCCTGAGCGATGGCCGTCAGCGTGCTGTCGGGGAAGACGACGTATGCCGGGACGGCGGCCGCCCGGGCGGTCTCGGCGCGCCAGGCCCGGAGCTGCTCGAAGAGCTCGCGATCGTTCCCGTCCAGCGCGGCTGCGGCGGCGGAGCGGGACCGTGGCGCCCCGCCCGGGCCGACGCCGGACTTCCGGCCGGACCGCCGGGCGCGGGTCACCGTCTCCTCCCGCAGCTGCACCTGCTGGTCACCGCGGAGCACCGACCCGGAGGCCTCGGTCAGCCCGAGGGTGCCGTGGCCGTCACCGGAGACGGCCAGCAGCCCGCCGGCGAGCAGTTGCCTTGCGACGGTCCGCCACTGCAGGTCGGTGAGCTCGGTCCCGATCCCGAAGGTGCTGAGCTGGTCGTGGCTCCACTGCTCGACGCGTTCGGTGCGCTTGCCGAGCAGGATGTCGATCAGGTGGCCGGCGCCGTAGCGCTGGTTGCGCTCCCTCGCGAGGCGCACGATTGTGGACAGCAGCTTCTGGGCGGGCACCGTGCCGTCCCAGGCCTGGGGCGGGTTCAGGCAGGTGTCGCAGTTGCCGCAGGGCTCACTGGTCTCCCCGAAGTGCGCGAGGATCAGTTGCCGCCGGCAGCGGAGTGTCTCGCACAATCCGAGCATCGAGTCCAGGTGCTGGCCCAGCAACCGCTTGTGCTGCGCATCGCCGTCCGAGCCCTAGATCATTTGTCGTTGCTGTACGAAGTCGGCCAGGCCGTAGGCCATCCAGGCCGTGGCCGGCAGGCCGTCGCGGCCGGCGCGGCCGGTCTCCTGGTAGTAGCCCTCGATGCTCTTGGGCAGGTCGAGGTGGGCAACGAAGCGCACGTCGGGCTTGTCGATGCCCATGCCGAAGGCGATGGTGGCCACCATCACCACGCCCTCCTCGCGCAGGAACCGGGTCTGGTTCGCCGACCGGACCTCCGACGGCAGGCCCGCGTGGTACGGCAACGCGCAGATCCCCTCCCTGCACAACGCTTCGGCCGTCTTCTCCACCGACTTCCGCGAAAGGCAGTAGACGATCCCGGCGTCACCGTTGTGCTCGCTGCGGATCAGCTCCAGCAGTTGCTTCAGCGGCTGCTGCTTTGACTCGATCCGGTACTGGATGTTGGGCCGGTCGAAGCTCGCCACGAACGTGTGGGCGTCCTGCAGCCGCAGCCGCTCGACGATCTCCCGACGGGTGGCCGGGGTCGCGGTCGCGGTGAGCGCGATCCTCGGCACTGTGGGCCAGCGGTCGTGGAGGATCGACAGCTTCAGGTAGTCGGGGCGGAAGTCGTGGCCCCACTGGGAGACGCAGTGGGCCTCGTCGATGGCGAACAGCGAGACCTCGAGCCGGTCGAGGAAGTCCTGCATCCAGTCCAGCCCGAGCCGTTCCGGCGCCAGGTACAGCAGGTCCAGCTCACCGGCCAGGGCTGCCCGCTCGGTTGCCCGCCGTTCCTCAGCAGTGACACTGGAGTTCAGGAAGCCGGCGCGCACTCCCAGCGCCTCCAGGGCGGTCACCTGGTCGTGCATCAGCGCGATCAGCGGTGAGATCACCACGCCCACGCCCGGACGCAGCATCGCCGGGATCTGGTAGCACAACGACTTGCCGCCACCGGTGGGCATCAGCACCAGGGCGTCGCCCCCGGAGATGACGTGGCTGATCACCTGCTCCTGCGTCCCGCGGAAGGAGTCGTAGCCGAACGTCAGCCGCAGCACATCGATTGGTGGGACAGGGGTGGGCACGCGCGTCATGGTAGCCCGCCGCCCTGACAGCCACCCGGGCGGGTGACGCCCGTGAGGGGTCTTCCTGCCCCGCCACCAGGTGGGACAGAGTTGCCCCATGACAGCCCCCCTCATGAGCTCCAGCAACCCCGAGATGCTGAGCGATCTGTCCGGAACGACGACCGCGTCGATGGTTGTCGATCCCTGGTCCGAGTCCGCGGCCCGCCGGCTGCAGCAGGACAGCACCGATTCCCAGACTCCGCGCCGGGCCCTTGAGCAGGCGATCGAGTTCGCGCTCGTCGCCGGGCAGGCGTCCCTCCAGGCGCACGGGTCGGTCTCGTATGACGAGTCGCTTGCCGACGACCGGTCGGACGCCGAGTCGGCCCCCATGCGCCACGCCTACCGGGGCAAGCGCGCCTACTCGGACTGGGAACTGGGTGCCCGCGGCAAGCGCGTGCTGGTCGACGACCTCGATCAGGTGGTCGCCCTGGAGGCGCACCTGGCCTACCTCAACGCTGCCTCCGTCCGCTGAGCTGAAGCTCCGTGGTCCACCCGCCTGAGACGGGTCAGGCCTTGCCGAAGTAGTCCGCCGGAGCCGCTCCGATGGTCACGATCGGCATCAGCCAGTTCTGTACCACCGCGATGTCGACGCGCTGCAGGCCGTCGAGGTAGCGGCAGTTGTCGGTGTAGCCGTAGCTCGTGACGGTGACGATCTTCTCGCCGGTCGCGCCACCACCGGGGTAGAAGGTCGGTCCGCCGGAGTCGCCGAAGCAGCTGCCGCCGGTGCCGCGGGCGTCATTGATGTTGCCGTTGACCTGCAGGATCTGCGGGCTCAGCTTCTGGCCGGGAGCGTCGGCGTAGCGGCGCACCAGCGGATAGGACTGTGGCGTGGGCTTCTTGCCCTGGTTGGCGTCCTCGGGAACCGGCTGGTACTTGCGCACCTCCGTGCCGTAGCCGACGACCCGGAACAGGGTGCTGCTCAGCTTCGACTTGGCGATGGTGTCGAGGGTGCCGACCGGAGCGATCGGAGCCGGGGCGATCCCGGCGACCGGCTGGTCCAGGACCACGACGCCGACGTCGTTCCAGTTCTTCAGGTCGGTGAAGTCGGCGTACTGCGGATGGGCGTAGGCGGCACCGGTGTACCAGTCGCGGCCCTTGAGGTCGACGATAACGCCGTCGCCGTCAGGGTCGGTGTAGCCGACTGCCGGGTCGGTGGCTGCCGGCAGGCCCGACGGGGGCTGCTCGGCGATCACCGGGGAGAAGTTGACGATGGTCTTGCCGGCGGTGCCGGCCGTGCAGTGGGCAGCGGTCAGCAGGACGGTCGGGCTGACGAGGGTCGCGGTGCAGCGGAACCGTCCACCGTCCTCGTAGAACACGATCATGCCGACGTTCGAGTAGACGTTGGCGTCGTCGCGGTCGCCGCCGGTGATGGCTTGCGCGTTCACAGCCGACGAGCCGACCAGGGCCAGGGTGGCGGTGGTCGCGACGGCGATCGATCTCCATAGCTTCATGCAGGGACTCCTTGGGCAGTGGGATAGCAGTCAGAACCTAGGTGCGGGGTTCTCGGCCCCGATACCCCCAAGGCATACGCAGTTTGCGCGGCCGCCCGCGCGCAGCTGAGCTCTCCCCCAGCCCTCGGGTGCGGGAACAAGCGGGACGGCGATGTGGTTGAGTCCGGTGCACTCAACTCTTGAAGGACTCCCATGACCACCAAGCGGCTACCTGTTCTGTTCCTCGATGACGTCGTCCTGCTGCCCGGGATGATCATCCCGATCCCGCTCGACGAAGCGGCGAAGGCGGCCATCGACGCCGCCCAGACCTCCTCCGACGGTGAGCTGCTCGCCGCCCCGCGCCTGGAGGACCGGTACGCGGCCTTCGGCGTCCTGGCAACCGTTGAGAAGGTCGGCCGCATGCGCGGCGGGGCCCAGGCCGCCGTGCTGCGCACCGGCGAACGCGCCCGGATCGGCAGCGGGGTGACCGGCCCCGGGGCCGCCCTTTGGGTGGAGGCCGAGCCGGTCGACGACGAGCCGGTCACCGACCGGACGCGGGAACTGGCCGAGGAGTACAAGCGGCTCGTCGTGGCCGTGCTGCAGCGACGCGAGGCCTGGCAGGTCATCGACACCGTCAGCGCGATCGAGGACCCCAGTGCGCTGGCCGACACCGCCGGCTGGGCGCCCTACCTGGGCAACGACCGCAAGCGGCAGCTGCTGGAGACGCCCGGCACCGAAGCGCGGCTGACCCTGCTCATCGAATGGACCCGCGACCACCTCGCCGAGACCGAGGTCACCGACAAGATCGGTGAGGACGTCCGCGAGTCGGTGGAACAGCGCAACCGCGAGTTCCTGCTGCGCGAGCAGCTGAAGGCGATCCGCAAGGAGCTCGGCGAGGGCGAGCCGGACGGCAGCGACGACTACCGCACCCGGGTCGAGGCGGCCGACCTGCCCGACCACGTCCGGGAGGCTGCGCTGCGCGAGGTCGACAAGCTCGAACGGTCCAGCGACCAGAACCCGGAGGCCGGCTGGATCCGCACCTGGCTGGACACCGTGCTGGACCTGCCGTGGAAGACGAAGACCGACGACTCCACCGATCTGGCGGCCGCCCGGGCGGTGCTCGACGCCGACCACCACGGCCTCGACGAGGTCAAGGAGCGGATCGTGGAGTACCTGGGCGTCCGGGCCCGTCGCGCCGAGCGCGGCCTCGAGGTCATCGGCGGGCGCGGCTCCGGCGCAGTGATCCTGCTTGCCGGCCCGCCCGGGGTCGGCAAGACCTCGCTGGGTGAGTCCGTGGCCCGCACCCTGGGCCGCAAGTTCGTGCGGGTGGCGCTCGGCGGCGTCCGGGACGAGGCCGAGGTCCGCGGTCACCGGCGCACCTACGTCGGGGCGCTGCCCGGACGGATCGTGCGCGCCATCAAGGAGGCCGGTTCGATGAACCCGGTGATCCTGCTCGACGAGGTCGACAAGGTCGGTGCCGACTACCGGGGCGACCCGGCCGCTGCGCTGCTGGAGGTGCTCGACCCGGCCCAGAACCACACGTTCCGCGACCACTACCTCGAGCTCGACCTGGACCTGTCCGACGTCTTGTTCATCGCGACCGCCAACGTGCTGGAGACGATCCCGCAGGCGCTGTTCGACCGGATGGAGCTGATCTCGATCGACGGCTACACCGAGGACGACAAGGTGGCCATCGCCAGGGACTTCCTGGTGCCACGGCTGCTGGAACGGGCGGCGCTGACGCCGGAGGAGGTCACGATCACCGACGACGCGCTGCGGGAGATCGCTGCCAACTACACCCGCGAGGCCGGGGTGCGCTCGATGGAGCGGCTGTTGGCCAAGGCGTTCCGGCGGGTCGGGCTGAAGGACCTGCCGGCTGTGGTGTCGGCCGGGTCGCTGAAGGAGCTGATCGGGCGGCCACGGTTCCTGCCGGAGTCGAAGGAGCGCACCGCCGTCCCCGGGGTCGCCTCGGGTCTGGCGGTGACCGGGATGGGTGGTGACGTGCTGTTCATCGAGGCGTCCCTGCTGCCCGGGACGACGCCGTCGCTGACGATCACCGGCCAGCTCGGCGAGGTGATGAAGGAGTCGGCGCAGATCGCGCTGTCGTACGTGCGGGCGCACGCCGCTGAGTACGGGATCTCGCCGGAGCAGCTGGATCACCCGCTGCACCTGCACGTGCCGGCCGGAGCCGTGCCGAAGGACGGCCCTTCGGCCGGGGTCACGATGACGACGGCACTGGTGTCGCTGCTGACCGGCCGGAACGTCCGCGCCGAGGTGGGGATGACCGGCGAGGTGTCGCTGACCGGGCGGGTGCTGCCGATCGGCGGCGCCAAGCAGAAGCTGCTGGCCGCGCAGCGAGCCGGCCTGACCGAGGTCTTCCTGCCACAGCGCAACGAGCCCGACCTCGACGACGTCCCCGCGGACGTGCTGCAGGACGTGCACGTCACGATCGTCTCCGACGTCCGGCAGATCCTGGAGTCAGCGCTGGAGCCGGCGGTGGCGGCCGGGTCGGTCGCCGCCTGACCCCGATGGCGACCCCTGGGCGTCCTGCCCCGGGGTCGCCGTTCGTCCGGCGGTGAAGTCGCCCAGCCCGGGCGCGTCTCGGCTACTGCTCGTACTTGAACGAGACGCGCAGCTTCGTCCGGAAGGTGAGCCCGCCGCTCTCGTCCAGGTGGATGTCCTGGGCGACCACCTCGGCCACCCGCAGATCGCGAAGCGTGCCGCCGGCAACCTTCAGGGCAGCGGCGGCCGCGTCCTCCCAGGACTGGGTGCTGGTTCCAATGAGATCCGTCACTCGATAAACACTCATGCGACCCTCCTTGGCCACGGGGATGGGACCGTCCCCACAACTCCGGTCTACCCCCAGGTCGCCGCCCTCGACAAGAGGATTGAGTGCTGACCTGCGGACGGCTCACCGCGCTTCCGCCCGGGCGGCAGGCACGCGGTCCTAGACTGACCGGATGCCAAAGGACTTCACGTCGGAGCTGGTCGCGTGCCTGGGAGACCCGGTGCGCGAGAACCCGACCGGCGTCATGCAGAATGCGGCCTTCCGGGCGCTGGGACTCCAGTGGCAGTACCTGACGATCGAGGTGACGCCCGCGAACCTTGGCGATGCCATCGTCGGGGTCCGTGCGCTCGGCCTGCGCGGCGCGAACTTCACCATTCCGCACAAGGTGGCGGTGATGCAGCATCTCGATCGGGTGGCCCCGGACGCGGCTCTCATCGGCGCTGTGAACACCGTCCGCCGCGAGGGGGATCTGCTCATCGGGGAGAACACCGACGGCAAGGGGTTCCTGCGCGGGTTACGGCTGGACGCCGGAATCGACCCGGCCGGGAAGAACGCCGTCGTTCTCGGTGCCGGTGGGGCGGCCCGGGCGATCGTGACCGAGCTGGCCCTTGCGGGCGCTGCCGGAATCCTCGTGGTCAACCGCACCCCGGAGCGCGGCGAGTCGATGGTCAGTGAACTGGCGGGCAGGACGGGGGCGCCGATCCGGTTCGAGACCTGGCCGGCCAGCTTCCGGGTTCCTCCCGACACCGACCTGCTCGTGAACGCGACCTCGATCGGGCTGTACCCGGAAGTGACAGCCAGGCCGCCGGTGGACTGGAGCGAGGCTTCCGGCCGGCTGCTGGTCTGCGACGTGGTGCCGAACCCGCCGGAGACCCGGTTCCTGCAGGAGGCCCGCGACCGCCGATTGCAGGTGCTGGACGGCCTGTCCATGCTGGTGCACCAGGGAGCCATCGGGTTCCAGATGTGGACCGGGCTGGACGCGCCGGTCGACGTGATGCAGCAGGCCTTGCGCGAGGCTTTCGCGCCGTAGGCTGCCGGGCATGAGGCACCAAGGGTTTCCGGCACCGTCCGGCTGTGGCAACCGACCGTCGAACGTGACCGGGCCGGCCGGGTTCGTGGCCAGCGCAAGGACGACACGATGAGCCGCGTCCTGCTGGCCGGTGAGTCGTGGTCGACGACGTCGATCCACACCAAGGGCTTCGACTCGTTCATCACCTCGCTCTACGAGGAGGGTGCTGCCGACTTCATCGCCGCGCTCGAGGCGGCCGGTCACGAGGTCACCTTCCAGCCGAACCATGTGGCGGCGGACCGGTTCCCCTACACGGTCGAGGAGCTGGCCGCCCATGACGTGGTGGTGCTCAGCGACATCGGCGCGAACACCCTCCTGGTGCCGAAGGTCGTGTTCGCCGGCGGGCAGACCGTGCCGAACCGCCTGCGCTCCCTGGCTGAATGGGTGCAAGCCGGCGGCGCCCTGCTGATGGTGGGCGGCTACCTGAGCTTCCAGGGCATCGAGGCCAAGGCGAACTACCGCGGCACGCCCCTCGCAGACGTCCTGCCGGTATTGATGGAGGTCGGTGACGACCGCGAGGAGACCCCGGAGGGCTCCACAGCCAAAGTCAGCGAGGGCGGGCACCCCGTCACGCAGGGCATCCCGGACCCGTGGCCGCGCATCCTCGGCTACCAGCGCCTCCAGGCGAAAGCTGACGCCCAGGTGCTGGCCACGGTCGGCGACCACCCGCTGCTGGTCGTCGGAACCCACGGCGCCGGCCGGGTGGCGGCGTTCGCCACCGACATGGGCCCGCACTGGCTGCCGCGCGAGTTCGTCGAGTGGCCGGGCTACGCCAGGCTCTGGCAGCAGCTGACCGCCTGGCTGGCGGACGGGAACGTGCAGGAATCGATCGCCGTCGGGTCCTGAGCACTGAAGCCGCTGTTCCCGGCGCGCTCACCACGGCAGGCGTCGCCGCCACCAGAGCGCGCAGGGACGGGTGGAGCCGGAGCGTACGCCCGCGCACTCGAGCATGGGCTCGGGCCAGGTCAGCTCCGCGTCCAGGTCATCGGCATCCGCTTCGGGCTCGTCGAAGCGTTGGGGCACCCAGTA
>JADLEH010000192.1 GCA_020846255.1 Propionibacteriaceae bacterium
CGAGCTCAGCCTTGCCGGCGACCGGCTCACCTGGACGATCCCCGACCTGGCCGCGCACGAGTCCCGGACGGTCAGCTACACCGCGACGGTGGTCGCAGCCGGCGCCACCATCACCAACACGGTCGCCCCGGTCGGGATCGGGGCAACCTGCACCAGCTGCACCACCACCGCCTACAGCCCGGCCTGGACGCTGGCCAAGACCTCCGACCCGGCCGGCGGCGCCCAGCTGCTGCCGGGCCAGGTGGTCAGCTACACCCTGGCCGTAACCAACACCGGGCCGGTCCCGCTGGACGGCGCGAAGGTCGCCGATGACGTCTCGGGCCTGGCTGCTGCCACCCTCGGGGACCTGCCGGCCGGCCTGGCCCGCGACGAGGACACCCTCACCTGGGACGTCCCGGAGGTGGCGGTCGGGCAGACCGCGACCATCACCTACACCGCAACCGTCAACCCGGAGGCCTTCGGTGCAACGCTGACCAACACCGCCAGCCCGGCGTCTGCCGGCGGCAGCTGCCTGGCCTGCAGCACCACGGCCCACACTCCCAAGTGGTCGCTCGCCAAGACCAGCGACCCGGCAACCGGGACAGTGGTCCGGCCCGGAGACGTGGTCGGCTACACGCTCACCGTGACCAACGAAGCAGCCGCGGCGCTCGACGGGGCCGTCGTCACCGACGACCTGGCCGACGTCCTCGACGACGCAGCGCTGGCCGAGCTGCCGGCCGGCGCAACCCTCGAGGGCACCACGCTGACCTGGCAGGTGCCGACGGTCGCCGTCGGCGGCACCGCGACGCTGAGCTACCAGGTGGTGCTCGCAGCCGACGCCTCCGGAGCCACCCTGCGGAACACCGCTGCCCCGGCCACCCCCGGTGGCGCCTGCCCGACGGCCTGCGAGACGCTGGCCCACACGGCAGCCTGGACACTGGCGAAGACCAGCGACCCGGGCAGCGGAGCCACCGTCGAGCCGGGTGACCAGGTGACCTACACCCTCACCGTCGCCAACACCGGCCCGGTAGACCTGGTCGGTGCGGTGGTGGCCGACGACATGTCCGGCCTGCTTGACGACGCCGACCTCACCTCCCTGCCGGCGGGCACCAGCCTCTCCGGCGGCGTCCTCACCTGGGCGGTCCCGGCCGTGCCGATCGGCGCGACCGCCTCCGTCCGGTACACCGTGACGGTGAAGCCGGGGGCCTACGGCAGCACCCTCGACAACGTCGCCACCGGTGCCGGAGCCGACAGCTGCGCGCCCGGCAGCGGTGCGCTCGAGCCGTTCGCGGCCCAACCGGAGGCCGACTGCAGCACCCGGCACTTCAGCCCGGCCTGGACGCTGGAGAAGACCTCCGATCCGGCCAGCGGCAGCGTGGTCGAGCCGGGCAGCGCGATCACCTTCACCCTCCGGGTGCGCAACACCTCCCAGGCTGTGGTTGCCCACGCCGTGGTGACCGACGACCTGTCGGCACTCCTGGCGTACGCCGACCTCGCCGGCCTGCCCGCCGGCACCTCGCTGGCCGGCCGGATCCTCACCTGGAACGTGCCCACCCTTCAGCCCGGCGAGGAGGTGGAGCTCACCTACTCAGTCATCATCGGCGAGGACGCCTACAACGCAGCCTTCACCAGCCCCGCCACCCCCGGCGGCGGCGGCACCTGCCCGGTGGTGTGCAGCACCGAGCACACCACGACCCCAGCTGTGGTCGACCCGACCCACGACGACGGCGACGATGACGACGGCGACCGGACCGGGAGCGACTCGTCACTCGCCTACACCGGTGGGGGGCTCGGAGCCCTCGGCCTCGGACTGGTGCTCCTCGCCGGCGGTGTCGGCATCCTCGTGGCCAGCCGGCGGCGGCCCGACGAGGGGTGACCCCGCCGGCCGGGTTCGCCCCCAGGTCTGCCCCGAACCGCGGGGTTCGCGGGGTTCGGGGCCTACTGCCTGGGTGACTTGGAGACCCGGATCGAGTTCACCACTGCGGGAAGGGACGAGATCAGGGCGAAGACGGAGCCGACGATGGCGACGATGGCGACCACGAGGGCGATCAGCTGGTCACCGATGCTCACCACGACGAACGGCAGCAGCCCGTGCACCAGCCCCAGGACGAGCTGGAGGACGAACGACAGCGCGACGTGGATCATCAGGGCGACGATCTTGAGGAACTTCTGCTGGCTGAACATCAGGAAGCCGAGGAACACCAGTTTCAGGAACAGCAACAGCCCCAGCACCGTTGCCGCCTCGCCCTTCGGGAAGGAGCCCCAGATGGCCAGGTACGCGATGGTCCCGAACGGGGCGGAGACGAACAGTCCGACCATCACCATCAGCAGCACGAAGGCAGCGAGCGCCATCACCAGCGACCACAGCAGCCAACCGAAGGAGACGACAAGGGTGACGATGCCCTGGATCCGGCCGTAGAGCCGCTGGCTGGCGATGAAACTGAGCCCGAGCATGCCGATGCTGAACAGCAGGAAGCCGTCAACCAGCACCAGGTAGCCGATGCCGTTGCCGGGTGGGCTCTCGGCATCCACCCCTTCGATCATGTCCGGCTCCACACCGGGAACCCCTGCGGCCAGGGAGCCGACCGGGCCGGCCGAGCCGCCGCCGATCGCGAGGCCCGAGCCGAGCTCCACCAGGACGACCAGCAGCAGCGCGAAGGCCGCGATCGCGAACAGCGGCCGGCGCACCTCGCCCAGCGGGCTCATCTCGGTTCGTCCTCGGCGAGGGCGACGGTGCAGCCGCCGACGGCGAGGCAGGCCATGGTCAGCTGGCCGCCGTCGGAGGTGAAGGTCAGCCGCACGTCGTCGCCGGGGTCGAGGTCGGTGCGCAGGGCCTTGCCCTGGACGGTGAGCGCCAACCGGACCTGCCCCGTCCCGCCGACCAGCCGCACGCTCCGGGTGACCCGCTGCCACGGCCAGCCGCCCTCGACCGGAGCCACTTCGAGCCGGCAGCCGCCGACGAAGGTGATGGTGGCGCCAACGCTGCAGTCGCCCTCCACCTCGGTCAGCTCGTCCGGCCGCAGTCGGTCACCGACGGACACCCCGGCGAACGGGTTCGACCAGCCGGCCTCCCCGCGGCCGCTCGCCGCGCCGACGGCGCCGGTCACGTAGAGGCCGATCGCGAGCACCACGAGGACCGCCAGCACCACCAGCGGCGTCCGCCTGCCCTCGGCCATGACCTCAGGTCTTCTGCGGGATCAGGGTGTACTTCTGCTGCGGGTAGAGGGTGTAGTTGGGCACCTCCCAGGTCGGGGGGTTGTAGAGGGTCGGGTAGACCTCGGTCGGCATCCCCGGCGGGGTTTTGGTGTAGCCCGGCTGGTTCTCCGCAGCCGTCCGGGTCCTGGTGGCAACCGTGACGCAGATCTCGTCGCCGGGGTAGGCGTCCCGCCAGACCCAGCCGGGCTTGCAGGTGTTGGGCCCGTAGGCGCCGCCGCCGGCCTTCCGTTCGGCCTGGACGGCGGGGTTGTTGTCGAAGACCACCTCGGCTGCGCTCGCCGCCGTCACGCAGGTGATGTCCTCCGCCCGGGTGAGCCGCGGCACCCACGGTTCGGCGCACGGGTTCATCACGGTGATCGGCGGTGAGGTCGGGGTGGGTGGCGGGGTCGGGGTCACCGGACCGCTGGGCCGCAGGATGATGAAGGCGACCACCCCGGCGACCAGCACGAGCGCAGCGGCAACCGCCCACGGCCACCACACGAACTTCGGCTTCACCGGGATCACCGGCTTCGCCGGCACCACCACGTCCACCTGCCTGGCCTGGTCGGCGTGCTCCTCCGGGGCCTGGTCGGCCGAGTAGGCGATGAACCGGACCGGGTAGTTCCCGGCGCCGGCCTCGGCCGGGGGAGCGAACGTGATCGTGTACTGCTCGGTAGCGCCGGCGGCGATCTCGCGCAGCGGCCGGTCGATCGTCGTCCACGCAGGGCCACCGGTGGCCGAGCCGGGCCCGGCCTGGCCGGCCGGCCCGAACGCGCCGAGGACGATCCTCGCCGGGACCGGCGCCGAGTTGGTCACCGAGGCCGTCAGCGTCGCCCTGCCATCAGCGGTGGTGACCGTGCTGGCTGGGAGGGTAAGTGCGATGTTGCTCATCCTGGCTCCTCACTCGGTTGGTCGGACGGCGCGGGGTCTCCGCCGCCGGGCGGCGCGCTGAGCTCTGCTGTGACATGGGCCGGCTTGATCACCGACACGATCCGCGCGACCACCTCACGGGCGCCCTCGGCCTCGGCAGGGACGGCGACGCGGAGGTGGAACCCCCCGGCGTCGGTGACCTCGTAGCCACTCACCCGGGTCGCGAGCTCGAGGAACCTGACCATTCCCGCCGCCGTGCCGCGCCGCGCCGAGAGGTCGGCAGCTGCCGCGATCAGGTCCCGTAACGGTTCCACCCCGCCCGGCAGGGTGGAGCGCGCCCGGTTGGCGTCCTCGGGGATCGTCAGCCAGTCCAGGTCGACCCAGGCCGCCAGGTAGCAGACCAGGGCATCGGAGGCCAGGAAGGGGTTCACGGCCACCTCGAGGTGGTCGAGGAGGTCGGCCACGGGGTGCTGCATGCCGTCGCCGGCCGCGATCAGGGCCGCCAGCGGCGAGCCGGCCACCTCGGCATCGACGAACACCTGGGGCAGCGCCGAGAGCAGCGAGGTCCTAGCCATCGACCGCCACCTCCACCCGGTGCTCGCCCGAGCAGAACAGCCACGAGCTGGGCACTGTGACCACGTCGGAGACCGTCCGGGCCGAGCAGCCGCGCCAGGTCAGCCCGCCGTCGGCGGAGCGGTGCACGCCCCCGGCGCCGGCGGCCAGTACGAGCGCCTCCCCGGAGGCGTCCACAGCACCGGAGACCCCGGCCAGCGGCGCGAACCGGCGCCGGTCCCGCAGCGGCAGGCCGCAGTTCACGTCCGGCTGGGTCCAGGCCAGCTTCGCCTGCCCGAGTTGCAGGGTGAGGACCCCGGCGCTCTGGGTGGCCGCGTAGGCCTTGTCCCCGACCACAACGACCTGCCAGCAGCTGCCGCCGGTCCAGTTGGCGGCCAGTTCCTCCCAGCGGCCGGCGAGGGTCGGGGCGTCGACGCTGCCGAGTTCGTCTATCGGCAGCCGCAGGCAGCCGGTGCCGTCGCCCTCCGGAGCCGCCCTGGGGGCCCAGAGGAAGACCCGCGGGCCGTCGTAGGCGACGCTGAGCGACCGGATCTCCTCCCCGGGCGGCCGGATCAGCCGGAACGACTCCGGCGAGCCGGCCGACGGTGACAGCCAGATCCCACCGGCCGCCTCCGCCGCCAGGGCCACCCCCACCCGGCCGCGCAGGTCGATGAAGGTGACGATGGCCTGGAAGCCGCGATCGGGCTGCTGGGCGTCGACGAGGTTCTGCACCGGTGCGGTTCCGGCGGCCAGCGGCACCTCGTAGAGCCCCTTCTCGCCGGCAGCCAGCAGCGTCGGGGTGCCGGCCCGGTCGACCCAGGCCAGGTCGGCGATGCCGAACCCGAGGTCGGCCAGTTGCTTCCACTCCCCACCCAGGTCGGTGCTGACATGGATCCGGCCGCCCGGCTCGCGCTCGGTCGCCACGGCGACGTGCCCGGGCAGGTCGAGGGTCGAGGCGCGGGCGGCAGAGGCCGACGGCCACGGGACGACGGCGCGGATCCGCTCGCCCGGGAAGTGCGCGCAGGCCTCCCAGCCGTCGCCGTGGTTGGTGCTGCGGAACAGCACCTCGCCCTGGCCGACGAACCAGGTGCCCGGCTGGCCCTCCGCCCGCACCAGGTCGGTAGCGTCGGCGTCCGGGGTCTCGGCGAGTTCCAGCCGGACCCGTTCGACGTAGCGGACGCCGGGTTCGGACTGTTCCAGCGCGCGGTAGAGGTTGGAGACCCGCAGCGGCCGGCCGAAGCCGGCACCGAGGTCGGCGTCGGGGTCAGCCACCGGGTTGATCGCAGCGGCCAGCCGGGCCAGGATCCTGGCCTGCACGGCCTCGGGGTTCTCGTCCGGTCGGACGACCACCTTCGCGTCGACCGCCACCTGCTTGTACTTCGCCCAGCCCACGACCGGTACGGCCCCGATGGTCGCCCGTTCGGCCAGGTAGCCCTGCACCTCGGCGCGCACCTCCTCGCGCGCGTTCGCGGCCAGGGCCTCCTGGGTGACCCGGCCCTCCGGCCGCTGGTCGCCGGGGACGTGCGGCACCAGCACCACCTCCACCTCGCCGGGCGCCGCGAAGGCCCACGCCTCGCGGCGGGTCACAGCGCTGGCCCGGTCGACCCCGCCATTGCGGGTCGCCAGCACCTCGTAGTCCCTCGCCGTGACGGCGCGGTCCCTCGCCTGGAAGTCCTGCGGGCCGCGCCGCAGGGCCACCGGCAGCTGCTCGGCCTCGTGGCCGCCGGTTGCCGGCTCCGGGTTGGTCACCGCAACGCCCTGGACCGGGTCGCGCAGCACGGTCAGCCGGCCGGGTGCGACGTTGCCGCGCTCCCCGCCGCCGGTGCGGTACCAGGCGCGGACCGCCATCCCGGCCTCGGGGACGGCGCCGCGCTCGCCGTCGCCGAAGATGACCAGCCCGGCGCTGCGGTCGAGCCGGTAGACCAGCTCCCCGGGCCGGCCGTCCGCAAAGACGTCGACCTCCCGGCCGATCCGGAAGGGCAGGCCGTCCACGACCACTGCCTGCCCGGCCGGCACGGCTGCGGCGCTGGGTGCCTGGACGCCGATCGCCACCCCGGGGCCGGCGACCAGCGGCGCCGAGGGCAGGCTGAAGCCCTGGCC
>JADLEH010000193.1 GCA_020846255.1 Propionibacteriaceae bacterium
GCCGCGTGATCGTTGCCAGTGGTTGCTGTCAAGCCGAATCGACGCCGGGAGGGCTTCGCCGGGGCAGGATGGGCGCCATGGCCATCATTGCTGAACCGCGGCGCGTGCACCCGATCCTTCGACTGGGGATCGCGATCTCGGAGCGGGTGACGGGGCGACGCCTGGAACCGGCCCGCCTTCTGGCCTGGTACCCGCGGGCGGCGCTGGGTTCCGGCGTTCTGGAGTCGCTGGTCGCCCATCGTGAGCCGTCGAAACGCCTGCTGAAGCTGGTGCGGGTCACGGCCTCGCTCACGGCGTCGTGCCCCTTCTGTGTCGACATGAACAGCCATGAGGCCGCCACTTCCGGCGTCACCGAGGCCGAACTCCGGGCGCTCCAACGAGGGACGGAGGACCAGGTCGCGACGCTGACCCCGAGGGAACGGACGGCGATCGCATACGCGCGGGCCATCTCAGCCACCCCGCTGGACTTCGACGATGGTCTGAAGGCCCGGCTCACCGATCACTTCGACGAGCGCGAGATCGTTATCCTCGCCACCACCGCGGCCCAGGTGAACTACTGGGCCCGCACCATCCAGGCGCTCGGGATCCAGCCCGCCGGCTTCTGTACGGTCCAGGACGCCTGAAGCCGTTTCCCGGGTAGCTTCGAAAGGGTGAAAACCCGCCTACCGACGATGATGGTTGCAGCGGCAGCTGTGGTCGTGCTCGCTGTGGTGGTCGGTGTCGTGCTCGTCGCACGGCCGACGCCGTCTCCACCTGTCGACTCCGGGCAGCTGCGAGCCGCGATCACGACCTCCGCCGTCACGGCGCACCTCGAAGCCCTGCAGCGGATCGCCGACGCCAACAACGGCAATCGTGCCGCGGGCACAGCGGGTTACGCGGCGTCGGTGGACTATGTGGAGGCCCGGCTCGAGCAGGCCGGTTACCGAACGCGACGCCAGCCATTCAGCTACGACCGCCCCGACTTCACCAGGGCCGCCCTCCTGCGGACGATGCCGACCCGCACCGACTACGTCGTCATGCGTGACTATCGTCCACTGGCGTACTCCGGTGCGGGCTCGGTCACGGCCCGGGTGACGGCCGTCGACCTCAGCCTCGACGGCGACCGGACGACGACGAGCGGGTGCGAGGCCTCGGACTTCACTGGCTTCCCACCGGGCAACATCGCGCTCGTCCAGCGGGGCACCTGCCCGTTCGCGGCGAAGGTCGACCACGCAGTCGCCGCCGGGGCGGGTGGCGTGGTCGTGGCCAATCAGGGTGACGACCCGAGCCGGCTGGGCCTGTTCGCCGGCACCCTCGGCAGGCAGGCGAGGGTGCCGGTGGTGGCCACGACGTTCGATCTCGGGGCGGAGTGGGCCGCCACGCCGAGTACGACGCTCAGGCTGACCGTCGAGTCCACGGTGAAGCGGGTAACGACCGAGAACCTCATCGCCGACACTCCCGCCGGCGCGGCCGAGCGCACTGTCGTGGTGGGCGCGCACCTGGACGGGGTCGCCGATGGGCCCGGCATCAACGACAACGGCTCCGGGGTGGCTGCAGTGCTGGAGACGGCTGTGCAGGTCCTCGAGCTCGGCGTCCAGCCCCGCAATCGCGTGCGGTTCGCCTTCTGGGGCGGCGAGGAGGACGGCCTGCACGGCTCCGGACACTATGTGGCGCAGCTGGACGACGCCGGCCGCCGGGGGACCGCCCGCTACCTCAATCTGGACATGGTCGGCTCACCGAACCCGGTGGCGTCGGTCTACGGTGGTGGCCCCGGTTCGGGGTGGCCCGCCGGGTCGGGGGAGATCCAGACGGTCCTGACGGACTTCCTCACCTCACAAGGCGTCACGCCGCAGGCGGTCAGCTTCCGCGCGAGCGACCATGGGCCGTTCCTCTCGGCCGGTATCCCCGTGGGTGGACTGTTCACCGGGGCGGACGACGGGGCCGATCCCTGCTACCACCAGGCCTGCGACCGCGTCGAGACCATCGACAGCGAGATGCTGGGCCTCATGGCCGACGCCGCGGCCCATGCCACGCTCACCTTCGCCCAGTCCCCTGCCTAGCGGCCCGGGGCACAGACCCGGTCACGCCAGGCGCAGCGGGAATAGGCTGGAGGTACGAAGGAGGCTGGAGGAGGAGTCATGCTCTCCGCTCTGGTGGCGATACTGGCCGCGGTCCTGGTCGTGGCGGTTCTCATGCTGGGCCGGCGCCGTTCGAGGAGTCCGGCGCTCGCCGCAACCCCGGGGTGGGTGGCATTCGGCGCAGGGACGCTGGGCTTTCTGGCGCTCGCGATCCCGGTGGTCAACAGCTGGCTGGCCGGGGGCGGAGCAGGCACGGTCGGGGTGGCCGCCCCTTGGCTTCCCCCGGCCTCGATCACGCTGGGGCTCGTCGGGCTCGCCACCGGCATCTACGCAATCAGGGATCACGATCGATCCTGGCGCACCTGGGTCGGGCTGGTCGCTGGGGGGCTCGTGACCGCCTTCTGGGCGGCATTCGCGATCGCCGAGGCGCTCTACCCGCACTGACCGGTCCGTGAGCCGAGGACGTCCCCGGCCCGACGCCGGCAGTCGTAGTTCGCTGCTGAACCCCGACACCACTGGATGCCTCAGCCGCTCCCGGAGTCACGGCCCGCAACCTGCCGATCAGGTTCGCCCGGTCCTCGGCAGGTGCAAGGTGATGGTCGTGCCCTTGCCCGGGCCGGGGCTGGCGGCCGTGAGTTCGCCACCGTGGGCCCGCGCGATGGCCCGGCTGATGGCCAGTCCGACCCCGGTGCCACCGTGTTCCCGGTCGCGGGCGGCGTCGACCCGGTAGAAGCGTTCGAAGACCCGGGAGAGGTGCTCTGCGGCGATGCCTTCACCGTCGTCCAGGACCCGCAGGCTCACCCAGAGGTCATCGGCTTCGACTTCCACTTCGACGTGACCGCCACTGCGGGTGTGCCGCAGGGCGTTCGACAACAGGTTGCCGAGCACCTGCCCGATCCGCGCCGGATCCACATCGACAACGACCTTCGGGGCCGGGTGGAGCTCGAGCTGGATGCCCTTGCGTTCGAACCCGTCCCGTGCGGCCAGGACCGCAGCCTCGGCCAGCGCGTTGGCATCTGTGGGTCGCCGCTCGAGGTTGAGCCGGCCCTCCTCGGCTGCCGAGACCTGGCCGAGATCCTCGGCGAGTCGCGCGATGCGCTCGATCTGGTCGGCGAGGATCGCCCATGCTTCCGGGCCGGGTTCGATGGCCCCGTCCTCCAGGCTCTCCACGCAGATCTCCATGCTCGCCAGGGGCGTGCGGATCTCGTGTGCGAGGTCGGTGAGTAGCCGCCTGCGGCTGCCCTCGACGGTGGCGAGCTTGCCGGCCATCGCGTTGAAGCTGTCGGCGAGCGTTGCCAGTTCGCGGGAGTCGGCCGAAGCGACCCGCAAGCCGTAGTCACCGTCGGAGATCCGCGCGGCCGCCTCGCCGAGGTCCGTCAACGAACGTCGCAGGCGTCGGCTGATCAGGACACTGACGATGATCGCGCCGGTGGCGGCGATCGCGAGGCCCATGCCGAGTGCCAGCGTGCCGGCGGTGGTGAAGGCCTCCTCGGAGTGCGCCAGCACGTCGGGGCTGCTGTGGCCGGCTTCGAGCATGTGGGCCTCGAAGAGGGGAGGTCCGGCGATCACGGCGACGACAACCATGGTCAGCGCCATGGCCACCGACACCCCGATCTGGGACACCAGCAGGCGAGTGGTGAGGCTTCCGGGCTGCTGCTCCGGCTTCACCGGACCGCCCCCATCCGATACCCGACACCGCGAAGGGTCTCAACGAAGACCAGGTCGGGGGCCACCTCGGCGAGCTTGCGGCGCAGGTGGCCGATGTGGACGTCGACCAGGTGGTCGTCCCCAACCCAGTCCTCGCCCCAGACCGCGTCCACCAGCTGCCGGCGGGTGAAGGCAACCCTGGGCCGGGAAGAAAGCACCTGGAGGAGGTCGAACTCGGTTCTGGTGACCTCCACTTCGTCACCGTTCACCTCGACCCGCCGCCCGGCCACATCGATCCGCAACGCCCCGATGGTGCGTGCGGGCTCTTCCACCACCCGGTCTGCGCGCGGCCGGCGCAGCAACACCTGCACCCTTGCGACGAGCTCGCGGGCGCTGAACGGTTTCGTCATGTAGTCGTCGGCGCCGGCGGACAGCCCGATCAGCTTGTCGATCTCCTCGTTCCTGGCGGTGAGCATGATGATGTAGCAGTCCGAGTGCCGACGGATCTCATGGCAGACCTCCAGCCCGTCCTTGCCCGGCAGGCCCAGGTCGAGCACGACCACATCCGGGGCCTCGGACAGGGCGAGCTCCACGGCCCTCCTGCCATCGTGCGCGACAGACGTCCGGAAGCCGGCGCGCTGCAGGTAGTTGGCCACCATCCCGGCAAGGACGGTCTCGTCATCGACCACGAGGACGTGAGCCGGCTGCGGCTCCGGGCTTGGACTCATGCCCGCAATCATGCCGTCGGTGCCTGGACTGGCCCACCTCCAGGTAGAGGCAACACCGTTTCTTCATCAGAACTGCGGGTTCGGTTCGCGGCCCGGGCGCAGGCTGAGGACATCAAGGACCGCCCGGGAGGCTCACGATGATGGGATTCGGCGCAATGGGCATGATGCCCCTGTTGTTCGGCGCAGTCGCGGTGACCGCGATCTGGGGTGGCCTGTGGCTGCTGCTGTCCGCGATGGGCCACCGCAGCGCGCAGGTGCAGCCAAAGGAGCTCCGACCCGCGCAGCCGCCCGATCAACCTGCTGCGACCACCTGGCAGCAGCCTGCCTTCGAGCACCCCCGGCCGAGCTCTCGTCCCACCGGGCCGGTTCGGCCCTGATCAGGCCGCCAGGTGGAACGTGTTCGCGAACCGGTCGAGGAGCCGGCCGTGCCCGCGCAGCACCTCGACCACACCGGTCGCGATCGCGCGATCCGGGGAGAGTTCGCCGGAGATGAGCCGGCGGATCTCCGGCCCGGCGGCGAAAGCGAGGTCCACCGGGCCGTCGCCGCGCCTCACGTCCAGCGTGGAGCCGTCGACCCGGACCAGGAGTTCGGCCGGGCCGAAACGCGCCCCGTAGGCGGTTGCCGGCAGGCTCGCGGCCACGTCCGGGCGGAAGGCTGTGCGCAGCGCCATGGTCATGGAGTCAGGGGTGATGATCTGCTCCGCCCGCGGATCGCCCATCGCCTTGAAGCCCCAGGCTCCGAGGGCGAGCACGATGGGCTCGAGTTCGCGGCCGTAGGGGGTCAGCTCGTAGATGATCACGCGGGAGCGCGGCACCCGGCGGATCAGACCGGCCCCCTGCAGCTCCTTCAGCCGTGCCGCCAGGATGTTGCTCGGGATGCGGGGGAGGCCGGCGGCTAGCTCCCCGTAGCGGCGCGGCCCCACGAGCAGGTCGCGGACGATGAGCAGAGCCCACCTCTCACCGACGAGCTCAAGGGCCCGGGTGACTCCGCAGTACTGCCCGTAGTCGCGTGCGGCCATCGACCTCAGGCCTGCTGGTTCACGAAGGCTTCGGGCCCCTGCGCCGCAGCGACCGGGTCCATGAACCCGAATTCGAGTACGTTGCCGTCGGGGTCGGTGAGCTGGCGCTGGTACATGAAGCCGTAATCCGACGGGGCCTGCTTCTCTGCGCCGCCAGCCGCGAGGCCGGCGGTGATGGCCCTGTCGACCCCCTCCCGACTGTCGACGAAGATGGCGATCGACGATGACGGGCTCACTGCCGGGTCGCCGATGGGCAGGTCGGTGAAGGTCTGGAAGTAGTCGCGCAGCAGGATCATGAAGTAGCTGTGGTCCTCCTCGACGACCACGCAGGCGGCGTTGTGGTCGGTGAAGAGCGGGTTGATGGTGAAGCCGATCGCCGTGTAGAACGCCTTCGCGCGCTCCAGGTCGGTGACTGGCAGGTTGACGAATATCGCGGTCATCGTGGTCTCCCTCTCACGGTTCGGTTGCTGATCAGCCAACACTTGCAAAAAACAAGTGCGCGGTCAAGGCCCAGCCGGCCACGCCGCCCGGCGGGCGAGGCGCGGCCTTCCCCGCCGGCGCACCATCGTGGTAGGACGGGTTGATGGAGCCTGCACCCGGTGAAGTCCTGCCGGTGGGATACCACCGGTTCGCGCGGTCGCGTTTCGTGAACTACCAGCTCAACCGCTGGTACTCCCTTGGTTTCACCCGGTTCGATGACGTGGCAGAGGCGGGACGCCGGATCCGGTCGTTCGAGGACAACGCCCGGGTCTTCGGCTCGCTGGCCGGCGCCGCCGAGGCCGAGGGACGACTGCGCAACGCCGCCTTCTACTACCGGGCCGCGGAGTTCCTGGTGGATCCGGCCGACCCGGCCAAGCTGCCGCTCTACCAGCGCTTCCGGGAAACCTTCGACGCCGGATTCATCGAAGAGGAGATCGAGCGCGAACTGGTTCCCTATGGCGACGGCGCCCTGTCCGCAGCCCGTCTCACGCCACGTGGACCCGCCCGCGGGACGGTGGTGATCCATGGCGGTTTCGACTCCTTCATCGAGGAGTTCTTCTGCTTCTGGCGATTCTTCCGCGATCTGGGCTATGAGGTCGTCGCGTTCGACGGGCCGGGCCAGGGTGCCAGCCATCGCCTGCACGGCGTGCCACATGACCACGACTGGGAGAAGCCGGTCGGCAGGGTTCTCGACCACTTCGGGCTCGAGGATGTGACTCTGCTCGGCATCTCGTTCGGCGGGTACTGGTGCGTCCGGGCAGCCGCGTTCGACAAGCGCATCTCGCGGGTCATCGTCCACCCGCCGCTGTTCGACCTGCTCGCGCCCTACCCGCCGACCGTCCAGGGTTTCCTGCACTGGATGGTGCGACACGAACGCTTCATGGCCTGGTCGATCCGGACGCGCACCGCGCTCGTGCCGGTGCTGCGGCATGCGGTGCGCAACTGCCTGTACATCACCAACCAGCTCGATCGTGAGCCGACGGTGGTCGTGCCCTGGTTCCTCGGCATGAACGCTGCCCACCTGCATTCGGAGCTCGTCGACCAGCACGTCCTCATCACGGTCGGGGCAGCGGACCGGTTCCAGTCCCCGCGCCTCGCCAGCCTGCAGGCCGCGGCCCTCACGAACGCCCGCTCGGTCACATCCCGGGTCTTCACCAGCGCCGAGAACGCCCAGAACCACTGCCAGATGGGCAACCTCGGTCTCGCCCTTTCGGTCATGGCCGACTGGCTGGAGGCCCATTCCGGCCGGGACGGTCAGGCCTGACCGGCGGGCCGGTGGGTCGCCGGTGACTGCTCAGTCGCGGGCGCGTTGCCGGTAGGTGTCTGCGGTCAGCCGCGCGTAGGACGCCGAGATGATCCCTTCCAGGACGTCCAGATCGACCTTGGTCAAGTCGGCCAGGTAGAGGCAGCCGACGCCGGTGCGATGTGGGCCGAGCCTGGCCAGCTCGTCGTCGTACCGGTGCAGCCCGTCGTTGAGGTAGATCGTGCAGGCGGCCTTTCGCGGCGCGAACCCGGCAGCACAGGTGTCGCCCTCGTGCCCGGATGCGTACTTGTAGTGGTAGTCGCCGAAGCCGACGATCGAACCCCACAGTCGCGGCTGCTCGCCGGTAGCGCGGGTCATCAGCTCGACCAGGGTCCTCGCGTCACGCTGCCGGTTGGCGGGCATCACCCCGGCGATCAGGGCATCGACATCCTCGGGAATTGTTGCCATGGACCATTCTGCATCCGGAGTCGCGCGATGCGTCCCCGGCTAGGTGTCCGAGTCGTGGTCGCCGCGCACCCAACTCGCGTAGCGCGCCGCCGACCGTTGCACGGCCGCGGCGGCACTCTCGGCGACGACACCGCCGAAGTTGTCGTAGAGCCGGTCGAAGCTCAGGCCGAGGGCGTCAGCGCTCACCCGCTCGACGACCGCTGCGGAGAGCGGGATACGGTTGGGGTAGGAGCGCTGGAAGCTGACCCAGCCGGCTGCTGGCACTGCGACGATGGTGTCGCCGGAGAGCAGGACGCCGCGGCCGGAGGCTCCGGCCGACCAGAGCGCCACGGCACTGCCGGGGAAGTGCCCGCCGAGCTGGACGGCCCGGATGCCGGGCAGCACCTCGAACGGTTCGGTCCAGCCGCGGATCTCGGCACCCTCCCGGCGCACCCAGTGCCGGTCGCGTTCGCTGACCCAGACGGTGGCCCCGAAGGCGCGGGCCCATTCCAGCTGGGCGCCGTACATGTGCGGGTGGCTCGCCATGATCGCGGCCACCCCGCCGAGTTCATCGACCGCCGCGATCGCCTCGTCGTCGAGGTAGCCGGGAACGTCCCAGAGCAGGTTGCCCGCCGGCGTACGCACCAGCAGTGCCGTCTGGCCGATGTCGGCCTTCGGGTGCGCGGTGAGGCCGAACAGGTCGGGCTCGAGCCCACCGATCTCGATCTCACAGCCTTCAGCTGCCCGCTCGGCGGAAGTCGTCCAGCGCTGCCCGCCCGGAGGCAGGTACTGCCGCTCGTCCGCGCAGATCGCGCAGACCTCGTCGTCCAGCTCGTTCTCAACGCCACAGGTGGCGCAGCTACGCCAGGTCTCCATGAGCGGATTCTACGGACTCCGGTTGCCGTGGCAACGGTCGAGGATGCCGGGATCGTCGGACCGCGACGACGCGAGGGGTGAGATGGTCAGACGGTCCTGGTCTCGACCCGCACCCCTTCGCCCGACCTGGTGATCCAGTAGCCGCGACCGGTTCCGTGGACACCCGACACGCGCCCGTCCACGAACTGCAGGCCGGTGTTCTCGTCGAGTGCCCAGGCCTGGTCGACGAGCCCGGCGGCCACAGCGTTGACCGCCCGGCCGAGGGTGCCCCACTGGCTGGCGTGCACCTCGACAGCGAACGGAACCAGCCCGAGGCCGGAGACGACCCGCACCTCCTCCAGGTCCTCGGCCGCGTCCTCGGGGCAGACCGCCCGGCCCTGCAACAGCCAGCCGCCCACCAGCGCGCGGCTGGCTGCGATCGCCGCACCGGCGGAGAACCCGGCGTAGACGGTCGCGGGTGGAAGCGCCGCCTGCAGGGGCGCGAGCAGCCGCGCATACAGCGGGGTCAGGCCACCGGCGACGTAGAGCCCGCCGATGCCGGCCAGATCGGCAGCTGTCGGCAACCGGTCCTCGGCGATCCGGAGCACCTCGAAGCTGCTGACCCCGGCATCGGTGAGGATGCCGCCCCAACGGTCGGCATCGATGCCCTCGCCGTCGTCAGCGGCCACGCACAGCAGGCTGCGCCCGCCGAGGGCCTCGGCGAGGCCGGCGTGCGCTGCCGTGAGCGCGTCTCGGTCGCGACCGCCGCCGACCAGGAAGACCTGACCGGTCCGGGCGTCCGCGCGTCGCCGCCATTCCGAGGCGAGCAGGGCCAGGTCGCCCGAGTCGGTCCACCCTTCCCGACCGGCGTAGGCGGCCACCCGGGTGCCCTCGTTGCGAAAGCCAAGGCCGGTCAGCAGCTTCAGCACAGCCCGGTTCCTCGGGTCGACGTCAGCGAAGACCCGGTGCAGGCCCACCGGACCGAACAGGTGGTCGAGCACCAGCTGGAGGGCCTCGGTGGCGTAGCCCTTGCCCTGGCTGCCCGGGGCCAGGGTGATCCCGACCTCGGCCTGGCCGTCGGCGGCATTCACCCCGACGTCACCGATCAGTTGCCCGCCGGCCAGCTCGATGCCGCGCTGGACCCAACCCGGATCGCCCAGGTCCCCGCGATGGCCGGCCAACTCGGCGGCGAGTCCGGGGGTGAAGGGCAGTGGCCATCCCTGGTAGCGCGCCACCTCTGGGTCGTTGCGGTAGGCGACGATGGCCGGGATGTCGTCGGCCGTCAGTGGTCGCACCACGACCCGGCTACCTCGCAACTGCGTCATGACGCCAGAGTCTAGGGACCTGCTGCCGACGCGCGAAGCCTAGAACTCCCGGTTCTCGGCCCTCCGGACGGGCGGCGCCTCACCGGTGCGGGACGCGCCATCAGCTTCCGTCCAGCCAGGGTTGCCGTCGACGGCCCGGTCCGGCGTCCGCGGGTCGAGGTCGGTGCGTCCCGGATCGAGCCGGGAGGCGTCCTGCAGGTGGGACCGGGACGCGGCCCTGGCCCGGTCGGCTTCCTCGGAGCGCTCGCGCGCTTCCCGCTCGAGCCGCTCGGCCTCCATGCGGGCGCGCTGGGCGTCGGCCTCCTGCCGCGCGGCCTCGGCAGCCTGCTCCTTGGCGCGGAGCTCCTCCGCCTGGCCGCGGGTGCGCAGGGCGTCAGCCTTGTCACGACGCTGGTTCAACTGCTGTTCGGTGCGCCGCCGGCTGAACATGATCGCGGCCACGACGGCCACCACGACGACGATCGCAATGACGATCCAGACCCAGGTTTCCATGATTGTTCCCCTCCTCAGCTGACCGCTGTGTGCGGCCGGGAACCAAGTACCCGTTTCGGGCCTGAAGTATGGGGTGGCGCCGAGCGGGCCCTAATGACCCAGGTAGCGTCCGGGGCGGTGGTTCAGGGCGAGCACGATGTTCAGCACCACCGCGCCGGCCGCAGAGAGCAGTACGTTCTCAACCGGGACCACGGCAAGTGACATGGCGATGATGACGACGTCGAAGGCCAGCTGGACGTAGCCGGCCCGCCAGCCGATCCGGTCCTGGATGATCAGCGCGAGCGTGTTCAACCCACCGAGGCTGGACCGGTGCCGGAAGACCATCAGCATCCCGACCCCCGCCAGCAGGTTGCCGACCAGGGTGGCGTAGACGGGGTTCGGCTGCTGTTCTGGGAGCATCAACGGATGCAGGTAGCCGAACCCGGAGACCAGCGCTATCGACAGCAGCGTCCGCACCGAGAAGTCCAGGCCCTTGGCCCTGATCGCCAACGCGAAGAACGGCAGGTTCACCACGAAGAAGAGCAGGCCGAACGACCACCCGGTGCCGTAGCTGAGCAGCAGTGAGAGCCCCGCGGTGCCGCCGGTCACAGCGTGAGCCGATTTCAACAGGTAGAGGCCGAGCGAGGCCACGAAGGTTCCGCTGAGCAGGCCGAAGACGTCCTCGATGAGGCTGTGGCGCAGGGCCGGTCTGGCCTCGGTGCCGGCGTCCAGCGGACGTGTGGTCACCGCGCCCCCCGGTCGAAGGCTGCCAGGACCGCCAGTACCCGATCGTTGCTGGCCGGGTCGGCGATGGTCACCCGGACGCCGTCGCCGGCATAGCCGCGGACCATGATGTCGGCTGCGTCGAAGGCTGCGACGAGCTTCTCCCGCACGACGTCGTCGGTGCGCAGCCAGAGGAAGTTCGCCGCGCCGTCTGGCACCGTCCAGCCGAATCCCCGGGCGGCCGCCTCGACCCGCGCCCGCTCGGCCAGGACCACAGCCACCCGCTCGGCAACCTCGGCCGCCGAGTCGAGCGCCGCAAGGGCTGCGGCCTGGGCGACGTTGCTCACCGAGAACGGGATCTGCGTCCGGCGCAGCCCTTCGGCGATGTCGGGATGGGCGATGGCGTAGCCGACCCGCAGCCCGGCCAGGCCGTAGGCCTTGGAGAAGGTCCGCAGCAGGCAGAGGTTGGGGTGGCTCGAGCCCAGCAGGCCGACGCCGTCGGGGGAGTCGCCGCCCTCGAACTCCCGGTACGCCTCGTCGAGCACCACCAGGACCCGGCCCGGTACCCGGTCGAGGAAGTCGACGAGCTGGGCCTGGGTGATCGCCGTGCCGGTGGGGTTGTTCGGCGAGCAGAGCAGCACCACCTTGGTGCGGTCGGTGATCGCTGCGGCCATGCCCGGCAGGTCGTGGCGTTCGTCTGCGGTGAGCGGCACCGGCACCCCGACGGCTCCCGCGATCTGGCAGAGGATCGGGTAGGCCTCGAAGGAACGCCAGGCGAACACCACCTCATCGCCCGGGTCGCAAACGGCCGCGATCAGCTGGGCCAGCACGCCCACGCTGCCCGGCCCGACCGCGATGGCCCGGGACGTGGTCCCGGCCTCGGCGGCGATCCGGTCACGGAGGGCCGTGGCGGCCATGTCGGGATAGCGGTTCACCCGTTCGGCTGCACCGGCTACCGCGGCCAGGACCTTCGGCAGCGGGGGGTAGTGGCTCTCGTTGGAGGCGAGCGGGGCGACCTGCCCGCCAGTGGCCCTTCGGCCGGCGACATAGGCCGGCAGCCCGGCCACCGCCGGGCGCGGCGTTGGCGTTGTCGTCACGTTGCCTCCCTGATCCAGTTGCGGTGTCATGGTCGCCAGGCCTGCCCACTCTGCGCAAACGGGGCTGCGGCAACTGGGCAGAATGTAGCAACAGTGCGCCCGGATGACGCATGATGATCAGCATGAGTCTGATCGACCCGCTTGACGCCCGGATCCTGCTGGCGCTGGACGACGACCCGGCGGCCACCATCCTCTCGCTCTCCCGGACGCTCGGGGTGGCCCGCAACACGGTGCAGGCACGCCTCAAGCGGCTGGAGGCCGGGGCGTTGCGCTCGTTCGGGCAAAGGGTGGACCCGGCAGCGCTCGGCTACCCGCTGGTGGCCTTCGTATCGCTCTCGATCAGCCAGTCGACCGGGGACGCAGCGGCAGAACACCTGAGCCGCATGCCGGAGGTGATCGAGATCCACGCCACCACCGGCGACGCGGACATGCTCGTCAAGGTGGTCGCGAGAGACACCGCCCACCTCTACCGGGTCACGACGGCGATGCTCGCGGGTCCAGGGGTGCAGCGCAGCAGCACCTCGATCTCGCTGGCCGAGCAGCTCCCGACCCGGATGCGCGCCCTGCTGGAGGCGGCGGCGGAGGGCGGCCGGTGAGCTCGGCGTCAGACGCCAGGCTGACCGCAGCCTTCGTCGGGTTCGCAGCCGCCACCCGACGCCGGGCCCCGCTGTACTCCCGGATCAGTGCAGGCATCGCCGAGTCACCGCTGGTAGCGGAGCTCTTCCGGGAGGCTCCGCAGGTCGCGCGGGTTCCGGCCAACCTGTTCGCAGCCGTCCACGACCGACTCCTCGCCGACCGGTCGGCCCGACTCGCCGACTTCTACCCGAACCTCGTTGCCGACCCCGATCCGGGGGACCCGGTCCCGGAGTTCCTCGCCTTCTGCGCTGCTCACGCAGCGGACATCGGCCGGTCGCTGGCCAACCGGGTACCGCAGACCAACGAGATCGGGCGCTCAGCCCTGCTGCTGGCCGGCTTCGGAAGGCTTGAACCGGGCCCGAAGGCGCACCTGGACATCGGCGCGAGCGCCGGGCTGAACCTGATGCTCGACCGGCTCGCCTACCGCGACGGCAACGGCTGGGAGCTCGGCCGGTCGGAGGTGGTACTCGAGTGCTCGGTTCGCGGTGGCGAGCCCGATCGCCCCGGGCTGGCGGCCGGCCTGCCGGTCATCGGCGCGCGGCTCGGCCTGGACGCGAACCCGATCGACATCGCCGACGCAGCCGCCCTGCGGTGGCTGGAAGCCTGCGTCTGGCCCGACCAGGCGGACCGGTTCCACCGGCTGGAGGCTGCGATCGAGCTCAGGCGCAGCGCCCCGGTCGAAGTCGTCCAGGGCGATGCCGTCGACGACCTGGCCGCGGCGCTCGGCCGCCTTGCCGGTGGCGGGGTGCCGGTGGTCACCACCAGCTGGGTGCTGTGCTACCTGCCCGCAGAGCGTCAGGCGGCCTGGGTGGCCGAACTCGCCCGTCTGGGTTCGGCTGCCGATCTCGACTGGATCTGGGCCGAGGCCCCCGACCAGGTCGGCATCCTCCCCGTGCCGGAGTCACTGGCCGGCAGCGTCCACACCGTTCTCGGCGTCTCGAGCTGGCGGGACGGAGTGCGCACCGATCGGGCGCTGGCGCTGTGCCACCCGCACGGTTACTGGTTGAGCTGGGTCTGAGCCCCGGCACGGTTGGCGAGCAGCTTCTCCGGGTACATGCCCGGAAGAGGCCGGCGCTGCCGGCGGTCGAGAAGGAGTGCACATGAGCATGGGTATCGGAATTGCGCTGTTGGCGATCGGCGCCATCCTGAGTTTCGCGGTCAGGGACGCAGTGCCCGGGGTGGACCTGACGATGGTCGGCTACATCTGCATGGGCGCAGGTGCGCTAGCGCTCATTCTCGCGCTCGTCGCGAATGCCCAGGCCACCAACACCAAGCGGACCAACGTCGTCGAGCATCGCGACCACCCGGAGGTCTGATCC
>JADLEH010000194.1 GCA_020846255.1 Propionibacteriaceae bacterium
GCCGCATCGGCGAGTTCAGCGTTGCCGACCTGATCCCCGAAGCGCTGCGGCAGAACCTCTCCCGGCTGATCGTCGGCGAGGTGCGGGGCGGGGAGGCCGGCGCCATGTTCGAGGCGATGACGGCCGGGGTCGTCATGGCGAACCTATGACCATCGGACCCGAGTGTCGGGATGCAGCTCCAGCAGGGGGGCGCGAGCGTGGTCGGCAGTCCGTCCTCTTAGATCGACAGCCAGTACCTGCGCCACGGCCCAACCTGAGTGAGCAACGAGCGGGCACATGCGATCTAGGCGAGTGTCCAAAGCCTTGGAGTGTCCGGTTGACGCGCCGGTCCCGGTGAAGATCACCGGACGGGTCAAACGGGGACGAGGCTCGGACGCCGCAAGGTACCGGCGCTTTGGGCCCAGCATGTGCCTTGGGGGTTCCTCCTACGGGACGGAACTGATCCCCGCCTTCACCTCGATATCGACTCTCCATCGGGGATCGAGCAACCGCTCACGATGGCCATCGTGGCTGCCGGTCGAATCTGCCTGACCACTCTGCCGTGCTCCCGCTGACGGCGGCGACGTTGTGGCGATCGGTCAGCTACATCCTGGTGCGGATCACCGCACCCAGGTAGTCGCGCCTGTTGCCATGAGGTGCCTTGCTGATGATCTCGAAATGGCGTCGGGATCGTCGCGGTTACATCGACAGGAATGGCGTGAGGAGGCGGACCGGGCTGCCGGCCAGCATCGTCCGTAGCTGCGCGCTCGGCTTCCCGAGGGTCTCGCCGACGACCGACCCGGTTGCCGATATCGCAGCCATGAGGTCGTCCCCGATGTTCCCGAGGTGCTCGATGAGCGCGTCTGAGTCGCGGTAGCGCTCGAGGACGACGGCCTCCGCGCGGTCCTCGTCGAGGTAGACGTCGTACTGGAGGGTTCCGGTGTCCTCGGCGCGCACGATGTCCATGCACTGGAGGGACAGGCGCTTGAAGTCCTCCACTCTGCCCGGGTGCAGGTCGAATCGCGCGACAGCGGTGAGCTCATCGCTGGAGTCCGGCCGCGGGGTGGTGGGTTCCCCGTCGCCTACGGCGTAGACGAGCAGCACGTTGTCGGAGCCTGGTAGTCGGCGGGTCTCTCGCAGCCGCAGCCGTTGTGGGAGCCCGGCGGTGAAGGCGGGCACGCCGTCTCCGAGGATGCCGTTGCCGACCATCAGGCGCAGTTTGTCGACGAGGCCCGCGGCGAGGAGGTCGTTGTAGACCGGCACACTGCCGAAGACGAGGATGTCGCCGCCGTCCTGAGCCTTGAGCCGGCGGACGGCGTCGTGAGCGTCCGAGCGTCGGACTAGCTCGGAGTCGCCCCAGCCGGTGACGTCCACGGCGCAGAGTGAGTCGGAGACCACCACCTTGTGGGCGGCGGTGTTGCGCCGTGAGATCTCTCGTTCTGTGTCAGGCTGCTTGGGGTCGTGGGCGACCGACGGCCAGTAGGACCGGAATCCGAGGAAGGTCGTCCGGCCTAGCAGCAGAGTGTCGGCCGTTCGCAGACGCTCCAGGTTGTAGGCGCTGAACGACTCATCCAGCGGCATCGCCATGAAGTCCCCGCCGGGTCCGGCGACGTACCCGTCGAGCGAGGTCAGGATGGTGACGACGAGCTTGCGCATCGGTGCGCTCCTCTCGGTGTGCCGGGCGCGGAGGTCGCGCCCTCACCCCTCACGAGTCGCGCCGAGAGCCGAACTCATCGGTCGACACGAGCGCGTCCTCGACCAGTGGCGCGAGGAAGCAGGTTAGCGCCGCGATCCGAGCCTCGTGGAGGGTGAGGACGGTCAGCCCGCCCAGGTGGTAGGTGCCGTCCGGGGCGCCCTGCCAGCAGACCAGGGCAGGCTGGGCGTTGGCGCCGGTGACATCGAGCCGCCATGGTGTCTCGAACATCCGGGCCAGGAAGCCGCGGACCGACTCGGCCCCGTCGAACCACGCAGGCAGCGGCGGCATCGACAGCCGCACGTCGTCGACGAGCAACCCCACAAAGGCATCGACGTCCCGGGCCTGCCACGCGTTGACCAGGTCGCTGACGAGGCGCCGCTCGGCCTCGGTACCGAGCTCGGCGCGGACCGCCTGCTGGCTCCGGCCCGGCAACCGGCGCGCGAGAGTCGCGCGAGCGCGCTGGAGCTGACTGTTGACCGCCGCGACGCTCACATCGAGGGCCTCGGCGGTTTCGCTCGCGGAGAAGGCGAGCACCTCCCGCAGGAGCAACACGGCGCGCTGGGACGCCGGAAGGTGCTTGAGTGCGGCGACGAAGGCCAGCTCGACGGTCTCACGCACCTCGTACGCCGCCGCAGGGTCGATGCTCAACGCCTCCACCCGCTCGGCGAGGTAGGGCTCGACCCACACCTCTCCGGTGAGTGGCTCGCCCAACGCGTATGGGTCCGGGCACGCGGGCGCGACATCAAGGGAGAGCTGCCGCTTGGGCCGCTTGGCGCTAATCCGAAGCGCGGCATTCGTGGCGATGCGGTACAGCCGGCCGCGGACAGATGACCGCCCCTCGAAGCCCCCGATTCCGCGCCAGGCACCGACCAGCGCGTCCTGGAGCGCGTCATCGGCGTCGTGCGCGGAGGCGAGCATCCGGTAGCAGTGGGCGTGCAGCCCAGCGCGGTGCGGCGCGACCAGCTCCTCGAACGCCAGCAGATCACCGGCGCGGGCCCGCCGCACCAGTGCCGGCTCGTCCATCACAGGGCCATGGTGCCGTTGGGTGACTCAGGCTGGGTCAGGGTGCGCCGGGAAGACGTGCGCGACTGCTCCGCCGCTGAATGCGATGGTGCTCTTGGGCTCGATGGTGAGGGGCGCGTGGAAGATCCGCTCGCCCACGCCGAGGACGACGGGGTGGATGAGGAGCCGGTATTCGTCGATCAAGCCAGTCTCTACCAGCGACCTGGCGAACCGTGCCCCACCGTGGGCGAGCAGGTAACCGCCGGAGCGCTCCTGCTTGAGCCGCGTGATGGACGCGGCCAGGTCTCCGGTAGCGATCGTCGTCTCGCCCCAGTCGGCGGACGTCAGCGAGTTCGAGAACACGACCTTGGGGATCTCGTTCATCGGCGAGGCGAACGGCCCGGCGGCGCCAGGCCAGAAGGCAGCCATCACCGCGTAGGTGTTGGCGCCCATCAGGTGCGCCCCGGCGTTGCCGACCGTCTCCACGGTCCACGCCAGGGCGTCGTCGGACCCTCCGGCGGCGATCCAGTCGGTGCTGCCGTCCGTCGGTGCGACGTAGCCGTCCAGTGAGACGGACATCTTGAGTACCAGCAAGGCCATCGGTCTTCCTCTCTCGGGATCGCTGAAGCAAGCGACTGAAGTCGTTGAGGGTGGCTGCGTGCTGAGTGTTGCGTGGCGAGTGTCCACGTCAGGTCCAGCGGAAGGTCCTGGCGGCCAGCGGGTAGAGCAGGGCGGTCCAGGCGATCAGAACGGTGACCTGGAGGGCTGGGAAGCCGGTGTCGAACCACGCGGCGGCCAAGGCCTGACTGGTGGCGCCGACGGGGGTGTAGGTGGCGATCTGCCGGGCGAGGTCGGGCATGAGCGGGCCGGGGGTCCACATGCCGGCGAGGAACAGCAGCGGGAAGTAGAGCAGCATCCCGACCGCGGCCGCGGCGGATCCGGTACGGGCCTCGGCCGATCTGCGCCGGTTTGGCGTGGTGTCGCACGCCTGCGGGACAACACCGGGAATCGTTTGCCGGCATAGTCAAGCCTTTCAATGCGGTTGCGGTGAATCGATCTACAGTTCATGGAGCGCCAGCTCACTGGCCCGGAATCTCAGTTCCCGGGTGTCCCCGTCCAGCGGGGCGGCCAGCACGGCGGGACCGGGGAAGAACTCGGCCACGTGATGATCGAGAATCACCCGAATGTGATCCGTCGCTACTGGGCAGGTCCAGGAATCGCCGTTGCTCTCGACCGTGAGCTGGTCGTCGCGCAGGTGCGCCGTGAGCGAGCCGATCTCAACACGTGCCACACCTCCGAGTGCGGTCCATTCCAGCTCCGCAGGCAGCGTAAGGCTGACCACCCCCTGCCCTTTGGCGCCCACGCGCGGGCGGTTTCCTTGGAGGATTCCCGACGGCGGCGCGACGTCGAGTTCGCCGCCCCTGGTGCTGAGGTACTGCGGCAGACTGAGCGCCCCCGTCCAGCCCCCGCAGGGGTCATCGACGCCGCGGAGCCAGTAGATGATGGCCGTCCGGCCGCCCTTGTCGCGGAAGGTCGAGCCGGCGTAGTAGCACGGCCCGTAGGTCAGCCGACCCCAGGTCTCCGCGGTGAACCTGCCGTCGCAGTAGTCGCCCAACGCGTAGGCCTGGTAGTAGGTGCGGTCCCGCTCCCACACCGAGAAGGTGAGCACCCAGGAGCCGTCGACCTCGATCAGCTGCGGGCACTCCCACACCCCGCCCGTCCACACCGGCTCTCGTTCGGCGCTCGGACGGCTTGCGACGATCCCGGTGTAGCGCCACTCCCGCAGGTCCTCTGAGCGGTAGCCATAGACCACCGCGGTGCCGTCGGTGCGGCCGCCGCCGACCAGCATCCGCCAACCCTCGTGCTCGGCGAACACGAACGGGTCGCGGAAGGCGACCACCTCTTCCCCGGGCGGCAGCTCCACCACGCCGGGCTCCCGGCCCCAACTCCGCCAATCATCGTCGCGGGCGTCGGCGAAGCGGACTGTCCCTACGGCGAAGGCGTCGGGGTCGATCCGGGTGTAGAAGATGCGCGCCGGTCCGTCCGCGGGCACCGCCACCGATCCCGACCAGCAGCCCTCGCCCGGCTCCGGGACCAAGGCGTCGCCGACCTGCGTCCAGTGGAGCAGGTCGGGGCTGACTGCGTGGCCCCAGTGGCACCGGGGGTTCCAGGTGCCCTGCGCGGGTACGTGCTGGAAGAACAGGTGGTAGGCGTCGCCGTGCCAGGTCAGGCCCAGCGGATCGTTTATCCAGCCGCTGTCCGCGGTGAAATGCAGTCCGGGTCGTGTGTCCGCTCGGGCCACGTTGGTCCCACCTTCCTGGTCGAGGCTAGTCCAAGCGTCGGCCGGCCGCGGCTCCCGCGGGCCGAAGAGCCCTTGACGGCCGAATCGGTGATATCGTATGCTACGTAAACGTTTACGCGTAAACGTTTGCGTAGCGAGATCAGAGAGGATCAGCATGAAGCGCTCGATCGTGGCTGCATCAGCAGCAGCGGTAGTTGCCGCGCTCGCCCTCGGCGGCTGCACCGGCGCAGCCGGCCAGGCCGCGCCGCCGGCGGGCACCGACAAGACAATCGACTACTGGGGCTTTTCCGGCGGCGTCTCCTCGGGCACCGCCAAGTCGGTGATCGCGGCCTTTGAGAAGAGCCATCCGGACTACAAGGTCAATGCCGTGACCATGGACACCGCAGACTTCGACGTCAAGCTGCCAAGCACCCTGGGCCAGGATTCCGGGCCTGATCTGGTTTACACCGGCACCGAGCCCAACCACCTCGGCCGGTACGTCAAGGTCGGCCAGGTCTCCAGCCTGAAGGACGCCTGGTCCGAGCGCGGCTGGGACAAGCTGGTCCCGTCCTCGCAGGAGCGGCTCACCTACGACAGCACGCCGTATGCCGTTGGCAACGAGTTGGAGACCGTGGGGCTGATGTACAACAAGGTGATCCTCGATCGCCTCGGCATTGCCGTCCCGACCTCGCTGGCCGAGCTCGAGAAGGCCATGGGCAAGGTCAAGGACTCCGGCGGCGGCACCGTCCCGATGGTGCTCGCCTGCGGCGGGCCGTGCTATGCCGGGCTGCACATGATGCACGCCCTGGGTTACGCGACCATCCCGACCTCGACCATCCTGGCGACCACGCCGGTCGGCGCTGGCAACTATACCGACCAGGGCTGGCTGCAGATGCTGGAGAAGTTCAAGGCCTGGAACGACGCAGGCTACTTCACCCCCGACGCCAGCGGCATCCCGGACGAGAACCACACCGCGAGCTTCTGCACCGGCTCTACCGCCTTCATGGTCAAGGGGCCGTGGATGTTCTCCGCGATGGCCGAGTGCGAGAAGCAGTCCCCGGACAAGTTCAAGTTCGGCTTCGCCGGCTTCCCGGTGGCCAACGGCATGCCGTTCCAGGCATACGTCGGCACCGGCAAGGCCTGGTTCCTCTCGTCGGCCTTGGACAAGGACTCCGAGAAGCGCAAGGCCGCCCTCGACCTGGTCTCGGCCTTCACCAACGCCGACACCTTCTCCTCGTGGATCGAGACCGACGGCCTGTTCCCGGCCATCCAGTTCGATCCGTCGGCCTACAAGCTGAGTGAGCCGCAGCAAGCGGCGCTCAAGATCATGGGCGACGCCGGCGAGAACGGCGGTGCGGTCGACATCGGCTTCAACAACAGCGCCGAGGAGACCCAGACCTGGGTCGCCGGGTTGCAGGGGATCCTGGCCGGCACGTCCACCCCGCAGGATCTGGTGACCAAGCTCCAAGCCCAGCTGGAGAAGGACCGGGCCGCCTGGGACGCACAGAAGAAGTAGTACATGACCCGCGGCTGGGGACGACTCACCCCATACCTGTTCATCCTGCCCGCGGCGGCCAGCTATGGGACCTTCCTGTTGGCGCCGCTGGCTCAGACCGCCGTGATGAGTTTCTGGAGCTGGAACGGCCTGACCCCGGACTACTCCTGGGTGGGGGTGGGGAACTACGCCCGCCTCGTCACGGACGCGGCGGTGTGGTCCGCGGCACTGAACAATCTGAGGTGGGTCGCCCTCGCCGTGTTCCCGATCCTGATCGGGCTGGTCCTGGCCGTCGTGCTCCACCAGGCCAGGCCGGCCGGACGCGGCGTCTACCGGGCACTGTTCTTTCTGCCCTACGTGCTGGCAACGGTGGTGGTGGCCCTGGCCTGGGGCTGGATCTACCACCCGTCTTTCGGCACGCTCAACGCCTCGCTGCGGGCGCTCGGCCTGGAGCAGCTGGCCCAGAACTGGCTGGGCGACCCCCAGCTGGCGCTGATCGCGCTGGCGACCGCGGCCAACTGGACCGGGTTCGGCTTCTGCATGACGCTCTTCCTCTCCGGGCTGAACGCCATTGACCCCTCGCTCTACGACGCGGCCAAGGTGGACGGCGCCACCACCTGGCAGCGTTTCCGGCACATCACCGTCCCGGCCTTGGCCAACACGATGAATGCGGTGGTGCTGATCGTCTTCATCAACACCGTCCGGGTCTTCGACATCGTCTTCGTGCTCACCGCCGGCGGCCCGGCCGGCTCCACCGAGGTGCTCGGCACAAAGATCTACCGCGAGACATTCCAGAACCTCGACATCGGCTACGGTTCGGCGATCGCGATGTTCATGGCGCTGATCATCCTGATTACCTCGGTGGTCTACCTGAGGGCCAGGGAGCGGGAGTCATGAGCAGCCGGGCCCGCGTCGCCGGGCGGGCGGTGCTGCACGCCGTCCTGGTGGGCTTCGCCTTCGTCTCGATCGCGCCGATCGCGGTGATCGTCTCGATCGCACTGAAGACCAACACCGAGCTGGCCACCAATCCCCTAGGGCCGCCGGAGCACTGGCTGTTCGCCAACTTCGCCGAGGCCTGGGCCGAGGCCGGGATCGGCCGGTACATCCTCAACAGCGTCATCGTTGTGGTGCCGACGCTCGTGCTCGTGATCGTGGTAGCCAGCCTGGCGGGCTACGCGTTCGCGCTGCTGCGCTTCCCCGGCCGCGAGGTTCTGTTCGCGGTCTTCCTGGTCGGGCTCACCCTACCGGCGGTCAGCATCGTGATCGCCCTCTCCTTCATCCAGCAGGGCATGGGACTGTTCAACACCCTTCCGGGCCTGATCCTCGCCGAGGCGGCACTGTGCATCCCGCTTGCGGTATTCCTGATGCGGGCCGCCTTCCGCGACCTGCCGGGTGAACTGCGTGAGGCGGTGCTGGTGGACGGCGGCACCGAGGTCACCTCGCTGGTGCGGGTGATGTTCCCACTGGCGCGACCGGCGGTCTCCGCCGTCACCGTGCTGACCTTCCTCACGGTGTGGAACGACTACCTGTTGCCGCTGGTGCTGATCAACACCGAGAGCCTGCGGACCATCCCGTTGGGGCTGGCCTTCCTCAAGACGGCATTCACCGCCGACGTCGTGCTGATCGCCGCGTCCACCACCTTGGCGGCGATCCCCAGCATCCTCATCTACGTCCTCCTGCAGCGCCAATTCATCAGCGGCATCACGCAGGGCTCGATCAAGTAAAAAACTCGAAAGGAAAGCCGTGCTCCTCAATCCGCCCACTGCCTCGTCCCTGTGGGACACCTGGCTCTACTACGAGGACGGGATCCACTACCTGTTCTACCTGGCCAGTACGCGCCTCGATCGACCGTGGGACTCCATCGGTCTAGCCACGTCGATCGACGGGGTGCACTTTGAGGACCAGGGCAAGGTCATCTTCAAGGCCGATGACGCCACCTATCTCGGCGCCGGGCACACCTGGAAGGCCGGCGACACCTACTACTTCAACTTCTCCGAGGATCGCAACGGCACCCTGGAGATCTTCTTCGCCGAATCCAAGGACCTGCGCACTTGGCGGCGGATCCCGGCCGAGGAGAGCATCTCCCGGCTCGATCCGACCTGGTACGCCGAGGGCACCGAGTTCTCCGCCCAGCGCTGGGACAACATCTGGGTGATCGACGACGGCGAGGGCTGCTACTACGGCTACGTGACCGCCGTGGCGAAGGACGGGCCGATCGGGCTGCGCGGCACCTGCGCGTCGGTCACCTCGTCGGACGGACGTGTGTTCACCACCGCGGCCCCGGTGATCGAGGCCGGAGTCTGGGGAGACAAGCTGGAGATCGGTGGGGTGGAGAAGATCGGCGACTACTACTACATGCTGGCAGCGCAGGCCGAGATCCCGCTCGGCCTGCGCTGGACGGCCCACCACGCCCAGGCCGCCGGCGGCATGTACGTGTTGCGCGCGGAACGCAAGGAAGGCCCGTTCCGGCTCGATCCTCGGCAGCAGCCGCTGCTAGTGAGCGCTCCCCAGCACTACACGTACTTCTCCCGCTTCTATCCGTGTGGGGACGAAATGCTGTCCTGCCACCACTCGATCACGCCGGTACGCGACATCGTCAACGTCTTCCCCAAACCCGGCACCTACCTGGCGCCGCTGAAGAAGGTAGTCGAGCACGACGGCCTTCTCTCCTACGCCTGGTGGCCGGGGAACGAGGCGCTGAAGGGACGGCCCCTGGCACCGGCCCTGGAGCATGCGCGCGGCCGTGGACTGAGCGGCCCCCCCGAGGTGCGGCCCGCTGGCGCGACCTTCGACGCCGCCGCAGGCGGCCTGTTAGAGATCCCCCTCGCCTTGGACCTGGAGCGCGGCGTCGTCCTGGAAGCAACCCTCTCGGCCGATCCTCACGCCGCCCCGCTCTCCGGGGCGGGGATGCTGATCGAGTCCGCTGCCTCGCAGTGGGCGGGCACGCTGGCCCTGGCCGACAGTCGTGGCGTCTTCTCGATCGGCAGCTACAACGGCTACGCCTTCCGAGCGCACGACTCCAAGCGGCTGGCCGCGACCCGCCCGTCCCAGCGCTGGCGGGTGCTTGTACGGGGAACCCTGGTCGAGTACTACCTTGACGACGCCTTTGTTCAGGCATACACATTGCCCGAGCCCCCCGGCCGGCGCCTGCTCTTCGTGGCGGAGTCCGCCAGCGCGACGGTCACCGATTTACGACTTTGGGAACTGGACCTGTAGGCCCGGCGGGCGCGCCGGGGCCGGATCCGGCACGATTGCCTGGACGAGGCACCGGTCGTCAACTCCGGCTGCGGCACGGGGCGTCCTGGTGGAGCGGATGAGGAGGTCTGGATGGTCACGCTGACCGATGTCGCGGCCGCGGCCGGGGTGTCTATCGCCACGGTATCGCACGTTATGAACCAGACGCGGCCGGTCGCGGTGGAGACGGTTGCCCGGGTCAATAAGGCGATCCGCGAGACCGGGTATCACCGCAACCCGCATGCCCGGGCGCTGAGAACCGCGACCACCGAGTCGGTGGGTTTCGTCGCGTCCGACATCGCGAACCCGTTCTCGACCGCCCTGATGGGAGGGATCGCCCCCGCACTCCGCAAAGCTAGGTACACGCTGCTGGTCGCGAATGCCGACGAAAACCCGGAACTGGAGCGCGACGTCGTCGACGCGCTCGCGCGGCAGCGGGTCGACGGCCTGATCGTGGCGCTCACCACCGAGGCGAGCCAGGATGACGTTGAGCACATCGCCAGCCTCGGGATACCCGTGGTCCTGGTCGACCGGGCGGTCTCGATCTCGGTCGACCAGGTGCTCGTAGAGAACACTGAGGCCGTCGCCGCGGTGATCGGGGAGATGCTGGACCTGGGCCATCGCCGCGTGGCCATCGTGGCCGGCAAGGAGCACCACAGCACGACGGTCGAACGCGTTGAGGGCTGGCGGCAGGCCCACCAGCGCCGGGGGCTGGCGGTGGATGAGGGCCTGGTCGTCCTGGGATCGGTCGACCCTCCGGCGGCGGCCGTGGCGACGACCGCCCTACTCGGCGTGGCCGATCCGCCGACGGCCTTCTTCTCCACCTCAAATGTGATCAGCCTGGGCATGCTGCGCGCACTGAGGGCGGCTCGGCTGTCCGTCCCCGAACAGGTGTCGTTCGCTGCCTTCGACGACGTGGAGTGGGCCGACCTTCTCGGCACCCCGATCACCTGCCTTGCCCAGCCGACTTCCGATCTCGGTGCCACCGCTGTGGAGCTGCTGCTTCGCCGGCTCGCGGATCCTGATGTCGAGCATCGCACCGTACGCCTGCCACCCGAGCTGCATGTCAGGGAGTCCGTGGGTGGTCCGCCCGACGCTTCCCGGTAGCTGGGACGCGAAGAGCCCAACCGCGGGGTTCGCCGTGAAAGGGACACTGCGGGCACCTGGGCGACTGCCCCACCGGGGTGGACCATCTGGCCGCCTACGTCTGGTTCGACAGCTCGGTGACCTGCCGGCCATTCACGGTGGTCGTGCCGCCCGAGAGGGTGCCGGTGCCGTCGTAGTCGAATGGCGACTGGCGGTGATGTCGAGCGTGCCGCCGGTTAGGGTCTGTCCGAAGTCTGGTGTAACCAGTCCGGCCTGATCTGCCGCTCGGACAAGGGGTGGCGGGAAGGACTGTCAGTGACGCAGGACAGTGTGTCGGCCCTGAGGCTGACCGAAGCGCAAA
>JADLEH010000195.1 GCA_020846255.1 Propionibacteriaceae bacterium
TCCCGTCCAGTAACGGAAGAGCCCGGGCTGACCACCTGGATCCGGATACCATCCTGCGCTGCTCACGGCTGCATTCTAGGCGAGCAACCTTTGTGGCCCCGGGTTGGCCACCCCGGATCCGGATCGGACGGCTGCACGCGTTGCGGTCGGGTTCAACCCAGCGACCAGCGGCGTTCACCAACCGTTCATGGGCGTGCTCTTCCATTGGGTCAACGACGCGCAGTGCGTCGCCCGACCCCAGGCAACTGGACGGGACCTTGAGGAGGAAGACAACAGTGAACTCACGTTCCATTCCCCTGGTGGGCATCGCCACCCTAGCCGCAGCGTTGACTCTCTCCGCATGCGGCGGGCAGCCGGCTGCTCCCGCTCCCGGAGCTTCCGGCGCCAGCTCGTCGGCGGCCGGCGGCACTGTCAACTCTGACGGCTCTTCGACCGTCGCCCCCCTCGCCGAGGCCGCTGCCTCTGCCTTCGCGGGCGTCGAGCCCGGCATCCGGGTGACGGTTGCCACCTCCGGCACCGGCGGCGGCTTCAAGAAGTTCTGCGCCGGCGAGACCGACATCTCCAACGCCTCCCGTCCGATCAAGGACGAGGAGAAGGCGGCGTGTGAGGCCGCCGGCATCAGCTTCACCGAGGTCGTGATTGCCAACGACGGGCTCTCGGTAGTGATCAACCCGGAGAACACCTGGGCCAAGTGCATGACCGTGGCCCAGCTGCAGAAGATGTGGGCCCCCGAGTCCGAGGGCAAGGTCATGAACTGGAACCAGGTCGACCCGTCCTTCCCCGACGAGAAGCTCACCCTGTTCGGTGCCGGCACCGACTCGGGCACCTTCGACTACTTCACCCAGGCCATCAATGGTGAGGAAGGTGCGAGCCGCACCGACTACTCGCCGTCGGAGGATGACAACATCACCGTCCAGGGCGTGGCCGGCGAGAAGGGTGCCGTCGGCTACTTCGGCCTCTCCTACGCAGAGGAGAACGCGGACAAGCTGGTCGCCGCACAGATCGACGGCGGCAAGGGCTGTGTCACCGCCTCGGTTGAGACCGTGCAGAGTGGCGAGTACACCCCGCTGTCCCGGCCGTTGTTCATCTACGTCGCCAACGAGTCCTACAAGAAGCCCGCGGTGAAGAGTTTCGTCGACTACTTCGTCGCGAACTCCGATGCCGTCAGCAAGGCGGCAGGCTTCGTCCCGCTGACTGCCGAGCAGCAGAAGACCGCCGCCGATGAGCTCGCCAGCATCAAGTGAGCTCGTGACAGTATCCTCGTCCGACATGACGACCGTTGAAGCGGAAGGTCGCGCCACCCGGCGCGACCTTCCCGCGGGATTCCTGAAGTCGCGCTCCAGACCAGCAGAGACAGCTCTCCTCTGGGTGATGAAGGGCGCGGCCTGGATCTCGATCCTGATCACCGTCGGCATCGTGATCGCCCTGCTGGTCCCGTCGATCGAGTTCTTCGTCCAGGTCCCGGTCACCGACTTCCTGTTCGGGACCCGCTGGGCGCCACGGTTCGCCAACGCGAGCTTCGGGGTGCTACCGCTGGTCACCGCGACCCTGTGGACGACGGCCATCGCACTGCTGACCGCCGTCCCGCTGGGTCTGGGGGCTGCGATCTACTTGTCGGAGTACGCACCCTGGCGGGTGCGCCAGGTACTCAAGCCGGTGCTGGAGATCCTGGCCGGCATCCCGACCGTCGTCTACGGGCTGTTCGCACTCACCTTCATCCAGGCGACCGTCCTGCGGGGCTGGCTGAACCTGGACACCGGCGCGTTCAGCGTGCTGGCCGCCGGTCTGGTGATGGGGGTCATGATCGTGCCGACCATCGCGTCGGTGTCGGAGGACGCGTTGTCTGCGGTGCCGAATGCCCTGCGGCAGGGCTCTGCAGCACTCGGCGCCAACCGGATGCAGACCACCCTCCGGGTGGTCTTCCCCGCCGCCCTTTCCGGGATCGCCGCAGCGATCATCCTCGGCGTCTCCCGGGCCGTCGGCGAAACCATGATCGTGGCCATCGCCGCCGGTAGTCAGGCCCGGATGGTCACCGGCCCCCTGGAGCAGGGCCTCACCATGACCGGCTTCATCGCCAACGCAGCCCTCGGTGACTCGCGGGTCGGCTCGCTGGGCTACGACACCCTGTTCGCCGTCGGCCTGCTGCTCTTCGTGATCACCCTGGTGATCAACTGGATCTCCATCATGCTCGTCCGAAAGTTCCGGGAGGCCTACTGATGACCGCAGCTGCCGTCACCACCCGCCGGCTGGGCCGTGCCCGCGGCGGGGAGGACAGCCCCGGACCCATGGCGTTCATGATCGCCCTGTGGCTCTGCCTCGCCATCGCGGTGGTGTTCCTCGTCGTCCTGATCACGCAGACCCTGATGACCGGTCTCCCGCGGCTGGACGGCGGGCTGTTGACCAACTATCCGGGCCCGGATCCCACTATCGCGGGAGCCAGACCGGCCATCCTCGGCTCGATGTGGGTCGTTGCGACGACAGCCATCATGGCCATCCCGCTCGGGGTCGCCGCCGCCGTCCACTTGGAGGAGTTCGCGGACCCCCGCAACTGGTTCAACCGGTTCGTGGAACTGAACGTGCAGAACCTCGCCGCGGTGCCGGCCATCGTCTACGGGCTGCTGACGCTCTCGCTGGTCGCCATGCTGGGGGTGGCCAACAAGAACCTGGTGATCGTCGGCGCCACCGCGCTCGGCCTGCTGATCCTGCCGGTGATCATCATCTCCACCCGTGAGGCACTGCGGGCGGTGCCGATCGAGATCAGGCACGGTTCGCTCGCGCTCGGCGCCACCCCGCTGCAGACGGTGATGCGACAGACGCTGCCCGCTGCCGTGCCGGGAATCGCCACCGGCTCGATCCTCGCCCTGTCCCGGGCGCTGGGCGAGGCGGCGCCGCTGTTGCTGCTGGGAGGCCTGGTCTTCCTGCGCTTCGACCCGAACGGCCTCCTGAGTGGCTACACCACGCTGCCGATCCAGATCTTCAACTGGAGCTCCCGGCCCCAGGCGGGCTTCCACATCGTCGCCGCGGCTGCCAGCATCGTGTTGCTGGTGCTCCTGATGGCGATGAACTCCCTTGCCATCTACATTCGCAACCACTTCCAGCAGCGCTGGTGAGAACAGGATCCGCCATGGCCCGCACATTCACCGCCGGTGTCGACGTACACCGTGACCTGGAAGAGTTCCCGACCCCGGTGATCTCCTGCTCCGACGTGAGCATCTACTACGGCGCGTTCCGGGCCGTCACCGATGTCAGCCTCGAGTTCGCCGACCGCGAGATCACGGCGCTGATCGGACCGTCCGGCTGCGGCAAGTCGACCCTGCTGCGGTCCCTGAACCGGATGAACGACCTGATCCCGGGAGCCCGGGTCGAGGGGACGATCGACTACCACGGCCAGAACATCTACGACAAGTCGGTGGACGCGATCGAGGTGCGCCGGCGGATCGGGATGGTCTTCCAGAAGCCGAACCCCTTCCCGAAGTCCATCTACGACAACATCGCCTACGGCCCGAAGGTCAGCGGGATGAAGGTCGAGAACATGGATGACCTTGTCGAGCAGTCGCTGCGCCACGCTGCGCTCTGGGACGAGGTGAAGGACAAGCTGAAGCAGTCGGCCTTCGGGCTGTCGGGCGGCCAGCAGCAGCGGTTGTGCATCGCCCGGACGATCGCGGTGCAACCAGAGGTCATCCTGATGGACGAGCCCTGCTCGGCCCTCGACCCGATCGCCACCATGAAGATCGAAGACCTGATGGCGCAGTTGCGCCAGGAGTACGCGATCATCATCGTCACCCACAACATGCAACAGGCGGCCCGGGTGGCCGATCGCACGGCGTTCTTCACCGCCCTCCCCTCGGAGGACACCGGTGACCGGACCGGCCTCCTGGTCGAGTACGACCGCACTGAGGTCATCTTCGAGAACCCGAAGGACCAGCGGACCGAGGACTACATCTCCGGCCGCTTCGGCTGACCGGCGCCGTCCTCGCCCCGGTCGGACGCGGGGGTGGACCATACCGGCACAACCCGGACAGGCGTGTAATACGCTAACACCCATGAATGACGTCAATGGTGGCGGCGCTACCGGGTATCGGGCGCCGACGCTCACCGACGTCGCCAAGCTGGCCGGGGTTTCCACCATGACCGTGTCCCGGGTGATCAATGGTCACGCGAAGGTTGCGGCGGACACCCGCGAGCGGGTGCTGGTGGCGATGAAGTCGCTCGACTACCGGCCCAACATGATGGCAAGGGGCCTGGCCAGCGGACGTTCCCGCAGCATCGGGGTGCTCACCGTCGACACCACCCTCTACGGGCCACGCGCAGCTCTCCGCGGCATCGAGGGTGCAGCCCGCGACCGCGGCTACACGGTGACCATCTCGCACCTGAACGACCCCGACCGGACCGCCGTCGCCCAGGGTGCGAACCTGCTGCGCTCCCGGTCCTCCGACGGCGTGATCCTGCTGCAGCCCCTGATCTCCGAGGTGCCCCGCAACGGCGGGCCCGCGGACCTGCCGCCGATGGTGGCCATCCACGCCGGCACCCCGGGCGACTACCCGGTGGTGAGCGTCGACCAGCGACTCGGCGCCCGGCTGGCTACCGAGCACCTGCTCAGCCTCGGCCACCGGACCGTCTGGCACATCTCCGGACCGACCCTCTGGTACGAGGGGGTCGAGCGGGTCCTCGGCTGGCAGGAGGCGCTGACCGATGCCCGCGCCGAGGTGCCCCCGGTCTTCCGCGGTGACTGGTCGGCGGAGTCCGGCTACGCCGCAGCGATGGAACTCTTCCGGAGCCCTGGCGTCACGGCGATCTTCGTGGGGAACGACTCGATGGCCCTCGGCACGCTCCACGCCATGCACGAGCTCGGCCTGCGCTGTCCCGAGGACGTCAGCCTGGTCGGCTTCGACGACTACCCGGAGGCCGCCTACTTCAGCCCCGGCCTGACCACCATCCGCCAGGACTTCGACGAGATCGGGCAACGATCGGTGGAACTGCTGGTGCAGCTGATCGAGAGCGACGGCCCGCACACCCAGCACCTGGTGCTGCCGCCGCAACTGATCGTCCGGGCGAGCACGGCGCCGCCGAAGGCCTGACCCGCCGGCAGGCCGGGGCCTCAGATCCGGGGCTTGTGCACTTCCACTGCCAGCACCTCTGCCTGCTGGCCGAGGTGGGCCACCATCGCAGCTCCCGGCTGCAGCGGCCGGAACGGCACCCCGATCGCCTCCAGCATCACCGGCAGCACCGGCCGGTGGCCGCAGATCGCCGTCGGGACCTGCGACTCGGCAGCCTCCTTCGCCAGTCGCTTCATCAGGGTGGCCACAGCCTTGGGGTTCTTCTCGGCCTGCTCCTCGGTGAGGGTGGTCCACCCCTCGACCTCGAGCCGGTGGGCCTTGGCGTGCGGCTGCAGGGTCTTCAGGCAGCGCACGGAGGTGGAGGAGGTCAGCTTGCCGACCCCGAAGGCCTCCAGCAGCGGCACCAGCAGCCGGCTCTGCCGCCGGCCGCGCTCGTCCAGCGGCCGGGCCTGGTCGCGGCCGGTCCAGTTCGCCCGCAGCATCGCCTTGCCGTGCCGGACGATCACGAGCGGGGTCGAGTCGGGCAGTTCGATGGCCTGCTGGATCAACGGCCGCTCATCGGCGTAGGTCACCTTCCGCAGGGCGTGCGAAGCCGGCAGCCAGATGGTGCCGTCGATCTCGTCGTTGGGCTTGTGGCCGTTCTCCCGCAGGGCCCGGGCCCGCCAGTAGGAGACCGTCTTGGTGCCCCCGCCCACCGGGTAGCTGAGCCGGTCGAGCGGCATTCCCAGCCGGACGTCGACGGCGGCCTCCTCGAGGGTCTCCCGGACGGCGCACCCGGCCAGGTACTCGTCGGGGTTGATCTTTCCCTTGGGCAGGCTCCAGTCGTCGTAGCGGGGCCGGTGCACCAGCAGCACCTCGGGCTCCCGACCTTCGACCGGGCGCAGCACCACAGTGCCGGCCGCGGTGATCCGTTTCTCCGCGCTGTTGTTCGTCATGTCGGCCTAGCGCTCAACCGCCCGGCGCTGGCCCATCGTGGCGATCAGGTGCTCCTGGATGTCCAGCAGCGGCTCGCCGTCGGCGCCGGTGGTGCGCTGCGTCCAGGTGTCGCCGTCGAGCCACCACGAGGCGGTGCCCTCGTCGAAGGCCAGGTCGAACAGTCCTTCGATCTGGGCGATGTGCTTGGGGTTGTTGAGCCCGACGATCACCTCGACGCGGCGGTCCAGGTTGCGGTGCATCAGGTCGGAGGAGCCGATCCCGAGCCGTGGGTCACCTGCGTTCGCGAACCAGTACAACCGGCTGTGCTCGAGGAAGCGGCCGAGGATGCTGCGCACCCGGATGTTCTCGCTCAGCCCGGGAATCCCGGGACGGACCGAGCAGATGCCGCGGACCCAGAGGTCCACCGGCACCCCGGCGATGGAGGCCCGGTAGAGGGCATCGGTGACCGCCTCGTCGACGATCGAGTTGACCTTGATCCGGACCCCGGCAGGAAGGCCGCGCTTGTGGTTGAGGATCTCGGCGTTGATGCTGTCGAGCAGCCCGCGCCGGACACCGTGGGGGGCGACCAGCAGGCGCTTGTAGTGGGTCTCCTGGGCCATCCCGGAGAGGTGGTTGAACAGCCTGGCGACGTCCTCGGTGATCACCGAGTTGGAGGTGAGCAGGCCCATGTCCTCATACATCCGGGCAGTCTTCGGGTTGTAGTTGCCGGTTCCGATGTGGACGTAGCGGCGCAACCCGGTGGGCTCCTCGCGAACCACCAGCGACAGCTTGCAGTGGGTCTTCAGCCCGAGCATGCCGTAGACGACGTGGCAGCCGGCCTTCTCCAGCTTCCTCGCCCAGGCGATGTTGGCCTGCTCGTCGAAACGGGCCTTGATCTCGACAAGGGCCAGCACCTGCTTGCCGGCCTGGGCCGCCTCGATCAGCGCATCGATGATCGGGGAGTCGCCGGACGTGCGGTAGAGCGTCTGCTTGATCGCGAGCACGGCCGGGTCGGCCGCGGCCTGTTCGATGAACCGCTGGACGCTGGTGGCGAAGGAGTCGTAGGGGTGGTGCAGCAGCACCTCCCTGGTCTTCAGGGCTGCGAACAGGTCGGCCGGCTGGGCGGTCTCGACCTCTGCCAGTTCCGGGTGGGTCTTGGGCAGGAAGGACGGGTACTCCAGCGCCTCCCGGTCGAGGTCGGCGATCGAGAACAGGCCGCGCAGGTCGAGTGGGCTCGGCATCCGGAACACCTCCTTCTCGGAGATGTCCAGCTCGCTGACGAGCAGCTCGAGCATCTTGTTGTCGATGTCCTCCTCGACCTCCAGGCGTACCGGCGGGCGGCCGATCTTGCGTCGCAGCAGCTCCTTCTCCAGGGCGAACAGGAGGTTCTCGGCGTCGTCCTCCTCGACCTCGACGTCCTCGTTCCTGGTCACCCGGAAAGTGCTGTGCCCGATGATCTGCATGCCGGAGAACAACTGGTCGAGGTGCCGCGCGATGACGTCCTCCAGCGGCACGAACCTGCCCTCGCCGAGCGGCACGAACCGGCTGAGGATGGTGGGGACCTTCACCCGGGCGAACTGGCGCACGCCGGTCACCGGGTTCCGCAGCAGCACGGCGAGGTTGACGCTGAGCCCGGAGATGTACGGGAACGGGTGGGACGGGTCGACGGCCAGAGGGGTGAGCACGGGGAAGATCCGGTTCTCGAACAGCTCGGTCATCTGGTGCCGCTCGCTGCTGGTCAGCTCCTCCCAGCGCAGGATCTCGATCCCGTGACCGGCCAGGGCCGGGCGGATGTCCTCTGCGAACAGCTTGGCCTGGTCGGTGACGAGTTCGCGGCTGCGGGCAAGGATCGCGTCGTGCAGTTCGCGGGGCATCAGCCCGGAGTTGCTCGGGACGGCGACACCGGCGGCCATCCGCCGCTTCAGGCCGGCCACCCGCACCATGAAGAACTCGTCGAGGTTGGAGGAGAAGATCGCCATGAACCGGGCCCGCTCGAGCAACGGCACCCGCTTGGCGTCCTTGGCGAGGTCGAGGACCCGGTTGTTGAACGCCAGCCAGGACAGCTCCCGGTCGAGGAAGCGGTCGGCGGGCAGCTCCGGCGGGTCTTCGAGAAGATCCTCGACGGTCTCTTCGTCCTCAACCGAGGTCATGGCTGCTCCTGGTGTCGGGCGCGTAAAGGACGTCGCTCCGGGCGACGCGGAATCCCGCGCTTTCGTACATTCTTACCGCTACTTCTTCGGCGCTGTCGACGAAGAGCAGCACCCGCTCTGTTCCGGTTTGGTGAAGGTGGGCCAACCCGGCTTCCAGGAGCACCCGCCCGTACCCCCTGCCCTGGGCTCGCGGGGCCACCCCGATGACATAGACCTCGCCGGTCGCGGGATCGGCCCGCTTCGTCCAGTGGAAGCCGGCCAGGCCATCGGCATCGAAGCCGAGGATCAGGCCGGACGGGTCGAACCACGGCTCGGCCATCCGGGCGGCGAGGCCGGCGCGGTCCAGCGATCCCTGTTCGGGGTGGTCGGCGAAAGCTGCAGCGTTCACGGCGAGCAGGTCCTCGGCGTCCGCAGCCGTGTAGCTCCGCAGGGTCAACCCCGACGGTGGCCGGGGGGCTGGGGTGCCCGCAAGCCGGCGCTCCATGACCAGCAGGGTCCTGGCCGGCCGCAGGCCGAGCGCGGCGGCGAACCCCCGGGCCGCCGGGAGGTTCCCGAACGCCCAGCAGCCGAGGCCGGGCCGGTCGCCGAGGGCGGCGAGCAGCGCCGTCCCGATGCCGCGGCGCCGGTGCCCCGGGGCGACGACCAGCTGCGTGGTGCGGTGCAGCGGGTGCCAGTGCAGGTAGCCCGTCAGCGCTCCGCCCGGCCCGTCAGTGCTGAGGAGGTGTTCGGCTGAGCCGTCACGCAGCGCGAAGTGGGCCACCTCGTTCAGCGGCTCCACCCCGTCCACGGCTGTGGCGTCCGCGGCAAGGGCGAGCACCTGCTCGGCCTGGCCGGCGGTCAATTCGGTTGTCCACACCCGGGCAGGGTAGCCGCCGGAGGTTACCGACGCCCGGCGCCGTCCGGGGAGAAGCGGTAGCCGACGTTGCGGACGGTGCCGATCAGCGACTCGTGCTCGGTGCCGAGCTTGGCCCGCAACCGCCGCACGTGGACATCGACGGTCCGGGTGCCGCCGTAGTAGTCGTAGCCCCAGACGTCGGCCAGCAGGTGCTCCCGGCTGAACACCCGGCCGGGGTGCTGCACGAGGTACTTCAGCAGCTCGAACTCGGTGTAGGTCAGGTCCAGGGGCTCGCCGTCCAGCATCACCGAGTAGGCGGCGTCGTCGATCACGATGCCGCCGGCGGAGATCAGGCCGTCGTTGGCCGCCGCCGTGACGAGCATCCGGATCCGCGCCTCGAACTCGGCGGGGCCGGCGGTGTCGAGTACGACGTCCGAGAGGCCCCAGTCCGCTGCCACGGCCGCAAGGCCACTTTCGGTGAGCACCAGCAGGACCGGGACGGTGGAGCCGGAGGACTGGAACAGCCGGGCCATCATCCGGGCACCGGCGAGGTCGGCCCTGCCGTCGAGGACCACCAGGTCGACCCGGGCCGACTCGGTCAGGGCCTGCGTGTCGGCGGCGACGCCCTGGATGTCGTGTGGCAGCAGGGCCAGAACCGGGAGGGACCGCTCGGCCGGGGTACCGGCTGCGACCTCGTTGCTGACCAGCAGCAATTGAGCCATGCGCGCACCCCCGTCAGCTGTCTCGATTGATGGTCCGCGACAAACCTTAGTGATACGGCGGCGCCAGCCGGTACCTGACCGGTTTGGCGGTCATCCGCCGTCGACGTCGATGATCAGCGTAACCGGGCCGCTGTTCACCAGCGCCACTTCCATCATCGCCCCGAACCGGCCGGTTCCCACCCGGGCGCCGCGTCGGCTGAGCGCTTCTGCGAACGCTGCCACCAACGGTTCGCTGACCGGGCCGGGTGCAGCGGCACTCCACGACGGACGGCGTCCCTTGCTGGTGTCGGCGTAGAGCGTGAATTGGCTGACCACCAGCAGCGGGGCCCCGGTCTCGGCGCAGCTGCGCTCACCGGGGAGGATCCGCAGGTGCCACACCTTCTCCGCCAGCTTGTCGGCCACTGCGGCCGTGTCGGTGTGGGTGACCCCGACCAGCACGAGGAGGCCGGGGGAGTCGAGCCGGCCGACCACCTCACCCTCGACGCTGACCTGCGCGGAGCTGACCCGCTGCACCACCGCTCGCACCCGCCCATCCAACCACCCGGGCCGGGGCCGCCGCGATCCGCCGTGGGGCCGGCGGTTATGCTGCTTGAGTGTCCAGCCTGATCCCGCTGTCGGTTACCGGAGTGGTCCTGTTCACCGCCTGCCTGCTGCTGGTGGTGCTGGCCGGGCTGGGCATCTTCGCGCTCCTGCGCGGCCGAGGAGAAGGGTGAACATGGCTTTCGAGATTCCCGCCGATCTCAACCCGGCCCTGGTGGGCCTTGCGTGGCTGCGCGGACGCTGGGAGGGCACCGGCTTCCAGCAGTGGCCCGGCCAGGAGAAGCTCGGCTACTCGCTCCAGGTGGACTTCGTCGACAACGGCGAGGACTACCTGCACTACCTGTGCCAGGCCTTCGAGGTGGATGCCGATGGCGCGCCGGTGAAGCCGCTGTTCATGGAGACCGGTTTCTGGCGTCCACTGGCCGACGGCACCGTGGATGTCGTGATGTGTTCCCCGGACGGTTTTGCGGAGATCTGGTTCGGCAAGCTGCAGCCCGGTCGCCTCGACCTGATCACCGATGCGGTCGCCCGCACCAGGGACGCGAAGGTGGCCTACACCGCCGGCCGCCGGTTGTACGGCAATGTGGACGGCAAGCTGCTGTTCTCCTTCGACCGCGCGACCGAGGACCACGAACTCCAGCCCTACCTCTGGGCGACCCTGGCCCGCCGATGACCACCAAGCTGACCGAAGGCGTCGACGCGGGTGCTGTCTGGCACTACGGGGACCCGTTCCGCGAGCAGAAGGCCCTGGTGGCCGGAAGGGCCGGTGTCGACCTGTCGCACCGTCCGGTGTTCACCGTCGCCGGCGCCGACCGGTTGCGCTGGCTGAACGACATCACCAGCCAGGACTTCGCGAACCTCGCTCCCGGGCAGCCGACGGTCGCCTACATCCTCGACGCGCAGGGACGGCTCACCCACGTCTTCGGCGCCGTCGATGACGGCCAGACCCTGTGGTGCCACACCGAACCCGGCCGCCTCGAGCCCCTGCTGGCCTGGCTGCGCCGCATGGTGTTCGCAGCCCGCGTCGAGATCGCGGAACTCGACGACCATGCCCTTGTGCTGCCGCCCGGGGGGGCGCCGGTCGTCGTCCCCGTCGCGGACCTGGAGGCAACCATCGGTGACGTCCGGGCCGGCCTCTGGGCGATGGAGGCAGTGCGGATCGCGTCGGGGGTGCCGCGGATCTTCCTCGACACCGACGACCGGACCATCCCCAACGAGCTGGCCAACCCCGAGTCCAACCTGCTCGGCCCCGCCGTGCACCTGAGCAAGGGCTGCTACCCCGGCCAGGAGACCGTTGCGCGCGTCTACAACCTCGGCCGGCCGCCGCGACGGCTCACCCAGCTGCTGCTGGACGGCAGCGTCGACCGCCTGCCGGCTCTGGGTGCGGACGTGCTGCTGGACGGGGTGGCGGTGGGCCGCATGGGCACCTCGGAGCGGCACTACGAACTCGGCCCGATCGGCCTCGCGCTGCTCAAGCGCGGCACCCCGGTGGACGCGGAAGTGAGTGTTGACGGCATCCCGGCAGCCCAGGAGGTCCTGGTCGACCCCGACGCCGGCCTGCACTGGCGTCCGCAGCGGGGGCTCGGCAGGGCCTGAGGTGCGCCGCTTCCTCCGCTGGCTGGCCGTGCTGGTGATCGTCGCCATCGCCTTCGCCGTGGGCACCTACTCCAGCGTCCTGGTTCGGCCACCGCTCGTGGTGGGGCAGGACGCCGTCACCGACGCCGCGTCCGCCACTTTGACGCCGGTGCTCGACACGGCCAATGGCGCACGGACAATCGTCGTGCAGCCGCCGTCGGGAACGGCGCGGAAGGACACGCTGGTGATCGTCTATCCCGGCGGCCTGGTGCGTCCGCAGGCCTACGAGTGGCTGGCCCGGGCGCTGGCCGTGCGTGGCTACACCACCGTCATCCCCGAGTTCTCCTTCGATCTCGCCGTCACCGACACCGGAAGGGCCACCGCCCTGATCGAGCGGTACGCCGAGGGCCGTCGCGTCGTGCTTGCCGGGCACTCCCTCGGCGGTGCGATGGCGGCTCAGTACCTTGCCGACGAGCAGAAGGCCGGGCGCCGGCCGGTGGCAGGACTGGTGCTGATGGGCGCCTATCCGCCCGACGGTGCCGACCTTGCGGGCGCAACCCTCAAGGCGGTCAGCCTGCGGGGTGAGAACGACCTCGTCGCCGATCCGGCGTTGGTGGTCGAAGGGCTGAAGCGGCTGCCGGCAGGAACGGAGCTGGTGCAGATCGAAGGTGCCGTCCACAGCTTCTTCGGCCGCTACGGGCCGCAGGCAGGGGACGGCGTGCCGACGGTCGACCGGGCCGCGGCCGAGACCCGGATCCTGGAGACCTTCGTGGACTTCCTGACGGAGCTCTAGTCTCCCTGCGGGTCAGCCCGGGCGGCTGGCGAGGACGTACAGCCGGACGGTCTGCGCCTCCGAAGGTACCGGTGACCGGACGAACCACTCATCGACCACCAGCCCGGCCGCGGTGACGGCTGCCAGCACCTCGTCCCGGTCGTGGGTGACGAAGTCCACGTCCACCGGCACCCCGAACAGGTCGTCGACGTGGACGATGCCATCACCGAGGTGCAGCGCGACAGCGAGGACGCCACCGGGCCGGAGGGTCGCCCCTACCGCCTGGATGGTCGGGGCCAGTTCGGAGGGCGCCAGGTGCACGAAGCTGTACCAGGCGACGATGGCACCCCACGCCGCAGCGGTCCGCGGGCGCAGGAGTTGTTCGAACCGGCCCACTTCGAAGTCGAGGTCCGGGAAGTTGCTCCTCGCCCGGGCGATCATCTCCGGGGACGCATCCAGCCCGTGCACCTCGACGTCGGAGTCGGCGAGGAAGGCGGCGATCTGCCCCGGTCCGCAGCCGAGGTCCACCACGGGTCCGCGGGCCAGCCCTGCGATCCGTTCGAGCAGCCAGATGTCGAAGGGTTTCTCGGTCAGCTCGTCCAGCAGCGCCTCGGAGTAGGCGGCGGCCGCGGCGTCGTAGGCGGCCAGGACCCTGGCATTGCGGGCCGCCGGACCGTCGGCGAGGACTGCCTCGCGGTCCGGCCCCGGTTCGGCGGCCACCGGTCCGACCGGAACCGGGCCGAGCAGGTGGACCCAGCGGGGATCCCGGCCGCGCTGGAGCGGCAGCTCCCGGACCAGGGGCGGTTCGGCCGCTGCCATGGCTGCCAGGCAGGTCTCCACCTCGGCTCGGTCGGCGAAGGCGTGCAGCCGCTCGGTGCGGGTCTTCAGCTCACCGGGCGTCTGCGGCCCGCGCAGCAGCAGGACGGTGAGGACAGCTCGCTGTTCCTCGCCGAGCGGCAGCACCTCGTCGAGCAGCTGGTGGTACTTCACCGTCCGCGAGCCGGCGCCGGCCCAGACCAGCCGGAGGAGCCCGTGGTCCTTCAGCGCGCGGGCCGTGTCCTGCAGCTCCCGATCGGAGTAGTCGACCACCGGGTCGCGGCTGCTCGTCTGGTTGCAGGCCAGCCGCAGCGCATTCAGCGAGAGCGGATAGCTCGCCGGCACCGTCCGCTGCTTCTCCAGCAGGCAGCCCAGCACCCGTTGTTCCTCGGCGGAGAGAACCGGCAATGGCATGGCCGACAGCCTAGTGATCGCACGCGCCAGGCTCCCCCAGGGACCGAGGGTCAGCCCGGGCTCCGGAGAAAGCTGAACGGAAAGGGGACTGTCCCCGTTCGGGCTGAACGGAAAAGGGGTCTGTCCCCGTTCGGGCTGAACGAAAAGGGGACTGTCCCCGTTTCAGGCAGGGCAGCGCAGAACCAGCGGCTCGGGTGCTGGCTCAGGCCTTCTTCGCGCGGTTGCGCTGCTTGGCGCGCTCGTTTGCGTCAAGGACGAGCTTGCGGATCCGGACGTTCTTCGGGGTCACCTCGAGGCACTCCTCCTCGCGGCAGAACTCCAGCGACTGCTCCAGGCTCATCAGGCGCGGCGGGATCAGCCGCTCCAGCTCGTCACCGGTGGAGGAGCGGACGTTGGTCAGCTTCTTCTCCTTGGTGGGGTTCACGTCCATGTCGTCGGGACGCGGGTTCTCCCCGACGATCATGCCCTCGTACACCTCGTCGCCGGGAGCGACGAACAGGCTGCCGCGCTCCTGCAGGTTGAACAGGGCGTACCCGGTCACGACGCCGGTGCGGTCGGCGACCAGCGAACCGGACTGGCGGGTCTTGATCTCCCCGGCCCAGGGCTCGTAGCCCTCGAAGACGTGGTGCATGATGCCGGTGCCGCGGGTCTCGGTGAGGAACTCGGTACGGAAACCGATCAGGCCACGCGCCGGGATCACGTACTCGACCCGGACCCAGCCGGTCCCGTGGTTCACCATCTGCTCCATGCGCGCCCTGCGGGTGCCCATCAGCTGGGTGATGGTGCCGACGTGGTCCTCGGGGATGTCGACGGTCAGGCGTTCCACCGGCTCGTGCAGCTTGCCGTTGATCTCGCGGACCAGCACCTGCGGCTTGCCAACGGTCAGCTCGAAGCCTTCGCGGCGCATCATCTCGACCAGCACGGCGAGCTGCAGCTCGCCACGTCCCTGCACCTCCCAGGTGTCGGGACGCTCGGTGTTCAGCACCCGGATGCTCACGTTGCCGACCAGTTCCGTGTCGAGCCGGTTCTTGACCAGCCGGGCGGTGAGCAGGCGGCCGACCCGACCGGCCAGCGGCGAGGTGTTGATGCCGATGGTCATCGAGATGGACGGCTCGTCCACATGGATCAACGGCAACGGCTTCGGGTCGATCGGGTCGGCGAGGGTCTCGCCGATGGTGATCTCGGGGATGCCGGCGATCGCGACGATGTCGCCCGGGCCGGCCTCATCCGCAGGGACGCGGTCGAGGGCCTTGGTGATCAGCAGCTCGGAGAGCCTGACGTTGGTGATCGTGCCGTCGTGGCGGCACCAGGCAACGGTCTGGCCGCGCTTCATGGTGCCCTCGATGATCCGGCAGAGGGCCAGCCTGCCGAGGTAGGGGGACGCGTCGAGGTTGGTCACGTGCGCCTGCAGCGGTGCGCCCTCGGTGTACAGCGGGGCCGGGATGGTCTCCATGATCAGCGTGAACAGCGACTCCAGGTCCGGGGCGTCCGGCATGGTGCCGTCGGCGGGCTGGGTGAGCGAGGACCGCCCGGCCTTCGCAGCGCAGTAGATGATCGGGAAGTCGAGGTGATGGGCCTCGTCGTCCTCCAGCAGGTCGAGGAACAGGGCGTACACCTCGTCGACGACCTCTGCGATCCGGGCGTCCGGGCGGTCGACCTTGTTGATCACGACGATGATCGGCAGGTTCTTGGCCAGCGCCTTGCGCAGCACGAAGCGGGTCTGTGGCAGCGGGCCCTCGGAGGCGTCCACCAGGAGCAGGACACCGTCCACCATCTCCAGGCCGCGCTCGACCTCGCCACCGAAGTCGGCGTGGCCGGGGGTGTCGATGATGTTGATGGTTGCGGTGGTCCCGTCGTCGAGCTTGTGGTCGACGGCGGTGTTCTTCGCCAGGATCGTGATGCCCTTCTCGCGCTCCAGATCCATCGAGTCCATGACCCGGTTGTTGACGTCCTGGTTGGCGCGGAAGGCCCCGGACTGCCACAGCATGGCGTCCACGAGCGTGGTCTTGCCGTGGTCGACGTGGGCAATGATTGCGACATTGCGCAGGTCATGACGTGCGGGCATGGTGAAACTCCGGTCTGGATCGGGAACCATCCAAGCTTACCGGAGGCAGCGCTCACCCTCTTCCGCGCCTCTTCCCACCCAAGGCGACACCAAAGGGGACTGTCCCCTTTCCTGCGGCCAGCGGCCAAGGACGAACGGTAAAGGGGACTGTCCCCGTTCGTGCGGCCCGGGTACGGGCCTACCGGAGGTCGTCGGGACTATGGGGTGCGTGCCCCTCCTCCATCGCCTGCAGCATGTCCGGACGGATGCCGGCGCCGGTCTCCAGCCTCGAGTGGCTGCGGGAGTACAGGAAGTAGATGGCGAACCCGAGCA
>JADLEH010000196.1 GCA_020846255.1 Propionibacteriaceae bacterium
CCTGCATCTCCACCTGAAGTGCGCCCTTGCCCTGCCCGGTGCCTTCGGTCATCTCCACCCTCCTGGGTAAACCTGTCCAGACCTGTCTGTTTCAGACTAGCCGCGAACCTGCCCGACGATCCCGTCCACTCGGCCGGCATTTCGCCGTCCTGCGGTACCGCCAGCGATCCTCGGCCGCCGGTGCTTCTGGATGCGCTATGCCTCGGGTATGCCGAAGCCGGACGACCCAGTTCTCCGCATCGCGTTGCCGGACGATGCCGATGCGGTCCGCGCCGTGGTGACGGCAGCCTACGAACCCTGGATCGCGGTGATCGGGATGCGACCCGTTCCGCTCTCGGCCGACTACGACCAGCTGATCGCCGCCGGTCAGGTGACCGTCCTCTGCCCGACCGCGGGTGGCCCGGTCGCCGGGCTGATCGTCCTGGTGCCGGAGCCGGGGGTCCTGCTCATCGAGAACGTGGCGGTGGATCCCGGCCAAGGGCCGAGGGATCGGCCGGACCCTGCTCGCCCACGCCGAGACGACTGCGCGGAACGCCGGCCTGCGTTCGGTACGGCTCTACACCCACCGACTGATGGCATCGAACATCGCCCTGTACGAGCGCCTGGGGTATGTCGTGACGGCTCGGGACGAACTCGAGGGACGCCCGGTGGTCCACCTGGCCAAGGTCCTCTGAACCTGCTCCCGGGGCGAGGGGTTGTGGCGCCCGGCGCGACGGGCTGCGCGGAATCGGGCTGCGCAGGAATTGAGACGCCCCCGGGGTGTGTAGCGAGCACCTCCCGAGGGCTGACCGTTCTCCGTTCTGACGGGAGAGGGCTGGGTGCAATGCTACCGGTGTTTTCCGCGGAGCGAACCGGCGGCCTGCGCAGGTCGGCCCACCCGCCCGCTGCCGTTCAAGCAGAACCGCCCCACTCCAGGTGGTCCTGGAGACGGGGCGGCGGCCATGCGAACTGGCGCGCCTGGAGGGATTCGAACCCCCAACCTTCTGATCCGTAGTCAGATGCTCTATCCGTTGAGCCACAGGCGCTGGAAAGCGGGTTTCAGACTACTCGACCCGGTCCGGCAGCGTCCAACCGCGCCCCCGAGCCCGCCACGGTCGGCGGGAGCCACCCGGTCTGAGCGGTGCCGACCGGCCCGCGGGCCGCGAGCCGGACCCGTACCGGACGGAGCCCCCCACGATCCTCGTGGGATACCCCTGGGGGTTGGCGCCGGCGGGGTTGGCAATCAGCACCAATGGCCGGGATTCGCCACCGGACAATGGGAGTTGGTGCACTATGAGCCATACCAAAGCCGCACCGCTGCGACATCGCCTAGGAGACCCCCATGGCCCTGGAAGTGACCACGATCGCATCTACCGCCCCTGCAAACGCACCGGAGGAACTGGTCACCTGGGTGGCCGGGGTCGCGGAGCTCACCAAGCCGGACGCCATCCACTGGTGTGACGGGTCCGAAGCCGAGCGGGACCGCCTGAACGCGCAGATGGTCGCGAGCGGCACCTTCGTCCAGCTGAACCCGGAGAAGCGGCCCAACTCCTACCTCGCCCGCTCCGAACCCTCCGACGTGGCGCGGGTCGAGTCCCGGACGTTCATCTGCTCCGCCGACCCCGACGATGCCGGCCCGACCAACAACTGGGCCGACCCGGTGGAGATGAAGAAGACCCTCGCCTGGCTGTTCGCAGGTTGCATGCGCGGTCGGACGATGTACGTGATCCCGTTCTCGATGGGTCCCCTCGGTGGCGAGATCAGCAAGCTCGGGATCGAGATCACCGACTCCCCCTACGTCGTGGTGAACATGCGGATGATGACCCGCATCGGCAAGCCGGCGCTGGACGCGATCGCCGCCGGCGGCACCTGGGTACCGGCTGTGCACAGCGTCGGCTATCCGCTGGTCGACCCGGACGGGAACGCCCGCGCGGACGTGCCGTGGCCGTGCAGCGACGAGAAGTACATCACCCACTTCCCCGAGACCCACGAGATCTGGTCCTACGGCTCCGGCTACGGTGGCAACGCCCTGCTGGGCAAGAAGTGCTACGCGCTCCGGATCGCCTCGGTGCTGGCCCGCGAGGAGGGCTGGCTCGCCGAGCACATGCTGATCCTGCGGATCACCGGCCCGGACGGCCGCGAGTACCACCTGACGGCTGCATTCCCGTCCGCCTGCGGCAAGACGAACCTGGCCATGCTGCGTCCGACGATCCCCGGCTGGAAGGTGGAGACCGTCGGTGACGACATCGCCTGGATGCGCCCCGGCGCGGACGGCAGGCTGTACGCGATCAACCCGGAGGCGGGTTTCTTCGGCGTCGCCCCGGGAACCTCGGAGGAGACCAACCCCACCTGCCTGCACGCCCTCAACCACGACGTGATCTTCACCAATGTCGCGCTGACCGACGACGGCGACATCTGGTGGGAGGGCCTCACGGACGTACCGCCGGATCACCTGATCGACTGGCAGGGACTTGACTGGACGCCCGGCTGCGGCCGGCCGGCAGCCCACCCGAACAGCCGGTTCACCGTGCACGCCTCCCAGGCCGAGTCGATCTCGCCCGACTGGGAGGACCCGGCAGGGGTGCCGATCGACGTGATCCTGTTCGGTGGCCGCCGGGCGCGCAACATCCCGCTGATCAGCGAGTCCTACGACTGGGAGCACGGCGTCTTCGTCGGCGCGACCGTTTCCAGTGAGCAGACCGCTGCGGCCGAGGGCACCGTCGGTTCGCTGCGCCGCGACCCGTTCGCCATGCTGCCGTTCTGCGGCTACAACATGGCCGACTACTGGGCCCACTGGCTGAAGGTCGGCCTGGTCCTCGGCGACAAGGCCCCCAAGATCTTCCAGGTGAACTGGTTCCGCAAGGACGCGGACGGGAAATGGCTGTGGCCCGGTTTCGGCGACAACTCCCGTCCGATCGAATGGGCGCTGCGGCGGGTCAATGGCGAGGTCGAGGCAGTCGATGCGATCTCCGGTCGCATCCCGGCGCCGGGTGACCTCAACGTCGAGGGCCTGGACATCTCCGAGCAGCAACTTAGCGCCCTGTTCGAGCTCGACCCCGACGCCTGGGATCGTGAGGCCGCCCTCACCGAGGAGTACTTCGCGCAGTTCGGCGACAAGGTGCCCGAAGCCCTGCACCAGCAGCTCTGGTACCTGCGCGAACGTATCGCCAAGGCCCAGGACGCCGCCGAGTAACCAGTTCCTCCTCACAAGCTGTGAGTACGCCGCCGTACTCGGCGCCTAACTCACAGCTTGTGCGTTTCCTGGCGCCGGACCTCAGGCGAAGCGGACGAGCGCTACGCCAACGAGCACGACGGCCGCGCCGAGGAGCCGCCATCCCGTGACCGGGCGCGGGCGGACGCCGAGCCAGCCGCGGTGGTCGAGCAGGAGACCGGCTGCCACCTGGCCGAGCAGGACGACGCTGACCGCCAGCGACGTCCCGAGGACAGGCGCGTTGAAGGCGTTGACAAGCACGAACGCCGCGCCCAGCAGGCCACCTGTGAACTGCCACCACGGTATCGGCCCGGCGCGGTGAACGCGCGGACGGCTGAAGAGGGTCACCACCGTGAGCCCGACCAACCCGACCAGGAACGACACCAGCGCTGCCGCCAGTGCTGAACCCATCGCCTGACCGAGGCGCCCGTTGACTGCTGTCTGGATCGCGCCCAGGGTCCCGGTCAGCACAGCAACCACCCACAGCAGGGGGTGCGGGCGGTGGGCTGCCGCCGGGGAGGTGAGGTCGGCCGGGCGACCGGCGAGGTTCACCATCGCCGCTCCGGCAACAACGAGGACGGCGCCGAGTGCCCGGAGGAGGCTGAGCGGACGCACCGCCATCTCGAACGCCCCTGTCATGTCGATCACCAGGCCGCCGAACACCTGCCCGACCAGCGGCAGCACCACCGTGGCCGATGCCCCGATGCGCGGCATCAGCACGATGTTCATGGTGAGGAAGACCAGTCCGCAGACACCGCCGATCCAGATCCACCACGGTTGGTCCGCGGCCGTCGCGGCCCAGGGCATGGGCGTCCCGGTCGCCACCACCAGCAGGCCGAGGCCGGCCGAGCCGATGGCGAACGAGACCAGCGACGCCGGGAACACCGCCCCGAGCCGGACGGCCAGCCGGGAGTTGATCGCGGTCTGGAACGGGATCAGGGCCCCTGCCACTGCCCCGAGGAGCAGGGCGAGGAGTACGAGGTTCAACGCAGGTCGCGCACAGAGGCGCGTTCCTGGATCGGCATCGGGACCATGGTCTGGTTGGGCGCGTCACCGTCGAGCGCGAGCTGCAGTGCCGTCCGGCCCATCTCGAGGTAGGGGATCTGCATTGTGGTGAGCTGCGGACGAAGGTAGGACGCGAGGTACTCGTCGTCGAAGGAGATGACCGAGAGGTCCTCCGGGATCCGTAGCCCGCGCTCCTGCGCGGCCTGGTAGACGCCGAAGGCGACCCGGTCGTTGGCTGCAATGATCGCCGTCACCGCGGTCGCGTCCAGGATCTCGTGGGCGCCCCGGTAGCCGAGGTCCGGCTCCCAGTTGCGGCCTTCGACCTGGTGGACGAATTCAAGTCCGGCTTCGGCAAGGCCGGCATCGATACCGGCGTACCGCTGGCCGATGGTGACCGACAACGCAGGGTCGAGCAAGGCTTCGGAGCGTCCGATGAAGGCGATCCGGCGGTGCCCGCGGTCGACGAGGTAACTGGCGGCCTCGTGTCCGGCCCGGTACTCGTCCGGCAGCACGCACGGGTGGCCCTCGGTCGACATCGCGTTCGCGATCACGACCGGCACCTCGGCCAGGATCGGCACGTGGATCTGCTTTGCGCCCATCAATCCGAAGACGATTCCGTCGGCCTGGCGGTCGAGCATGAGGTCCAGGGCGCTGGCGATCCGGTCGGCGCGTCGGCCCGACTCCGAGATCAGCACGGTGTGGTCGCGCGCCTCGGCCTCCTCCAGCAGGCCCCGGATCATCGCGGAAGCGTAGCGGGTGATGGTCACCTCATCGGAGATGAAGCCCACCGTGCGGGTCTTGCCGAGTCGCAGGCCTCGAGCGGCGGGGTTCGGCCGGTAGTTCAGCTTGGCTGCGGCCGACCGCACGCGATCCGCGGCATCCTGGGACAGCCGGGTGTTGGGGCGGTCGTTCAGCACCATGCTCACGGTCGTTGTCGACAACCCGGACAGTCGGGCGACATCGGCAAGGGTGGCTCGCTTCGCCATCGATCCTCCATGTGTCTGACTGGTGTTCGACCATGATAGCGATACCAAGTGCAGAAAGCTTTTAGCAACCCCTTGCCTGCCACCCTGAGGCGGTGCTAACTTCGTGGTGCTAAATCCTTTTAGCATCCAAGACCACTGGCCGGGGGACGACCCGGACCGAAGATCCAATGGAGGAACAGTGCTCAAGCGCACAGCCAAGCTGGTAGTCACGACACTCGTCGCGGCTTCCCTGACCCTCGCCCTCGGGGCGTGCTCAAAGGGCGGGTCGACCAGCACCAACGCGGCCACCCCGGGTGGCACCCAGACCCTGACCATGTGGACGCACAACGCCGGCAACAAGAACGAGTTGGGCGCCATCGAGCAGATCGTCAACGACTACAACGCCAGCCAGACCAAGTACAAGGTGGACGTGCAGGCGTTCCCCCAGGATTCGTACAACCAGTCGGTGGTCGCCGCAGCGGCAGCGAAGAAGCTCCCCTGCATCCTCGACATCGACGGCCCGAACGTTCCCAACTGGGCCTGGGCCGGCTACCTGGCCCCGCTGGAGGGCATGGACGACATTCTGTCCAAGTACCTTCCCAGCGTGCTGGGGAAGTGGGGCGAGAAGACCTACTCCTTCGGCTACTACGACGTCGCCCTGACCATGGTCAGCCGCAAGTCCGTGCTGGAGAAGTACGACATCCGGATCCCCACCGCAGACCAGCCGTGGACGAACGACGAGTTCACCGCAGCGCTCAAGACCATCCGCGATTCCGGCGACTTCGACCATCCCCTCGACATCGCGACCAGCTTCACCGGCGAGTGGTGGCCCTACGCCTACTCACCGTTCCTGCAGAGCTTCGGTGGCGACCTGATCAACCGCAGCGACTACAAGTCCGCCCAGGGCGTCCTTAACGGGCCTGAAGGCGTGGCCTGGGCCAAGTGGTTCCGAAGCCTGATCACCGAGAAGTACGTCCCGCTGAAGTCCGGCGCCGACCCGGCCAAGGACTTCATGAGCGGCAAGTCGGCGATCCTCTACAACGGCAGCTGGACGGCCGTCGACACGCGCAAGAAGTTCGGCGACGACATCCTCTTCCTGCCCAGCGTCGACCTCGGCAAGGGCCCGAAGATCGGTGGCGGTTCCTGGCAGTGGGGCATCTCCGCCAACTGCTCGAGCCCCGAAGGCGCGATGGACTACATGAAGTTCTCGGCTCAGGACAAGTACGTCGCGAGCGTCTCCAAGGCCACCACCAACATCCCGGCAACGGACGCGGCCGCCGCGATGGTTCCCGGCTTCGAGCTCGGCGGTGAGAACGACATGTTCCGCCAGTACGCGAAGAAGTTCGCCGTACTGCGGCCGGTCAACCCGGGCTACCCCTTCATGGCCACCGAGTTCACCAAGACGGCGCAGGACATCCTGAACGGCGCCGATCCCCAGCAGGCACTGGATACCGCTGCGAAGAACATCGACGCCAACCAGGAGTCGAACAACTACTTCCAGTGAGCGACAACAGGCGCGTGCCGCAGGGAGAGCACTCCCTGCGGCACGGGCCGAAGTCCACAAAGAGGAGGACTGAGCGTGACCACCACAAATGCACGGCCCGCGATTGCCACCAAGGCGCCGTCCCGGGCACGGGGAGCCCGCCGGGCCGACCGACGCTCCACCACCACCGGGTGGCTGATGCTGGCTCCCGCCGGGGTGCTCATCATCACCTTCCTGCTGATCCCGATCGGGCTCACCTTCGTGCTCGCCTTCACCAATGCCCGGCTGATCTCTCCCGAACCGGCCAGGTTCATCGGCGTTGCCAACTTCACCCGGCTCTTCGACAACGAGACCTTCTGGCGGTCCCTGATCAACACGGTGGTCTTCGCCCTCGTGATCGTGCCCTTCCAGTCGGCGCTCGCCCTCGGCCTTGCGCTGCTGATCAACGTCAAGATGCGCGGCGTGAACTTCTTCCGCACCGTCTTCTTCCTCCCGGTCGTCACGTCCATGGTCGTGGTGTCGATGCTGTGGATGTTCATGTACCAGCCCAACGGGCTCATCAACGCCCTGCTCGCCAAGGCTGGCGTCCAGGGTCCCGACTGGCTCGGTGATCCGCGCACCGCACTGATCGCGCTGATCCTGATGTCGGCCTGGCAGGCGTGTGGCTTCCACATGGTCATCTGGCTCTCGGGACTCCAGACCATTCCGGCCGACCTCTACGAGGCCGCGTCCCTCGACGGCGCCGGACCGTGGCAGCAGTTCGTCCACGTCACGTGGCCCGGGCTCCGGCAGACGGCGATCTTCATCCTCATCACCATCACCATCGCAGCGTTCTCACTGTTCACACAGGTCAACATCATGACCCAGGGCGGGCCGCTGGATTCCACGTCGACCGTGGTCTTCATGGCCGTCCGTACCGGCTTCCAGCAACAGCAGACCGGGTATGCCGCGGCGATCTCACTGGTGTTCTTCGTGATCGTGCTGGCGGTCTCCCTACTCCAGCGGTACCTCACTCGAGACAAGGACCTGAAGCGATGACCGCCACCCTCTCCCACGTCGCCGACCAGTCCACCAAGACTGTCGGCGAGCTGCCCGGCAGCCACACGCACCGGGTGCGGAGCGCGCTCGGCCTCCTGCTGCGCCTGGTGCTCAGCCTCGTCTTCGGGCTGCCCCTGGTCTTCATGATCGTGTCGAGCTTCAAGCCGGACCTGCAGATCTTCGAGGACCTCGGAAGCCTCAACGCTTTCCTTCCGGTCGGCACCCTCAACCTGGAGAACTACCTCGGGGTGTTCGACCGCGTCCCGTTCGTCACCTTCCTGGTGAACTCCGTCTTCATCTCGGTGAGCACTGTGGCGTTCGGCCTCGTGGTCAACTCGATGGCCGCCTTCGCGCTCTCCCGCATGCACTTCCGGGGGCAGAAGGTCGTGCTCGGCGTCATCCTTGCCACCCTGATCGTGCCGTTCGAGACGATGGCACTGCCGCTGCTGTGGTGGGTGAACACCATTCCCTACTTCGACGGCTCCCAGGGATGGCTGGACACCTACGCCGTCCAGATCGTCCCGTTCGTGGCGAACGCCTTCTCGATCTACCTCTTCTACCAGTACTTCGACTCGATCCCGAAGGAGCTCGACGAGGCAGCGAAGGTGGACGGCGCCGGCTGGTTCCGGATCTACCGGAGCATCATCATGCCGCTGTCCGGACCTGCCGTCGCGACCGTGGCGATCCTCACCTTCCTGCCCGCCTGGAACTCCTACCTTTGGCCGTTGATGGTGGTGCAGAGCGAGGAGTTGCGCCCGGCGATGGTCGGCATCGACTACTTCAAGCAACTGAACGTCTCCTGGGGGCAGATCATGGCCTACGCCAGCATCATCACCGTCCCGGTGCTGGTCATGTTTATCGCCTTCCAGCGTGCGTTCATCAACTCCATCGCCTCCTCCGGGGTGAAGGGCTGATGCTGGCACTGCCGGAATCGTGGGTCTGGGACTTCTGGTTCGCCCAGGACGATGAGCACTACCACCTGTTCTTCCTGCACGCCCCGAAGGCCCTGGAGGATCCCCAGTCACGTCACTACCGGGCCTCGATCGGGCATGCGGTGTCCACCGACCTGACCACGTGGACGCGGGTGGCCGACGCTGTCGTCCACGGCGAGCCCGGCGACTTCGACGAGCTGGCCACCTGGACCGGCTCGGTCACCCGGGGCCCGGACGGCACCTGGTTCCTGTTCTACACCGGCGCCCGACTGGTCGACGGCCAGAACGTCCAGAGCATCGGCTACGCCACCTCCCCCGACCTCTACACGTGGCAGAAGCAGGGTCAGGTGGCCAAGGCCGACCCCCGCTGGTACGAGGTACTGGCCGACAAGGGCTGGCACGACGAGGCCTTCCGCGACCCCTGGGTCCTGCCCGACCCGGACGGTGACGGCTGGCACCTGCTGATCACCGCCCGGGGGCGCACCGGTCCCA
>JADLEH010000197.1 GCA_020846255.1 Propionibacteriaceae bacterium
CCCGGGTGGTGCCGACGAGGTCGGAGACTTCTTTGTTGAAGCCGACGTCCTTGCTGCCGCCGAACATGACGAGGACGTTGGTGAGGCCGAGCAGGGCGCGGGCGTCGGTGTCGCCGTAGATCCCGGCGAGCTGCCGCCAGGTTTGTGCGGCATAGATGAAGCTGAGCCCGAGCGCCCGTTCGTTGGCCATCCGGGTCCGCAGTGTGGGTAGGGGTGCGGTAGAGGGCAGTTCGTCAAGGCAGGCCAGCATCGGCGGGCACAGCCGTCCGTAGGGACTGGTGTTGGCCATCTGCAGGGCGGTGTCGAGGATGTGTTCGGCCAGTGCCGTCATGAGTGGGGACGCTGACGCGTAGGGATCTTCGCGACCGAGTAGATAGAGCGTGCCGCCCGCTGTGATGACTTGGGCGATGTTGGTGGCGGGCCGTCCGGGGCCGGGGACGCAGCGGGTGCGGATGCCGGGTTGGAAGAACAGGCTCATGGCTTGCTGGACGGTGGTGATGGTGTTGCCGGCGGTGCGGTCGTCGCCGGTGAGGGCGCCTTGGAGGAGGCCGTGCCAGTAGTGGGCGGCGGCAGGGTGGTTGAGCAGGATTTCGCCGGGCTGGTGCACAGATAGGGGCCGGGCGACCCATTCCAGGAGGCGGTCGAGGTCGTGGTGGGCGAGGGCTGCAGCGTGGAAGTAGGCCTGGAGCACTTTGGCGGCTTCGGCGGCATAGAAGCGGGCGGCAGCGTCTCCGGAGCCTGATGTGGCGGTGGCTTTGATGGTGCCGGCGGTGAACGCTTTGGCGCGGCGTTCGGCGGTGATCGGGTCGGCGCAGCCGCTGATGGGGTCCCAAATGAGTTCGGGGAGCCCGTCGGTTTGGCCGAACGGGTCCAGCACCAGGCAGGGCCGCTTGTCGCTGCTGCGGGCGGTGAATGTCAGCAGCAGGTCGTCGGTCTTGGTGAGGGTGACCAGAGCAGCGCCGGGCGCGGCGAGGAGGGCGGGGGTGAGCAGGTCGAGGGTCTTGCCAGAGCCTTGGGGTCCGATGACGCCGGCGGTGCGGTCCCAGGGGCACCACAGGTCGTGGCCGCGGGGTTCGTGGGCGCGGCCGATCCGCCATCCGACCTGTGTCGGGTCGAAACGTTGCCAGTTCACGTCTACTCGCTTTCAGATGGCGATGCCGGGTGCGGGCGGCAGACCGTGCTCCTGCTCGGGGCGGCGCCGCGGGGGCGGGGTGACGATCTCCCACGGTCCTTCGTCGGCCATCTCGGTGGTGGGGGTGACGGCGTCGCGGATGCAGGGTTCGGTGCGGTCGAGGGCGTCGGCGCGGAGCTGTTCCCAGGCGGTGGGCGGCACGACCTGGTCGATGATCCGGGCCAGGACCTCGGTTTCGCGGAGCTGGTCGGGGCGTTGGGCGGTGGCCTGAGCCTTGTCGAGCGCGATGCAGGCGCTGGCGCCGTCCCCGCTGACCCAGGCTGCCATGCCAGCCAGGTAGGCGGGGGTGGAGGCGCCGACCTCGGGGACGCTGGTGACGACCTGGCGCCACAGTTCGGCATGATCCGGTGCGTTGTCGCCGGTGATGGACAGCAGCGCGGCGTCGCGCGCGTGGGGGTCCTGGACGAGCAGGGCGAGTTCGATCCGGTCCCGGGTCACGGTGCCGGGTTCGAGCTCTGCCGACGTGCCGGGCAGGTGCTGGTCGAGAATCTGGAGGGTCCGGCTGATCATCTGGTCGGGGTCGGCCGTCGGGGGCAGGTTGTTCATCACGTGCGCGGCGTGGCGGAGGAGTTCGGGGGTTTCGGGGGCGCTCGCGAAACGGGCTTCGAGGTCGGCGCGGCTGGCGAGCCGTCCGAGCCCGTGGTAGGTCGCTTCGGCGCTGGTCGGGCCGTAGGGGTCGACGGTGCCGTGTCCCCCGTTGGGCAGCCAGTAGGTGTTCCCGGCCACTCGCATGGCCAGGCCGACGGTGAGGAACGGGAGGTGTTCGGCGCACCGGTCGAGCATCGCCTGGCTGAGCTCGGGGTCGTCGGTGTAGGTGATCAGGTGCAGGTCGGCGTCGGGGTAGCGGTCGGTGAGCCGGTCGAGCAGTACCTCGGCTTCGCCGGGCGGTTCGACGGCGGCGAGGTCGACCCGGGCGGTGACCTGGATGCGGCTGTCCTGCACGACGATCGCGACCAGCGAGTCCTTCGGGGTGAAGCCGATCAGGAACGGGATGAGTTGGGCGACGTCGCCGGGGGTCTTCAGGTGCAGTTGCGCGGGCTGGTTGGTGGGCATGAGGGTGTGTCCTTTCGCTAGATGCCTAGACCCCGGCCCAGCGGCGCAGGAGCCGCCAGCGGTGCCTCTTGAAACCGGGATTGGGGATTGACCGGCGCCACGATCTCCCACAGCGGCGGGCTGTCCGCCGCTGTGGTGTCGACCCGTCGGGGTCGGACGAGGACGGTCTGAGGGACGCCGCGGTATTCGGTGTGGGCCTTGACGGTGCCGGTGACTGTGAGCTGCTCGCCAGGCTTGGTGTCGTAGGCCCAGGCGGCGGAAGTGATCATCTTGGCGACCGCGGCCCCGCAGTCGAGGATCAGCAACAGCTGGGGTGGGGAGTCGTACCGGTAGCCGTCGACTGGGAGGCGGGTGGTGATGGTGCCGGTGAGGGTGATCGGCTGGCCGATCTGTCCGAGATGTCGGAGCTGGTCGCGGCGCTGCTCGCGGGCTCGTTGGGCTTGTTGTCGTTCGTGGAGCCGGTGCCAGGCGTTGACGGCGGACACTGCCAGGCCCAGGTGTCTGGGGTCGACCTGGCCGGCGCGCAGGAGGGCGGCCAGGTTGGCCTCGTAGCCGGTGTCGGCGGTCAGGGTGGGTGCGAGGTCGGTGATGATCCGGGCTGGCATGGCGGGTGCGGCGTCGAGGCGGTCGCTGATGGCGGCTAGGACTTTCTCCCCGGCGTTGCCGCCGCGGAGCGCGTCGGCGACCAGGTCACGGGTGGGGGTGCGGCCGGAGGCGGCGGCACG
>JADLEH010000198.1 GCA_020846255.1 Propionibacteriaceae bacterium
GAGCTCCCCGAAGGCCTGGCCGCAGCGCTGCCGTTCTTCCCCGCGGGCAAGAAGGCCACCCGCGCAGCGTCCGGTGAGGTGCTGACCGCGCTCGCCGACGTGATGCCCGAACTGTGGGGCGGCTCCGCCGACCTGGCCGGCTCCAACAACACCACCATGAAGGGCGCCAAGTCCTTCCTGCCGCCGGAGCAGTCCAGCCACGAGTTCGCCGGCGACTACACCGGCCGCACGCTGCACTTCGGCATTCGCGAGCACGCCATGGGCGGCGTCCTGAACGGGATCAACATCTCCGGCCTCACCCGCGCCTACGGGGGCACGTTCCTGGTGTTCGCCGACTACATGCGCGGCGCCGTCCGCCTGGCGGCCCTGCAGGGCGTGCCGACCGTCTTCGTCTGGACGCACGACTCCATCGGCGTCGGCGAGGACGGGCCCACCCACCAGCCGATCGAACACCTCGCCAGCCTGCGGGCGATCCCCGGGCTGGACGTGATCCGTCCGGCGGACGCCAACGAGACCGCCCAGGCCTGGGCGCACGCCCTGGCGCACACCGACCGTCCGAGCGCGATCATCCTGTCGCGCCAGGACCTGCTCACCGTCGACCGCAACCAGCCCGGCTTCGCGCCGGCCAGTGACCTCGGCAAGGGTGGCTACACCCTCATCGACGCCACCGGTGAGCTGAAGGTCGCCCTCCTCGCCACCGGCTCCGAGGTCGAGGTGGCCCTGGCCGCGCGCGACCTGCTGCAGGCAGAGGGCGTCGGCACCCGGGTGGTCTCGATGCCGTGCCTGGAATGGTTCGACGCCCAGGACGCCGGCTACCGCGCCGAGGTGCTGCCCGCCGGCGTGGCAAAGGTCGCAGTCGAGGCCGGAGTGCCGATGGGCTGGCGCGAGTACGTCGGGGACGCCGGCAAGATCGTCGCCGTCAACCACTTCGGTGAGTCCGCTGCGGGCGGCCTGCTGTTCGCCAAGTACGGGTTCACGGCCGAGAACGTCGCGGCCCACGCGCGGACCGCGCTCGCCCGGATCGCCTGAAACTGGTCACGTCCACCGCCGGCCAGCGGCTGCGAGCGAACGCTGCGCTGCTGCTGGCATCGGCGCTCTGGGGCCTGGCGTTCGTCGCCCAGCGGGTCGGTTCCGAGCACGTCGGGCCGTTCACCTTCACCGGCGTCCGGTTCGCGCTCGGCTCACTGGTGCTGCTGCCGGTCATCCTGGTCCGCGACCGGATCCGCCGGGTTCCGCGGGCACGTCGCCGCGCTGCCAACCGGGCCGTGCTCCTCCCGGGCCTGGCCGCCGGCCTGATGCTGACGGTCGCAGTCAGCCTCCAGCAGGTGGCCATGGCAGAGGTCCCGGCCGGCAACGCAGCTTTCATCACCGGCCTCTACATGGTGGTGGTGCCCGTGATCGCGGCGTTCCGGGGGCACCGCAGCAGCCTTGCCACGATCGTCGGGGTGGTTGCGTCCATGGTGGGCCTCTACCTGATCTGCGTCACCGACGACCTCACCATCGGGCGCGGCGAGTTGCTGCTCCTGGCGTCGACGATCCCGTGGGCTGTGCAGATCCTGATCATCGAGCACTACAGCCCGCGACTGTCCGCCCTGCGGTTCGCCGTGACGCAGTTCCTCACCTGCGCCGTCCTGGCCTCCCTGGCCGCTCCGCTACTCGACCCGGCACCGTTCACCGGTCTGGACAGGGCGCTGCTACCGCTGCTCTACGGCGGACTGGTCTCGGTCGGCATCGCGTACACCCTGCAGGTCGTCGGCCAGCGGCATGCGCTGGCCACCCACGCCTCACTGATCATGGCTGCCGAGTCGGTGTTCGGCGCCATCGGCGGGGCGCTCCTGCTGCAGGAGTTCATGGGCGTCCGCGGATACCTCGGGGCAGTCCTGATGATCACCGGGATCGTGGTTTCCCAGCTGGGGCTGCCGGCGGCTCCACTGGACGAACTGACCGACGCCTCCGATCAGCTCACGTAGCATTGGGCGCGCACGCACCCGAGAGGACTTCCCCCGTGGCCCCTTCCAGCAAGAAGCTGTCGACAACCATGCGAATCGGCATCGGTGTCGGCGCGGGCCTCTTCGTCCTCCTCGGTGGGGGCTACCTGGCCGGGCACTTCCTGGCCGGCGAGAACGTACCGAAGAACACCTCCGTGGCCGGCGTCCAACTCGGTGGGCTGACCGTCCCGGCCGCGGAACAGAAGCTCGCTTCCGGCCTGAAGGACCGCTCGGCCCAACAGCTGGCCGTCACCGCCGGATCGCAGACCCTCACCTTCACCCCGGCCGAGGCCGGGCTGGCGGTCGACTATCCCGCCTCCGTCGCCCAGGCCGGCGGTGGCCGCAGCTGGAACCCGGCGACCATCCTCACCGTGCTCTTCGGCGGCACTGAGCACCGGGCTGTGCTCAAGGTCGACAAGGCGAAGCTGTCCGCGGCCGTCGCCGCCCTGGCCGACAAGGTCGACGTGAAGCCGGTGGACGCAGAGGTCACCTACAAGGGCCTCAAGCCCGTCCGGAGCGAGGGCAGGAACGGCGTCGCCCTCGACCGGCCCGCAACCGAGGCAGCCATCCAGGAGGCGTTCCTGAACAGCACGGAGGTCGCCGCCGAAGTGGGGGTGGACGAGCCGGAGGTGACCACGGCAGAGGCCGACGAAGTGGTGTCCGGACTGGCCACGACAGCCGTGGCGGCACCGGTGAGCGTCGCCGTCGGGGACAAGGGCAAGGTCGAGGTGACCCCGCAGGTGATCGCCGCGAGCCTCCGGTTCGAGGCCGGCGACGGCACGTTGGTGCCGGCGTTCGACGCCGAGGCGCTGGACGCCAGGATCGCCGGGAAGCTGAAGCAGCTCGGGTTGAAGCAGCCGCGGGACGCCACGATCACGATCAGCAAGGGCAAGCCCAAGATCATCGAGTCGGTGGACGGGCTGGGCGTGGACCCGGTCCAGCTCGGTGCAGCGCTGGTGCCGGTGCTCACGCAAACCACAGCGCGCACCGCCACCGTTGCGGTCAGCCCGCGGGCAGCGGCTTTCACCTCCGCCGACGCCAAGAAGCTGGGCGTGAAGAAGGTGATCGGCAAGTTCACCACGTACTTCCCGGGCACCGCCTACCGGTACAACAACATCGGCAAGGCCGCACGGCTGATCAACGGCACCTTCCTCAAGCCCGGCGAGGTCTTCAGCATGAACAAGGTGCTGGGCGAGCGGACGAGGGCTGCCGGCTGGATGGCCGGCGGCGCCATCGACGGCGGCCGGATCGTGGAGCGCCTCGGTGGGGGCATCTCCCAGGCCACGACGACGACCTTCAATGCCGTCTACTTCGCAGGGCTCGAGGACATCTACCACAAGCCCCACTCGCTGTACTTCAGCCGCTACCCGGTCGGCCGGGAAGCCACCCTCGACTGGGTCAGCGTCGACATGAAGTTCCGCAACGACTCGCCCTACGGTGTGGTCATGCAGGCCTGGATCACCGGGCGCCCCGGGACCACCGGGTCGATCACGGTGCGCGTCTGGTCGACCAAGCGCTACACCATCAAGGCCTCCACCCCGATCCGCTCGAACTACCGCGCGCCGGGCAAGAAGATCTACGACGACTCGCCGAAGTGCGTGCCACAGAGCGCGATGAGCGGCTTCGACGTGCGGCACTACCGGCTCTTCTACGAGGGGAAGCAGCTGGTCAAGCGGGAGCTGTTCAAGTGGCGCTACAACTCCCTGACCCCGGTGGTCTGCGGCAAGAAGCCGAACGACTGACCGGCCAGGCTCTCGCGCCACGGCCCCCACGCCGAAGCCGACGGACCTCGGCGAGCCCCCGGCGCCTCGCCGAAGCCGACCTGCGCCCGGTAAGCCCCCGGCACCTCGCCGCACCCACCCTGCATCTGATTGCCGCGCACCCCACCCGTCGGGATCAGCCCACTGGTTTCTGGGACATTCCTGCCGCCAGTCGTCCACCGGCACCAGAATCGGGCGGCTTCGGGTAGCCGCGGGCAGTTTTGTCCCGCAGGTCGGCACCGGCCGGGCAGCGCTATCCCGGTCGGGTGGGGCCCCGTTCGGTGAAACCGGCCGCGAGCAGTAGAGCCACCACCTCCGGATCTGCTGTCCGCACCTGCAGGCTCCGGGCGTCATGGTGCGCTGCCCACCACGCGAGGCCGGTCAGGTCGGCAGCGGTGCCAGTGGTCACCCATTCCCCGGCGACCTCTGCCGGCTGCGGCGGGGGTGACCCCGGCTCGAGCGGCGGCGGCACCAGCCGGTCCACCAGGTCGGCGACTCGCGCCACGAACACCCTGCCGGTCAGACCGGCGGCTTCAGCGAGGGCGTCCAGCTCGGCCAGGGGCGTCCGGAGTGGGTCACGGCCCCTGGCCACCCCGATCGAGCGCAGCGCGACGACGTCCGGCCAGGCCACCTGGTGATCGTGGCCCCTGCGGTCCCGCAACCTGAGCCCGGACTCGGATGCCGTGATCACGAAGCCGATCAGGTCCCCCTGCTCCCCGTCCGCCCGGACGCGACGCAGGCTGACCCGGCGTCCTGGTTCCGGAAGCTGGCGGGCCATGTCAGCATCCTCCCTTGCGAGTTGTAGAGTGCTCCTGAGTTGGGAAGATACCTCTGGACTAGGAGCCGGTTCATGACTTACGTCATCACTCTGCCGTGTGTCGATGTCAAGGATCTCGCTTGTGTCGAGGAGTGTCCGGTCGACTGCATCTACGAGGGCAACCGGATGCTGTACATCCATCCCGACGAGTGCGTGGACTGTGGCGCCTGCGAACCGGTGTGCCCGGTCGAGGCGATCTACTACGAGGACGACGTCCCGGCTGATCAGGCCGAGTACTACGACGTCAACGTGCACTTCTTCGACGAGGTCGGCTCTCCGGGCGGCGCGGCCAAGATGGGCCCGATCGCCGCTGACCACCCCGTCGTTGCTGCCCTGCCTCCGCAGGGCGAGTGACCCGGGGGCTCGCCGGGCAGCTGCCTGACTTCCCCTGGGACTCCCTGGACGCAGCCCGGGCACGCGCGGCCGCGCATCCTGACGGCCTGGTCGACCTGTCGGTCGGCACCCCGGTGGATCCCACGCCGGAGATCGCCCGGCTGGCGCTGGCCGCAGCGGCGGACGCCCCGGGCTATCCGACCACCTGGGGCACCCCGGCCTTGCGAACAGCGATCATCGGCTACCTCAGCCGCCGCTGGGGAGCCACGGGACTGACCGACTCGGGCGTCCTGCCCGTGATCGGCACCAAGGAACTGGTGGCCCTGCTGCCCACCCTGCTCGGTGTCGGCCGTGGCGAGACCGTGGTCATCCCCACGACCGCCTATCCCACCTATGACGTCGGCGCCCGGATCGCCGGTGCGACCGTTGTCGCCTGTGACGACCCGTCCCGGCTGGCAGAGCTGCGGCCCGGGCTGGTCTGGATCAACTCACCGGCCAATCCGCACGGCCAGATCCTGCCGCCGGACCGGTTGCGGGACTGGGTGGCGGCGGCCCGCGAGGTGGGCGCCGTGCTGGCCTCGGACGAGTGCTACGCCGAGTTCGGCTGGGACACCGAACCGATGTCGGTACTGAACCCTGGCATCAACGGCGGCTCGCTGGACGGGCTGCTGGCCGTGCACTCGCTCTCCAAGCGCTCCAACGCTGCCGGTTACCGGGCCGGTTTCGTCGCCGGGGATCCTGCGGTGGTGCGGCCGCTGCTGGAGGTGCGCAAGCACGCGGGGCTGATGC
>JADLEH010000199.1 GCA_020846255.1 Propionibacteriaceae bacterium
AACGCCATCCGCAAGTTCATCGTCGGTTGGAACGACCGCTGCCACCCCTTCACCTGGACCAAGACCGCCGACGAAATCCTGCCCCACGCCATCCGTAAACGAGATTCAGACGCGCGACACTAGATCGTTCGCGTCAGCACAAGTCACAAGCTACACACTTGGCCGGCTGCATTTCCGGACGTTTGACAACTGCTCGCAAACGCCGGCACTGGCTGAAGGACCATAGGCTGGCCTGAGGGGGTGCGCCGGAGATCAGTAACCGGCCGAGCGGTGGCCGGCGAGAACCGCCGCTGTGCCCGACAGCCCGAGGCGGGTGGCACCAGCCTCGAGCAACGCGACGGCGAGGTCCCAGTCGTGGATCCCGCCGGACGCCTTCACGCCGAGGCGTCCGCCCACCGTCCGCGCCATCAGCTCGACGGCGTGCACGGAGGCGCCGCCCGAGGGATGGTAGCCGGTCGACGTCTTCACGAAGTCCGCACCCGCCGCCTCGGCAGCTTGGCAGGCAGCGATGATCTCCTCGTCGGTAAGGGCGGCGGCCTCGATGATCACCTTGAGCACCTTCGGCGAGGGCACCGACGCCCGGACCATAGCGATCTCCGACCGGGTGTCGTCCCACCGTCCGGCCTTGACCAGCCCGAGGTCGATCACCATGTCCACCTCGTCCGCCCCCCGGGCGATCGAGTCGGCGGCCTCAGCGGCCTTGATGGTGGCCGTGTGCTTGCCGGAGGGAAAGCCGCACACCGTGGCCACCAGGACGGTGCCGAGGGGTGCCGTGACCGGCAGCATCGACGGTGAGACACAGATCGAATAGGTGCCGAGGGCGACCGCTTCCGCGGCGAGGGCAGCGAGTTGCGCGGCTGTGGCCGTGGGCGAGAGCAGCGTGTGGTCGACGTGCCGGGCGAGATCGGCGGGAGAGAGAGTCACACCGTCTACGCTACCGCAGCACGCTCCGCCGGGGCATGACCCAAGCGCCGCCGGTAGGCCTTGGGCGACATACCGCTGGCGCGCCGGAAGTGGTCACGCAGCACCACGGGCGAGTTGAAGCCCACCCGGTCCACGATCTGCTCCACCGGCAGGTCGCTAGCCACCGGCATCGTGCCCCGAACGCGTGAACCGCGAATGACACGGTTCCTAGCGCGAGTGAGTCCGGGCCGAAATTCGTCGCGACCTCGTCCCTACGATCGGTGATCGTCCCCTGCAGGATCCACACCAGCCCCGGCCTGCCCGCCTTGCCGTGAACCAGCCCGAAGACGCTGCCTGTGACTCACCCAGCAGCGCATCCTCGCGGGACCGCCAACAACCCTCCCCGCTTGACCATCGGCCGACAAGCGGCCCAACCAGGAGATCACTGTGGCGAACTCGGATGCGACGCCTGACAACCAGCCACGTCCACCGACCGACCCGCGAGCCAAATCGGAAGCACCACCCCTTACCCCAGCCCATCGGTGGATCCGGTCTTAGCCATGGTAGGCACGAAGATAGGCGCGATATCGCTTCTGGTGACGACCGTGCGCTTCCGGATTGGGTATGACAATCCCAGATGGCTTGGTCTCAAAGTCCGCGGCGGTGGAGATGAGGCCAATTGCTTCCATGCCGCAAATCGCGCCGCCCATCAGAGATGCATGGAGCGCTGCGTCCTTCTCGAGGGGGACACCGAAGATGTCGGCGCACATCTGGGTCCAACGTGGGGAGTGCAGGATTCCGCCGGAGAGCTTGATGCGCAGGGGGCGCCCGTTGAGCTCTATGAGAGCCTGATAGCACTGGAGCAGATTGAACAGCACGCCCTCCTGAACGGCTCCGTACAGCGTCCGCAGGTCGTTTTGCGCACTCATGCCCATGAACTCCGCGCGTCGACCATCGTCCCAGCCGGGACACCGTTCGCCGTGAAGAAAGGGAAGGAAGACGGGGTCTCGCTCGCTGACCTCTTGGGTCTCGAGCTCGCGATACGACAATCCGCCGGTCAAACCCCCGCGGAACCAGTCGATGCAGTTGCATCCACCCGATGTCGCCGCACCGCTTAGCCACGAGTGAGTCGAGACGTAGCACCAGGTCGACGGTGTTTGGGGGAGCCTGGGTGCATCAGTTGCGAGGCGCACCGCCCCACTGGTACCAACAGAGAGCGTCATCACGCTTGGCCTCAGCGCTCCGGAGCCTGCCTGATTCGCGGCTCCGTCGGCGATTGTTGGCAGGACTGGAGTCCCCTCCGGTATCCCCAGGAGGGCTGCACCTCGAGCGGACAGGGGGGATGGCACCAGCGACGGAACCAGGGTCGGAAGTTGATCCTGCGTGACTCCTGCCCAGGCGAGCACGTCGGCGTCGTAACGTTTGCTGTGCGTGTTCAGCAAGCCTGAGCCTGAAGCGAGGCAGTGGCTCTGCGCGAATTCGCCCGTCAGCACCCAGTTGAGGTAGCTGCCCTCGTCGATGATGTAGGCATCTTCGATGTTGACACCCCGTTCCCGTAGAAGGTGCAAGGTGAAGATCGGGTAGGTGGCGTTCACCATGCAGCCGGTCGCTTGATAGAACCAGTTCACCAGCCTCTGGTCCGCACGCAGGCGTCGACAGATAGCTGCCGGCTCAGTATTCGACCACAGGTATGCCGGGCTGACCGGTCGCATGCTGTGGTCGGCAAGAAGCAGTCCGTGCCAGGCCCCGACAAGTGCGACGACGTCGACTGTTGTCCCTTCGGTCACGCGGCGGGCCAGCTGCGTCAAGACGGCGACAACAACGTCAACGTCGTGGACGGTGGCATCCGCACCCATGGATGGGTACGGCTTGGTCAGGACCACAGGCTTCCCACCACCGAACAGCATCGCCTTCGCGGACGTCGTGCTGGCTTCCAAGACGAGGATGTGCATCTCTTCGGGCGCCTTTCCGGACACCGAGGTCCAGCTGTACTGGTCGGGGACTTTGGTCAATCGATTGATCGGGGTTTGCCTCCGATGGCTGACTGGGTGGCCGGTGGTGATTGTATTCGTGGAGCCATCGGGCTAGAACTCCGCGAACAACGGGGTTCTTGGGCTGCATTGTGGGCGTGGCGTCGGGGTGATGCTGCAGCACCGTCTGTGCGGCAGGTCAGGTCATCGCTGTCGGGGACGGTGATGCCTCGCTGTGCGTGCCAGGCAACCGTTTCGGCTAGTCGTAGCGCTGCCTTGCATGAATCGTTCCAAGCGGTCACGCATCCGGCGCATCCGGCGCGTCGGGCCCCGCGGCCAGTATGTCGGACAACAGGCACTCAGCCTATGGTCACAATCTGATCACACAGCTGGCGAACTGAGGCTGAACTTCCCGCAGGCACAGAAAGACGATAGTGTTTCCAGAGTTAGGTACAGGTGCATACAGGTTGCTCCGACGACCTTGGGGATGACTCGACGAGGAGGGTCCTACCGTGAGTGAACGACTGCTGGAAGTCGAGGGGATCAGCAAGGCGTTCCCCGGCGTGCAGGCGCTTGCCGACGTCGAGTTCGACCTGGATGCGGGCGAGGTCCTGGCACTGGTCGGCGAAAACGGCGCCGGCAAGTCAACCCTGATGAAGATTTTGTCAGGCATCTACAGGCGTGACGCGGGCACCATCCGCATGGATGGCAAGGAAGTCGTGATTAGCTCGCCCACCGAGGCGCAGGCGCTCGGGATCGCGATCATCTACCAGGAGATGAACCTGATGCCGCACCTCACAGTGGCGCAGAACATCTTCATTGGACGGGAACCGCGCACCGCCGGCGGGTTCGGGCTCAACGAGCGCGCGCTCAATCGCAAGGCCGCCGAGTTCCTAGACCGGCTCGGCATCGCGCTCTCCCCCACGACGATCGTCGGTGACCTCACCGTCGCGAAGCAGCAGATGGTCGAGATCGCGAAGGCGCTCTCCGTCGATTCCCGCGTGTTGATCATGGACGAACCGACGTCCGCGCTCACCGCGGCCGAGACTGACACCCTGTTCGAGCTTATCAACGACCTTCGCTCGCGCGGCACCGGAATCATCTACATTTCCCACCGCATGGAGGAGCTCGGACGCATCGCGGATCGCGTGACCGTCCTGCGCGACGGCCACTACGTGGGCTCACTCCGAAAGGGTGAGTTCGATGTCTCGACGATCATCGAGATGATGGTGGGCCGCCACATCGACGAGGACGCGCGTCCCGCTATATCCGGTCGGCTCGACGCCGAGACGGTGCTCGAGGTCCGCAACCTCTCGACCTCAGCTCTGATCAAGAACGCCAGCTTCGACATCCGCCGGGGCGAGATCCTCGGGTTCGCCGGCCTGATGGGCTCCGGGCGAACCGAACTGGCCCGCGCGATCTTCGGTGCCGACCGTAAGACCACCGGCGAGATCCTGGTGAAGGGCAAGCCGGTGGCGATCCACCGTCCGACCGACGCCGTCGACCACGGGATCGGCTACCTCTCGGAAGACCGCAAGAGGCTCGGGCTGCTGCTTGAGCAGCCGGTGGACGCGAACATCGTGCTCGCATCCCTGCGCTCCTACCGGAACCGGCTGGGGTTCATGCAGCCGAAGCGGGCGAAGGAGAGGGCGAGCGAGTTCGTCAAAAAGCTCCGGATTCGCACGCCGCACGTCCGGCAGCTCACCAAGAACCTTTCGGGCGGAAACCAGCAGAAGGTCGTCCTGGCCAAGTGGCTCGAGCGCGACTGCGACGTGCTGATTGTCGACGAGCCTACCCGCGGTATCGACGTCGGCGCCAAGGATGAAATCTATGACCTGATCAACAGGCTCGCCAATCAGGGCAAGGCGATCGTCGTTATTTCCTCCGAGCTGCCCGAGGTGCTGCGCATTTCGCACCGGATCGCCGTGATGTCACAGGGACGGATCACCGGCTTCCTGGACAACTCGGAAGCCACCCAATCGAAGATCATGCAACTCGCGACCAAGGGTCATGATGAGTCCTACCTCCACACCACCCACGAACCGAGATTGACGGGAGCCGACAAATGACCAACGCAGTGGAAACCGCCCC
>JADLEH010000200.1 GCA_020846255.1 Propionibacteriaceae bacterium
CACTACCACCGGTTCGCGGAGGACGTGGCCCTGTTCGCGGAGCTCGGGCTGAAGGCCTACCGCTTCTCGATCGCCTGGACGCGGATCATCCCCGACGGTGACGGGGAGATCAACCAGGCCGGGATCGACTTCTACCACCGGCTGATCGACGCGCTGGTCGCTGCCGGGATCGAGCCCATCGTGACCATGTACCACTTCGACCTGCCCGCGGCGCTGGACGCCAGGGGCGGCTGGGTGAACCGGGAGACCGTCGATGCGTTCGCCCGGTTCGCCGAGATCCTGTTCCGCGAGTACGGCCCGAAGGTCACCTACTGGCTGACCATCAACGAGCAGAACATGATGATCCTGCACGGCGAGGCCATCGGCACGGTCAAGCCCGGGATGCCGAAGTCGGCCGTGTACCAGGCGAATCACCACATGATGCTGGCCCAGGCGAAGGCGACCACCCTGTGCCATGCCCTGGTGCCTGGCGGCCTGGTCGGGCCCGCGCCCAACATCTCGATGTGCTACCCGGCGACCTGCCATCCAGACGACGTCCTCGCCGCTGACGACTACAACTCGATCCGCAACTGGCTCTACCTCGACATGGCTGTCCACGGCAGGTACAACTCGGTGGCCTGGGCCTACCTGGAGGAGTTGGGGGCTGCCCCGACCATCGCCGAGGGCGACCTGGAGATCCTTTCGGCCGACAAGCCGGACTTCATCGCCTTCAACTACTACAACACCGCCACCGTCGCCCGTCCGACGGGGGAGGCCGGCGACGCGCTGGTCGGGGCCGATCAGCAGATCGCCATCGGCGAGGCCGGCGTCTACGCGGGGGCGGCGAACCCGTACCTGCCGAAGACGGAGTTCGGGTGGGAGATCGACCCGATCGGCTTCCGGACCACCTTCCGGGCCATCTGGGAGAGGTACCACCTCCCGCTGCTGGTCACGGAGAACGGCCTTGGCGCCTTCGACGAGCTCGTCGACGGCCAGGTCCACGACGGCTACCGGATCTCCTACCTGCGCGACCACATCGAGCAGATGCAGTGGGCGATCAGCGACGGGGTGGAGGTGCTGGGCTACTCGCCGTGGTCGGCGATCGACCTGGTCTCAACCCACCAGGGCAGTTCCAAGCGGTACGGCTTCATCTACGTCGACCGCGACGAGTTCGACCTCAAGGAGCTGGCCAGGTACCGCAAGGACAGCTTCTTCTGGTACTCCAAGGTCATCGCCGGCAACGGCGCCGACCTGTCCTGACGCCGTGCTTCGCTACCCGTGCGTCGGGACGCTACCGGTGCACGGGTAGCGAGGCCGACCAACGGGTAGCGAGGCGGGCGTCAGGGGTGGCGAGGCCGACCCCAGGGGCGGGGCGGTCACCGGGTAGCGAAGCCTGCGGGTCAGGGTGGGCCGCAAGCGAGAGAGGCTGGCACATGGAAGTGCTGAAGGTCTTCAACAACAACGTCGTCCTTGCCTGCGACGACGCCGGCCGTCAGGTGGTGCTCACCGGCCGCGGCATCGGGTTCGGCGTCCGGGCCGGATCGAGGGTTGACCGCACCCGGATCCAGCAGACCTTCGTCCCGGATGCTGCCCACGACGCCGACCAGCTGTCCGCCTTCCTCACCGAGATCCCGCCGGAGCACCTGGCAGTGGCTGCCGAGATCCTCGCGCTGGCCCAGCGCGACCTCTCGATCAACTTCGCCCCGGCCATGGTCATCCCGCTGGCCGACCACCTGAGCTTCGCAATCAAGCGGGTCCGCCAGCACATCGTCGTGGAGTACCCGCTGCGGGCGGAAGTCGCCCACCTCTACCCGAAGGAGCTCCGGGTCGCCAGGGACGCAGTGGCCCTGGCCAGGGAACGGACCGGGGTCGACCTGCCGATCGACGAGGCGATCCCGATCGCCCTGCACTTCGTGAACGCGATGTTCGCAACCGACGACCTGTCCCGGACCTTCCAGATGACCGAGGTGTTCCGGCAGGTGTTCGGAGTACTCGAGTCGGCCTACCAGCGCCGCTTCGATCCGGAGGGCATCAACGCTGCGAGGTTCATGACCCACCTGCGCTACTTCTTCGTCCGGGTGGACGCCGACCGCCAGCTGGTCGAGAACCCGACCAGTTTCACCGCCACGATCAAGCAGGCGTTCCCGGATGCCTACCAGTGCGCCGAGCGGGTGCAGTCGCTGCTCGAGCTGCGCCTTGGCAAGCCGATCACCTCCGACGAGGTGGTCTACCTGACCCTGCACGTGGCCAGGCTGGCCAGCGACGCCTGACTGCGGCCAGGCCGGTCACCGGTTCAGGTAGGCCAGCACCGCCCGCACCCGCCGGTTGTCCTCGTTGGGGCCGAGGTCGAGCTTGCTGAAGATGTTGGCGACGTGCTTGGAGACCGCGGCCAGGCTCACCACCAGCCGGGCGGCGATCTCGGTGTTCGCAGCACCATTGGCCATCAGCGAGAGCACCTCCAGCTCCCGTGGGGTCAGCCGGCCCAGCAGCGGGTCGGCGCGCCGGGCGTTCAGCAGCTGCGCCACCACCTCCGGGTCGACCACCACCCCGCCGGCCGCCACCACCTCGATCGAGTGCAGGAAGTCCGAGACCCGGCCGACCCGCTCCTTGAGCAGGTAGCCGAGTCCGCCCCCGGCCCTTGCCGCCATCAGCGTCGCGGCGTAGGCCGGCGCGACGTACTGGCTGAGCATCAGCACCGGCAGGCCCGGGTGCTCCTCGCGCAGCCGGACGGCAGCGCGGAGGCCGTCGTCGGTCATCGATGGCGGCATCCTGACGTCCGAGATCACCAGGTCCGGCGACGAGCCGGCCAGGTGGAGCTTGCGGAACTGCGCCAGCAGCTCGGGAGCGTCGCCGGCCTCGG
>JADLEH010000201.1 GCA_020846255.1 Propionibacteriaceae bacterium
CCTGATGGCTGAGGTCTTTCCCGGCGTCGAGCAGCGGGGCTCGCTGGAGGGCAACCAGACGCTGCTCGGAATCGCCAAGGCCCGCCGGCTGCTCGGCTACGCGCCACAGCATTCGTGGCGCGACTGAGGCCGGGCTCGCCGGAGCGCCGGGTTCAGGCTGAGGTGGGCAGCCGGTCCCGCAGCCTGGCATCGGTGGTAGCAGACAGCTTCAGCCCTCGGTGAGTAACTGCGCAGGCTGCCGGCGAGCTTCACCCCCTGAGCGTACTGGCGCTGTAAGCAACGGCGATCCGCGCACCGAGGACGGCGTTGTTCTTGACCAGCGCGATGTTCGCCCGCAGGGACTCCCCGCCGGACAGCTCGACGATCCGGCCCAGGAGGTATGGGGTGATCGCCGCTCCGGTGATCCCCAGCTCGCCGGCCTCGCCGATCGCGCGGTTGATCAGGACGCTGATCTCTGACTCGGGGATCTCGTCGGCCACCGGGATCGGATTCGCCACAACCAGGCCCCCGGCGAGCCCGAGGTCCCACTTCGCGCGCATGGTCGCCGCCACCTCGGCAGCCTCGTCGAGGCGCAGCGGCGAACGGAAGCCGCTGGAGCGGGAGTAGAAGGACGGGAAGTCGTTCGACCCGATGGTGATGACCGGCACGCCGAGGGTCTCCAGCACCTCGAGGGTGCGACCGATGTCCAGCAGCGACTTCACCCCGGCGCTCACGACCGCGACATCGGTGAGGCTCAGCTCGGTCAGGTCGGCCGAGACGTCCATGCTGCTCTCGCCGCCGCGGTGCACCCCACCGAGCCCACCGGTGACGAACACGCGGATCCCGGCAAGTGCCGCTAGTCGCATGGTGGACGCGACGGTGGTGGCCCCGTGCTCGCCGCGGGCGATGACGTGCGGCAGGTCGCGAATGCTGACCTTGCGGACATGCTCGTCCGAGCCGAGCAGGTCGAGCTCGGCATCATCCAGGCCGATCCGCGGGACCCCGTGGAGGACGGCGATCGTCGCCGGGACCGCACCGCCGGAACGGATCAGCTCCTCGACCTCCCGGGCGGTCTGCACGTTCTTCGGGTACGGCATGCCGTGGGAGATGATCGTCGATTCCAGGGCGACCACGGGACGTCCCGTCGCCAGCGCCTCGCTCACCTCCGGGGCGACAGCGAGCATCGGGTGCGGATCGGTCATGGTCGGACTCCTTGTTCGAGTTGTCGGCTGGCCAGCGCCCGGGAGAAGGCGACGCCCAGGTCGGGTGGAACGGTGTGGCTGCTCGCCACCGTGAGCGCTGCTGCAAGGTGCCCGTGCCGGGCGGCTGTGGCGGGCGACTCACCGGCGAGGAGGCCGTGGACGAAGCCTGCGGTCATCGCGTCCCCTGCTCCGGTGACGTCGCGCACCTCTGCCGGGATCGCATCGATCCCGACCACCTCGTCCTTGCTGACCAGCAGGCTGCCCGCGGAACCGCGGCTGACCCAGACGTGCTGCACCCCGCGACGGTGGAGCTCTGCCGCGGCGTCGGCCACCCCCTCGACAGTGTTCGCCACCGGTCGGCCGATCAGCGCAGAGAGCTCGTCGACGTTGGGGGTGATCGCGTACACCGGCAGCTCCGGCGCCAGGACGGCGGCCATTCTGGCCGCCTTCACTACGCTGACCGGTTCGAGCACGACGCGCGCCCCGGCCGTTGCCGCAACGGCCAGGACCCAGGCTGCGGCTTCCGCTGCGATGTTGCCGTCGATGACCACCACCTCAGCCCTTGCGATCAGCTCCTGGCTACGGGCCAAGGCCGCGACGTCCATCGCGTCGGTGGCGGCCAGGTCGGAGACCCCGATGACGAGCTCGCCGTCGTTGTCGAGCGCCGCCAGGTAGCTCCCGGTGGGGTGCGGGCTGGTCACGACCTGGTCGACATAGACCCCGGCCTCTGCTGTCCGGGCGACCAGGTCGCGGCCACCGGCGTCGGCGCCAACGGCTGCGACGAGGTGCACTCTGCCGCCCAGCCTTGCGATCCCTTCGGCGATGTTTCGGCCGACCCCGCCAGGGGTCTGGGTGACCGAGCCGGGATTCGAGGTGTGCAGCCGGGCCACGGCGATGCTGCGGGCCTTGATGTCCCAGGCTGCCCCGCCCACCACGACGGCCCAGGGCTCGCTGCGCAGCACATAGCCTCGCCCGATCACCTCGCCCTTCTGGGTCAGCGAAGACAGGGCCACGGCGATGGCACCCTTGCTGGTGCCCAGGCTCCGGGCCAGCCCGGCAGCATCGAGCATCGGTTGGGCGCGGAGCAGTGCGAGGATCTCCCTCTCGCGGGGACTCAAGGCCACATTCAGCATTATTAATGCTGCTTGATTCTCTTAGCAAGCCAACGGGGCCCGCCGTGCCCCGGCTAATCTCGCTGCCATGTCCGCAACCGATCCCGAACCGGCCCCGGCCGGTTCCATCGCGGACTGGTGCAGCCGGCATCTCGGTTCGGCCCCGGTGCACAGCTTCATCACCTCGGCTCCGGCCTCGCAGTTGTGGGGCTTCGAGCTGGCCGACGGCCGGGTGATCGCCGTCAAGGTCCGGCCGGCCACCTCCCGGTCGGCTGCCTGCGACGCCGTCCACCGCCTGGTGCAGGTAGCCGGCATCGATTGCCCAGCGCTGCTGGCCGGACCCGAGCCGATCGGTGACTCCCCCGGCATGGCCGTGACCGCTGAGAACTGGCGTGCCGACGGCTCGATCTGGCCGGCGGAGGACCCGGCCGGGAGCTACGGGCGGCTACAGGCGAAGCTGGTCGCAGCCTGCGCCGGGCTCGACCCGGCGCAACTGGCTCCGGCGCCGCCGTGGCTGCGCTACGACCACGCCGACGGGGACCGGTTGTGGCCGGCAGCCGTCGGCGGGGCGTGGGACCCCGAACGCATCCAGCGGGAACTGCCGCCGGGTCTGTGCGCCATGGCGGGGCGGGCGCGCGATCGCCTCCTCGCCGCCGAGCTCCCGGAAGTGGTCGGGCACGGCGAACTGAACGGCGTCCACATTCGATGGCTGGACGGGACCAACGGAGCGTCGGTGCCGATCGTCCACGGGTGGGAGGAGTTCACGGGCCGCCCCGAGGCGGTCCTGGTCGGGTGCCTCGCCGCGAACTACAACGAACTACCGGACGAGACCCGGATGGCGCCGGTTGCCCAGGGCCGCCGGGTACTGGCGGCCTACCAGTCCGAGCGCGGGCAGGCCTTCGGCGACGATGAGGTGGAGGTGGCGTGGGCGGCGAGCGCCTGGGTGGGCTGCTACAACGCCGCCGTCGAGCACCTGCGCGGAGCGGCCGGGCAGGTGACGCACCAGATCATGACCGACGGGGCGCAGCGACTCAAGCTCGCCGGCTGCTGACGCCTTCGGCCGCCCGTGTCACCCGGACGCGGTCGCGCCAGAGCCGGTAGCCGATCGCGGCGGCGGCGACGGCGAGGCTGAGCAGCGCCGGCAACCCGGTGAGCCACAGCAGGACGCAGACACAACTGAAGGCGAAGCCGGCCACCACCTTCTCCCCCCGGCCCGGCAGCAGCCGGACCGCAGCGGCGGTACCGATCACGTAGACCAGGGTGATCCCGCCGGTGACCAGCAGCATCAGGGTGTGCTGCTCGATCGGCAGGAGCGCTGCCCCGACTGCGCCGGCAGCGACCAGCACCAGCGACCGGCGAACCGAGCCGAAGACGCGGTACGGCAGGGCACCCTCCTTCGCCAGCGCAGCGCCCAACCGGGCGGCTCCGGCAAGGTAGGCGTTCACGGCGCCGATGGTCAGCAGGACCGCCACGACGGCCACCACCGGCCGTACCGGGCCGCCCACCCCGACGGCGAGCAGGTCGGCCAGTGGCGCCTGGCTGGCCGCAAGAGCCGGCCCCAGCACCAGGACGCTGGCAACCGCGACCGAGAGGTACAGCACGCCTACGGCGATCACAGCCAGCAAGGTGGCCTTCGGCACCTCCCGCCGCGGGTCGGCATAGTCCGGCGACAGCGAGGAGACGGCCTCCCAGCCGGCGAAGGCCCACACCAGCAGGGCCGCTGCTGTCCCAACCGCCGGCCACCCCTGGGGCGCGAACGGGGTCAGGTTGGCGATCCGGGCGTGGGGCAGGGCGGCCAGCACGGTCGCCAGCAGCAGCGCGGCGAGAGTGGCCGTGAGGATGAGCTGGGCGCGTCCGGAGATGTGCAGGCCGAGCCAGTTCATGACGAAGACGACACCGACGATGCCAAGGAACGTGAGGAACCGGGTCACCTCGCCGCCGCCGACCACGTCAGCGACGTAGCCGCCCGCGAAGGAACAGGCGATCGGGGCACCCAGCGGTACGGCCGTGAAGAAGATCCAGCCGACGGCGTCGGCCGCCCTGGTGCCGAAGGCGAGGCGGACATAGCTGGACACGCCGCCGCCGTTCGGGAACCTGGCCCCGAGCTCGCCGAAGGTCCAGGCCAGCGGGGCCGACAGCAGCACCAGCAGCACCCAGGCGACCAGCGAGGCCGGTCCGGCGATGGCTGCCGTGAGCGCCGGCATCGAGATGATCCCGGTGCCGAGCACCGCACCGGCGCTCAGCGCCGTGCCTTGCGCCACCGTCAATTTCCGCACCGCGCCACCCTATGCCCAGGTTCCGACAGTTCCCCGCGGTCACCACCGTCCGGTGGGTGCGCCGACGATCCTCACCGGAGCGGTTCCGGAGCCTGTTGGTGCTTTTACTGAGCGCACCGCTGGAGTCGCTCCTGCGCCGAGGCCTGTCCTGTCGCTGCCCCTACCGCATCGCCGGAGCCCGGCTTAGCCTGCTTCGAATCACCCCGGGGCGGCCTCGGCGCCGCTCGATCGCAAAGGAGCGACGAAGATGCGTCGACGTGTTCTCTCCCTGCTGGCCTGCGCTGCGCTGGCCAGCGGGGCCGTCATCTCCGGTCCGGCCCAGCAGGTACTGGCAGCCACCGACTCGGTCACCCTGGTCGGATCGCTGCAGAACGAGCTGGGCTGCCCGGGCGACTGGCAGCCAGACTGCGCGGCCACGCACCTGACCGAGGTCCCAGGGACCAGCATCTGGCAGGCGACGTTCAGCGTGCCCGCAGGAGGATACGAGTTCAAGGTCGCACTCAACGACACCTGGGACGTCGACTACGGCGCCGGCGGCGTCAAGGGCGGCCCGAACATCCCGCTCGTCCTCGACGGCGACGCGCGGCTCGAGTTCAGCTTCGACGCCGAGACCCATCGCATCGGCGTGCGCCCCGTCGACCTGAGCGGGGCCACCACCCGGGCCGACCGGCGGCTGGCGAGGAGTTCGCTGCGTGAACCGCTGACCAGGGAGCGCTACTACTTCCTGATGGCCGACCGGTTCGCCAACGCCGACCCGGACAACGACACCGGCGGGCTGACCGGCGGACGCCTGGAGACCGGCTTCGACCCCTCCGACAAGGGGTTCTACCACGGCGGCGACCTGAAGGGCCTGATCGGGAAGCTGGACTACATCAAGGGCCTCGGCACCACGGCGATCTGGCTCACCCCTTCGTTCGAGAACCGTCCGGTACAGGGCACAGCTGGCAACGAGAGCGCCGGCTACCACGGCTACTGGATCACCGACTTCACCCGGATCGACCCGCATCTGGGCACCAACGAGGACATGAAGCAGCTGATCAGCCGGGCCCACGCCAAGGGAATGAAGGTCTTCTTCGACATCATCACGAACCACACCGCCGACGTGATCGACTACTCCGAGAAGGAGTACGAGTACATCTCGACGGCGAAGGTGCCCTACCTGGATGCCTCCGGGGAGGTCTTCGACCCGGCGGAGGTGGCCGGATCGGCCGACTTCCCCACCCTGGACGTGGACACCTCCTTCCCCTACCACCCGATCTTCAACACCGAGGCCGACGCGAACGTGAAGGTGCCGGCCTGGCTGAACGACCGCACGCTCTACCACAACCGGGGCGACTCGACGTTCGCCGGCGAGTCCAGCGAGTACGGCGACTTCGTCGGCCTCGACGACCTGTTCACCGAGAATCCCGCGGTGGTCGACGGCATGATCGACATCTACAAGGCCTGGGTGGACCTCGGGATCGACGGCTTCCGGATCGACACCGTCAAGCACGTGAACACCGAGTTCTGGCAGGAGTTCGCCCCGGCCATCCAGGCGGAGGCGGAGCGGATCGGCAACCGCGACTTCTTCGCCTTCGGGGAGGTCTACGACGCCCGTCCCGACTACCTGTCCACCTTCACCACCGAGGCCAGGCTGCAGGCGACGCTGGACTTCGGCTTCCAGGCCCAGGCGCAGGCCTTCGCGCTCGGCAAGGCGACCACCGGCCTGCGCGACCTGTTCGTCGCCGATGACTACTACACCGACTCCGATTCCAACGCCTACCAGCTGCCGACCTTCCTCGGTAACCATGACATGGGGAGGTTGAGCTACCTGTTGCGCAACGGCGGGATCACCGAGGACGCGGACCTGATGAAACGGGTCCAGCTCGCCAACGCGCTGATGTACCTGACCCGCGGCCAGCCAATCGTCTACTACGGCGATGAACAGGGCTTCATCGGCGCCGGCGGCGACAAGGACGCGAGGCAGGACATGTTCGCCACCCAAACCGATCAGTACGCAGCTGAGCCGGTCCTCGGTGGCCCGGCCGGGTCGAGGGACCGGTTCGACTCCAGCGCGCCGCTGTACCGGTTCATCACGAAGCTGGCAGCGCTCCGCAAGGCCAATCCCGGCCTCGCGGACGGGGCCCAGATCCACCGGTACTCCTCTCGGAACGCGGGCATCTACGCGTTCAGCCGGGTGGACCGACGCGGGATCGAGTACGTGGTGGTACTGAACAACGCCACCACGGCCAAGACAGCGACCCTGGCCACCTTCAACGCCCGCGAGCTGTTCTCGCCCGTCTACGGCACCAGGACCGCTGTGCGCACCGACAAGGCAGCGCGGCTCAAGGTGACGGTCCCGCCGCTGTCAGCGGTCGTCTACAAGGCGCACTCCCGGGTCGACCGCGGCGTGCGACCGACGGCCGTCGCCGTCACGGCGCCGGCCCCCGGTGGGGTGGTCGGCGGCCGCGCGGAGATCGCCGCCGAGCTCAACACCACCGCTTTCAGCCAGGTCAGCTTCTGGTACCGCCCGGTGGGCACGTCCACCTGGCAGGAGCTCGGCACTGACGACAGCGCCCCGTACCGCGTCTTCCACGACGTGACCGGCTATGCCGCCGGCACGCTGCTGGAGTTCCGGGCGGTCGCGAGGGACTCAGCGGGCCGGGTGAGCGGCTCGGCGTCGTACGGGATCGTGGGCAGCCCGGAGGCGGCCGGCGGCGATGACGGCTCGGTGGGCCCGGTCACCCAACCCGAAGCGGTCAGCGTGCCGGGCGACCACAACTCCGAGATGGGTTGCGCCGGCGACTGGCAGCCGGACTGCACGACAGCGCAACTCACCCTCGACCCGAAGGACCAGGTCTGGAAGGGCTCGTTCACCCTCCCGGCCGGCGACTTCGCCTACAAGGCCGCGATCAACAACACCTGGGACGAGAACTACGGGGCCGGTGGCATCCTCAACGGCGCCAACATCGGCTACACCAGTCCGGGCGGGATGGTCACCTTCTATTACGACCACCGCACCCACTACGTGACCTCCGACGCTCAGGGCGACCTGATCACTGCTCCGGGCAGCTGGAACTCCGAGCTGGGGTGCAGCGCGGACGACGCGGCCGACTGTATGCGGCCCTGGCTGCAGGACCCGGACGGCGACGGCACCTACACCTGGGCGACGAGTGAGCTGCCGCCGGGTGACTACACGTTCAAGATCGCTGCCAACCTCAACCCGGACACGTCCACCTGGCTCCCCGCCGGTGCGGCCAGCCCGGTCACGGTGCCCAGTGCCGGGATGATCGTCCGGGTGAACTACGAGCCGGCTACCGGCGAGGTGACCACGAGGGTGGCTGCACCGGTGACCGAACCGTCGCTCGCCGAGACCAAGGGGGTCTGGCTGTCCCCAGGCCTGATCGCCTGGCCGGGCGACGCCTTGCCGGTTGAGCCGTCCCGGGTCGAGTTCCGCCTGCACTGGGGTCCGGAGGGCGCTCTGGCAGTCGATGCGGAGGACATCACCGGCGGCGACTCGGCGATCCTCCGCCACGACCCGGCGGGGCTGCCAGCTGCTGTGGTGGCTGAACATCCGGAGCTGAGTGGTCACCTGGCGCTGCGGGTCGACCGGCTGACCGCCAGGGGCCTGCCCGAGCTGGCGGCCGGAGACGTCGCGGTTGGCGCCTACTCCGGTGGCCGGCTCGTCGACGCGGGACTGGTGGATGCAGCAGCGGTGAATTGATCCGGAATGTGAAGCGGACGGGCCCTCGGGCCCGTCCGCTTCGCTGCGATATTGATCAAACTCAGGTCAGTCGCTGCCAGCCCTCAGGCCTCGCAACCAGTAGCGCCTGCTCCCCCCTGCGAGAGGAATTCTAGGGAGCCGGGCGCCGAGCGTCTGTCCCCCCGAAGGGTGACTTTGCTCAGCCCTGGTCGGCCGGCTTGTCGGCATCGGGCCGGGCTGCTGGGGCGGCCTTCGCCCGTGGGTGGGTCCGGCGGCGCCACAGCACCAGCGGTGTGCCGACGAGCGCTGCCACGGCGAGGAACGGCAGTACGGCGCCGACGATCGTGAGCAGGATCCGGCTGCTCGACACGAGCGCGTTCCAGCCGGCGACCAGGCCGCCGAGGAAGCCGGTGGTCTCGAGTTCGGTTGCCTGCTGCGGCGTCTCCAGGGTGATTGCGATGGGCGACTGCGCCACCCGGCCGGCCAGGATCTTCTGCTGCGCGATGAGCGAGTCCCGCTCGGCGATCCGGTTGGTGAGTTCCGACTCCAGCTGGGTCAGCTCGCTGATCTTGCCGGCCTGCTTGGACAGCTCCTGGAGACGCTGGATCGAGCCGTCAAGGGTCTTGATCCTCGAGTCGACGTCAGCCACCTGGGTGGTCACGTCCTCGGAGGAGATCACCCGGCTGGTGATCTTGCCGATGGACTTCAGTTGATCCAGCGTGGTGTCCAGCTTGTCGGCCGCCACCGAGATCACCATGGTCGACATCGGGGTGCTGATCCCGTCCGCGTCCACCTTGGTGACCAGGTTCTCCGAAGTGATGACCCCGCCCATCGTCGTGGTCAGCTGCCGGAGCCTGGCAACGGCCGCCTCGACATCGGGGACGGTGATGCCGACGCTGGCCGTCCGCGCGATCTGCTGCTCGCCGGCGGTCGGCACCCCGGCCGGCTTGGCCTCCGGCAGGGCCTCGGCCCGGCCGGAGCTGTCCTCCGCGCTGCCGCCGGCGCCTTCGGCAGTGGATGCCGCAGGCTGCATGCTGCTCCCGGCTGAGCAGCCGCCGAACGCGAGGAGGGCTGGGAGCAGGGCGACGGCGCCGAGGATACGCAAGGTCATCATGCTGTCTCCACGACTCGGACGCGCGATCCGTTGCGGCAATTGCTGGTGGCCGGGCAACTGTTGCGGGATCGTGACCTGAACCAGACTTGGGCGATGACTGCACAGATCCATGACGTGATTGTGATCGGGGCCGGACCGGCCGGGGAGAACGTCGCCGACTACGCCATCCGGGGCTCGGGTAGGACAGCGCTGCTCGTGGAGCGGGAGCTGGTCGGCGGCGAATGCTCCTACTACGCCTGCATGCCGAGCAAGGCACTCCTGCGCCCGCTGGACGTCAGGGCGACCGCTGAGCAGCCCGGCGGGCTGCCCGAATCGATCGGGCTCGACGTGCCGGCCCTGCTCGCTCGCCGAGATTACTGGGTGTCCTCCTACGATGACTCCGGGCAGGTCAGGTGGGCCGAGGGCGCCGGCATCGAGGTGGCCCGGGGGACGGCTCGGCTGGCTGGCGAGCGGCGGGTGCTGGTGACCGGGGCGGGGACCACCCGCGAAGTGGAGGCACGCCATGCAGTGGTGGTGGCCACCGGCTCGCGACCGGTCATCCCGGATGACTTCGCCGGGATCCGGCCATGGACGTCTCGAGATGCTACCGGCATCCGCGAGGTGCCCGAGTCGATCGCGGTCATCGGTGGCGGAGTGGTCTCGGTGGAGGCCTGCGGCTGGCTGGCCGCGATGGGTGCCCGGGTCACCCTGCTGGTCCGCGGCGACCGCCTGCTCGACCGGTTCGAGCCGTTCGCCTCCGAGCTGGTGGCCGAGGGGCTGCGCGCTGCCGGCGTCACGGTCAGGTTCGGCGCCCGGGTCACCGGCACCAGCCGGGCACAGGTGGCCGACACCGGCCTCGGCCGGGTGCACGGCGGGCCGGTGACCCTTGCGGTGGACGGTCAGGAGCTGGCGTTCGCTGAGGTTCTGGTGGCCACCGGGCGGAGACCGGCTCTCGATGAACTCGGGCTGGAGACGATCGGGCTCACCCCGGCTGAGTTCGGCGACCCGGCCCGCCGTCCGAGCTGGTTGCAGGTCGTCGGTGACGTCGGCGGCCAGGCGCCGCTCACCCACTGGGGCAAGTACACCGCCAGGCTGGTCGGCGACCGCATCGCCGCGATCGCCGAGGGCCGTCCCGAGCCGGTCGTGCCCGACGGCGTGCCCGTCCCCCAGGTGGTCTTCACCGACCCCCAGGTGGCTGCGGTCGGTCTCTCCGAGGCGGCTGCCGCCGAGAGCGGCATCGCCGTGGACTGCGTCGACGCCGACCTTGCTGGGGCATCCGGATTCGGGCTGCTCCGCGATGACGCGGCGGGCAGTGCGAAGCTCGTGTTCGCTGCCGACGGCGGCCCGCTACTGGGGGCGACGTTCGCCGGCACCGAGGTCGCCGAGCTGCTGCACGCGGCCACAGTGGCGATCATCGGCCACCTGAGCGCCGAGGCGTTGTGGCACGCGGTCCCCGCCTACCCGACGGCCAGTGAGGTCTGGCTGCGGCTGCTCGAGGCCTACCGGGCACGCTGACCCGGCCTCGGCGACAGCTGCCACTGCCCCAGTACGTTCTGGACGAGGAACCCGCGCTCGGCCAGCTCGTCCAGCAGGGCCAGGCAGGTCGGTATCGCAAGTCCGGCCCGCAGCGCCAGATCCCCGGCAGTAATGCTGCCGCGTCCGGGCACGCTCTCGAACAGCCGCAGTTCGTCGGCGCTCAGGCTGTCGGTTGCCCGGCGTTCACCGGGCGGCCTGGGATTGGCCCGGCCCAACGGAGACAGCAGCTCGAGGACGTCGCCGGCCCGGGCGACCAGGATCGCCTCGGCCTCCCGGATCAGGCGATGCGGAGTGACCGAGGTTGCGCTCGTCACCGGGCCTGGCACGGCCATCACGATCCGGCCGAGGACGTTGGCCCAGGTGACGGTGTTCCGCGCTCCGGACCTGGCCGCAGCCTCGACCAGGACGGTGCCCGGGGTGATGGCCGCGATCAGCCGGTTCCTTGCCAGGAACCGCACCCGGGTCGGGTGTTCACCTGGAGCCAGCTCACTCACCAGCAGACCACGCTCGGCGATCCGGTCGAAGAGTGGCCGGTGCCCGGACGGATACGGCTGGTCGAGCCCGCCGGCGAGCACCGCGATGGTCGGCGTCCGGCCGGCCAGGCACCCGCGGTGGGCAGCGGCGTCGATACCGTAGGCACCCCCGGACAGGACGGTTCGGCCCGACTCCGACAGCTCAGCCGCGAGCTCTGCTGCCACCGTGTCGCCGTAGGCCGTCGAGGCGCGGGAGCCGACCACTGCCACAGCTGAGGCTGCCAGCTCGCCCAGGTCGCCGCCGCCGCCCAGCCAGAGCCCGAGAGGTTCCCCGGAGAGCTGGTTCACCGGCTCGCAGCCGACCAGGTCAGCGAGGCCGTGAGGCCAGTCCGGATCGCCCGGTATGGCGAACCGGAGCCGCTCGGCGCTGGTGCGTCGGCGCAGGTCCTCCGGACTCAGTGCCCGGGCACGGACTGACAGCGGCAGCGCCGAACCCGGGCGCACCAGGCCCGACCACACCTGTTCGGCCCCATAGCTGGCCACCGCCTCAGCCACGGCCGGGTGACCCGGCTCAACGACCGCCGCGAGACACATCCTGGCTGTCCGCTCGTCCATCACGCCGCCGCCGACTGCTCGCCGCGCCGCATCGCCAGGGCGGTGTGCAGGTGCTGCTTCGATGGCCTGGCGGTCCCGCCGAGATCAGCGATCGTCCAGGCGAGCCGGAGCACCTTGTCGACCCCCCTTGCCGACAGCCGGCCCCTTGCCACGGCGATGTCGAGCAGGTCCGACCCTTCCGGCAGTGGCAGGCGTTTCCGCAGCGCCGGCCCAGGGACCTCGCCGTTGGTCAGCCACCCACTGGCCTTGAGCCGGTGGCGCTGCCGGTCCCTGGCGGCCAGGACCCGTTGGGCCACCTCCCGGCTCGTCTCCGCCGCCGGCTGCGAACCGAGCAGGGCAGCCCGCACCGGGCGCAACTGCTGGTGGATGTCGATCCGGTCAAGGATCGGGCCGGAGACCCGGGCGGCGTACCGACGGACCACCATCGGTGCGCAGCGGCAGTTGCCGTCCGGGATCCCGGACATCCCGCAGGGACAGGGGTTGGCTGCCAGGACCAGCTGGAAGCTCGCCGGGTAGGTTGCCGTGGCCACGGACCGGCCGAGCACGATCCGGCCCGACTCGAGGGGCACGCGGAGGGCCTCCATCACCCGTGGCGAGAACTCCGGCGCCTCGTCGAGGAACAGCACGCCGCGATGGGCGCGCGACACGGCCCCGGGGAGAGCGATCCGGGCACCGCCGCCGACCAGGCTGGCGACCGAGGCCGAGTGGTGCGGGTCGGCGTACGGCGGCCGGCGGACCAGTCCCCCGTCGAGGTTGAGCCCGGCGAGGGAGTGCACCGCCGACACCTCGAGCGCCTCTGCAGGTTCGAGGTCGGGCAGGAGACCCGGCAGGCGCTCGGCCAGGAGGGTCTTGCCCACCCCCGGCGGGCCGTGCAGGAACAGGTGGTGACGACCGGCGGCCGCCACCTCCAGTGCCCACTTGCCCTCCAGTTGGCCGGCCACATCGGCCAGGTCGAGAGGCTGCGCAGTGGCTTCGGCCGGTGGCGCCGGTGGCGGGGCCAGAGCCCCCGGCCCGCCGCGCAGGATGTCGAACAGGTCAGCCAGATCGGCGGCCCCGGCTACCGCCAGCCCCTCGACAAGGGCAGCCTCACGCAGCTGGCCCGCCGGCACCACCACCCGGCCGAAGCCCTTGGTGGCAGCTGCGATCAGGGCCGGCAGCAGCCCGCGCACGGTACGCACGCGGCCGTCCAGCCCCAGTTCGCCGAACAGCGCCAACCCGTCGAGCGCCGCCGGGTCGAAGCTTCGCCGCGCCGCCGCGACGGCTGCGGCGATCGCCAGGTCGTAGTGCGACCCGGCCTTTGGCAGGGTGGCCGGGGACAGGTTGATCGTCACCGGGTCGGATGGCCAACCGAAGCCGGCGGAGGCCATCGCCGCCCGGCACCGGTCCCTCGCCTCGTACAGTGCAGCGTCCGGCAGCCCGACCATCGTGGTCCGCGGCAGTCCGCTGCTGATGGCGGCCTCCACCTCGACCATGGTGCCTTCGATCCCGACCAGGGCGACCGACCAGGCCCGGGCCTGGCTCATCGGCCGATTCCGGGGACATGGGTGATTATCGGTGGCACGTCGCGGGCCAGCAGTACACCCACCCCGTCGAACCTGATGTGGGCCACCGGCCCGGGCTGGGCCCGCAACCAGTGCAGCGCGACCTCGCGGAGCTTGGCCACCTTAGCGGCCGTGATCCCCTCCAGCGGAGGCCCGAAGCCCAGTCCACTCCTGCACTTCACCTCGCAGAAGACCACCACCGGCTCTGGCCCCGGGTCGAGTGCGACGATGTCCAGCTCGCCGGCAGGGCAGCGCCAGTTCCGGTCCAGCACCCGCCAGCCGAGCCCGGTCAGATACTGCGCGGCCAGTTCCTCACCCAGATGCCAGACTTCCGCCCTGCCCATGCCGGTCACCTCCTGCCGGTCACTATCGGCAGGCGGCTCCCCAACCGGTCACCGACTGGGTGACCTGTGGATAACGAAGCACTTCTCCACGTGCACCGGGCCAGCGCGTTGACGGTGCACGGCTCAGAGGTTGTCTGGCACCTTGAGGTCGCTGTGGGCGATCTCCTCGATGGAAACGTCCCGGAAGGTCAGGACCTTGGCGCTCTTGACGAACCGGGCCGGCCGGTACATGTCCCAGACCCAGGCGTCCCCCATCGACACCTCGTAGTAGACGTCCCCGCCCTCGGTGCGGACCTTCAGGTCCACGGCGTTGCACAGGTAGAAGCGCCGCTCGGTCTCCACCGCGTAGGTGAAGATGCCGACGACGTCCTTGTACTCCTTGTACAACTGGAGTTCGAGTTCTGACTCGTACTGTTCAAGGTCCTCGGCGCTCATAACGAGGCCACTCTAGCGTCCGGCACGCGCGGATCGAGCGTCCGACGGACGTTCTCGAAGCACAACCGGTGGATGTGGCTCGGTCCGTGCTCGTCGAGCCGCTCCTGGTGCAACGGCGTGCAATAGCCCTTGTGGATGTCGAAAGCGTAGGCCGGCAGCTCGTCGTGCCAACCGGTCATGATCCGGTCCCTGGTCACCTTGGCGACCACGGACGCCGCGGCTACGCACGCCGCCACCCGGTCACCCTTCCAGATCGCGAGGTTCGGGACGCCGAGACCGTCGACGCTGAAGCCGTCGGTGAGGGCGAAGGCTGCGACCGGCTGCAGCCGCATCAGCGCCCGGCGGAGGGCGGCGAGGTTGGCCTGGTGCATCCCGAGCGCGTCGCACTCCCCCGACTCGACAGCGACGACCGACCAGGCAACTGCCCGCTCCATGATCTGGTCGTAGACCCGCTCGCGCTGGTTGGCCGTGAGCAGCTTGGAGTCGGCCAGCCCGGGGATCTCACCGCTCCGGCCCGGACGGAGGATCACGGCCCCGGCCACCAGGGGTCCGGCGCAGGCACCACGTCCCGCCTCGTCGGCGCCGGCGATCAGGTCGAAACCGGCCCGCCGCAGCGATGCCTCATAGGCGTAGATGCCGGCCTTCCGGCTCACCAGGACCGCCACAGCGCCTGCCTAGCAGATCACTTCCGGGCCGGTGAGCACCGGAGCCGCCGGTGGGGTCTGGCCGGCCGGGATGTTCTCGAAGGTCAGGGGCCGACTGATGCCCTGGAATCGGCTGAACGGGTAGACCACAGCGACGGCGGTGCCGACGATGTTGGTCGTCGGGATGAACGCCTTGCTGCCCGCGGCCCCGCCGTCGCTGTCGTCGGCAAGGTGGCAACGGGAGTCCTGGGAATTGTTGCGATGGTCACCCATCACGAAGACGGTGCCGGCTGGAACCACCAGGTCGAAGGCCACCGACGACGGGTCCACCTGCCTGCCGGTGGAGGCATCGGTGTACAGGTAGGCCGACTCGTTGAGCGCGGTGCCGTTCACGGTGAGCCGGCCCCTGGCGTCACAGCAGGTGACGTGGTCACCCGGCAGGCCGATCACTCGCTTGATCAGGTGGTTGGCACTCTCGTCCGGGGCCAGCCCGACGAAGATCAGTGCCTTCTTGAGCGGGTCGTCCTCCTGCTTGGCCGGCGCCAGCCAGCCGAGGGTGTCCCGGAAGACGATCACGTCGCCCCGCTGGTACCCGGCGAGCTTCTGCACCGCCACCCGGTCCCGGATCAACAAGGTGTTCTCCATCGACCCAGAGGGGATGACGAACATCTGGACGATGAAGAGCCGCAGGAGGGTGGAGGCGATCAGCGCACCGATCACGACGATCGCAACCTCACGCAGCCAGCCACCCGCAACTCGCAGGGCGGTGTCACCACCGCTGCCGCTGGTGGGCTCACTCACGGATCTACCCTCTCACAGGCGTCGAAGAAGTCAGGCCGGCCGACCCCATCGACGTCATGCGTGTTCAGCGGTCGCGCTTCTCCTTGATCTTGGCAGCCTTGCCGCGCAGACCTCGGAGGTAGTAGAGCTTGGCGCGTCGCACGTCACCGAAGCGCTCGACCTCGATCTTCTCGATGATCGGGCTGTGCAGCGGGAAGGTGCGCTCGACACCGGTGCCGAAGCTGACCTTGCGGACGGTGAAGGCCGCACCGATCCCGGAACCTGCACGGGAGATCACGGCGCCGGCGAAGACCTGGATCCGGGAGCGGTTTCCTTCGATGACCCGGACGTGCACCTTGACCTGGTCACCGGGACGGAAGTCGGGCAGGTCCGCGCGCAGCGAATCCTTGCCGATCTGCTCTACCAGCTGGTTCATGGGTTCCTCGCCAGTGCCACAGGACACTTCGTGTAGTGGTTAGTGAAAGGTCCTCCGACGCCTTCCCCCTGTGGCAGGAGCGTCCTCGGCACAACGACCCAAGTTTGCCACACCGGCACTCACCGGACGAAATCGGGGTCGCTCCGCCGGGCTGCCTGACCGCGGCCGTCCAACCCGCGAACGGGACGGGCCCGGACGCCAGGAGGCCCCCGGAGCGGACTCCGGGGGCCTCCTGGTGAGCTGTGCTACTTGCCGTCCTTCTTGAACAGCGAGGCGATCAGGTCGCGGTTGAGCTGGCTGATCGTGTCGAACGGGATCTGCTTGGGGCAGACCTCGGCGCACTCGCCGATGTTGGTGCAACCGCCGAAGCCTTCGGCGTCATGGGTCGCCATCATCGACTTCACCCGGCTGTAGCGCTCCGGCTGGCCTTGGGGAAGCATGGCCAGGTGGGTGATCTTCGCCGCGGTGAACAGCATCGCGGAGGAGTTCGGGCAGGCGGCGACACAGGCACCGCAACCGATGCAGGTGGCGGCGTCGAAGGCCCGGTCGGCCTTCAGCTTGCCGACCGGCGCCGCGTGGGCATCCGGTGCAGCACCGGTGTTGGCGGAGATGAAGCCACCGGCCTGGATGATCCGGTCGAACGCTGACCGGTCGACGGCCAGGTCCTTGATCACCGGGAAGGGACCCGCCCGCCACGGCTCGACGTCGATGGTCGCGCCATCTTCGAAGGACCGCATGTGCAGCTGGCAGGTCGTGGTGGGCACCGGGGACTCGCCCCGGCCGTGGGCGGTGCCGTTGATGACGACGCCACAAGTCCCACAGATGCCTTCACGACAGTCGTGGTCGAAAGCCACCGGCTCCTCGCCTTTGAGGGTGAGGTCCTCGTTGAGCAGGTCGAGCATCTCCAGGAACGACATGTCCGGGGAGACGTCCTGCACCTGGTAGGTGACCATGCGTCCCTCGGCAGCCGCGTTTGCTTGGCGCCATACGCGCAGCGTGATGTTCACTTGTAACTCCGTTGCTTCAGCTCGATGAACTCATACTCCAGCGGCTCCTTGTGCAGGATCGGAGCCTGCGCGGTGCCGGTGTACTCCCAGGCGGCGACGTAGAGGTACTCGTCGTCGTGGCGCAGCGCCTCGCCGTCCTCGGTCTGGCTCTCTGCCCGGAAGTGGCCGCCACAGGATTCGCGGCGGTGCAGGGCGTCGACGCACATGAGCTCGCCGAGTTCCATGAAGTCCACCACGCGTCCGGCGCGCTCCAGGGTCTGGTTGAAGTCCTCGTTCACCCCGGTGACCTTGACGTCGCGCCAGAACTCCTCGCGGAGCTTGCGGATCAGGCCGATCGCCTTGATCAGGCCCTCCTCGGTGCGATACATGCCGCAGTACTCCCACATGATGTTGCCGAGCTCCTTGTGGAAGGAGTCGACCGTGCGGGTGCCGTTGACGGCGAGCAGCGCATCGATCCGGCCCTTGACCGACTCCAGCGCCTCGACCGCGGCCGGGTGGGTGTCGTCGACCTTCTCGAACGTCGAGGAGCCGGCCAGGTAGTCGTTGATGGTGTTCGGCAGCACGAAGTAGCCGTCGGCGAGGCCCTGCATCAGGGCCGAGGCCCCGAGCCGGTTGGCACCGTGGTCGGAGAAGTTCGCCTCGCCGGTCACGTAGAGGCCGGGAACGTTGGAGGACAGGTCGTAGTCCACCCACAGGCCACCCATGGTGTAGTGCACCGCTGGGTAGATCCGCATCGGGGTCTCGTACGGGTCCTCGCCGGTGATCTGGGCGTACATGTCGAAGAGGTTGCCGTAGCGGGCAGCCACCCCGTCCTTGCCCAGCCGGCCGATGGCCTCGGCGAAGTCGAGGTACACGCCGCGACGGACGAACCTCTCGTTGCCGTTCTCGTCGAACTCCTTGACCGCCGGGCCGACGCCGCGGCCCTCGTCGCACATGTTCTTGGCCTGCCGGGACGCGATGTCACGCGGCACCAGGTTGCCGAACGCCGGGTAGATCCGCTCCAGGTAGTAGTCGCGGTCCTCCTCCGCGATCTGGCGCGGGTCCAGCTCGCAGTCCTCGGCCTTCTTCGGCACCCAGATGCGTCCGTCGTTGCGCAGCGACTCCGACATCAGCGTGAGCTTCGACTGGGTCTCGCCGTGCACCGGGATGCAGGTGGGGTGGATCTGCGTGTAGCAGGGGTTGCCGAAGTAGGCGCCCTTGCGGTGGGCCCGCCAGTTGGCGGTCACGTTGCAGCCCATCGCGTTCGTCGAGAGGAAGAACACGTTGCCGTACCCACCGGTTGCCAGCACGACCGCGTCGGCGAAGTGGGTCTCGATGGCCCCGGTCACCATGTCGCGGGTGACGATGCCGCGGGCGCGGCCCCCGACGAGGATGATCTCGAGCATCTCGTGCCGGGTGTGCATCTTCACCGTGCCGGCGGCCACCTGGCGCTCCAGCGCCTGGTAGGCACCGATCAGCAGCTGCTGGCCGGTCTGGCCGCGGGCGTAGAAGGTGCGCTGCACCTGGACGCCACCGAAGGAGCGGTTGTCCAGCAGGCCGCCGTACTCGCGGGCGAACGGGACGCCCTGGGCGACGCACTGGTCGATGATGTTCGCGCTGACCTCGGCGAGCCGGTAGACGTTGGTCTCCCGGGCGCGGTAGTCGCCGCCCTTGACCGTGTCGTAGAACAACCGGAACGTCGAGTCGTTGTCGTTGCGGTAGTTCTTGGCAGCGTTGATGCCGCCCTGGGCCGCGATCGAGTGGGCGCGGCGCGGGCTGTCCTGGTAACAGAAGTTGAGGACGTTGTAGCCGGCCTCACCGAGGCTTGCCGCCGCTGCGCCACCGGCGAGGCCGGTGCCGACGATGATCACGGTCAGCTTGCGCCGGTTGGACGGGTTCACGAGCTTGGCCTCGAACTTGCGCTTGGCCCACTTCTGCTCGATCGGGCCCTTGGGGGCCTTGGTGTCGCTGATCTCGGGCCCGACCTCGAAGAAGTCGGAAGCCGGGAGGGTGGCTGCCTCGGGGGCGGCGGGTTGCGTCGTCGTGGTCATCAGGAGATCCATCCGAAGAGAACAGCCACCGGCATGATCATGAAGCCGATGTAGAGCAGGAGGGCGATCGCCCAGGCGCAGCCGTTGAGCACGACGCGGGCCTTGGCGCTGGTGTTGGCGCCGAGGGTCGCGAACGCGCTCCACAGGCCGTGGCGGACGTGCATGCAGACGGTGACCAGCCAGAGGGCGTAGAGCACGACCATCCACCACACGCTGAACTCGCCGATCACCATGTCATAGGGCGTCGCCGTTGACGGCCCGTTGATCAGGGTCGCCTTCACGGTGAACTGGGCCAGGTGGAAGATCAGCAGGCCGGCCAGGATGACGCCACCCCAGCGCATGGTGCGCGCGGAGTAGGTCTGGGCCAGCTTCTTCTTCGCCTCGTAGCCGGAGGGATTGGCAGCGACGGCGCGCCGCCACAGGTTCACGGCCGAGTAGATGTGCAGCAGGATGGCCGCGACCATGAACGCCCGGAAGAGCCAGATGAACCAGCCGGACGGGATCAGCGGATAGAGGATGTCTCCCTTGAGCCACTCTGCATAGTGATCGAAGGCCTCGGCACCGAGGAACATCTTGAGGTTGCCGTACATGTGAACCAGAAGGAAGCCGATCAAGATCAACCCGGTGATCGCCATCAAGGCTTTCAGCGCGACGGTTGATCGGACAGCTCTCTGGTGAGGGGTAAGAGTCGTTGTCGCCACAGGGCCACACTAACGAGTTATGCGAGGTGTTTCGCGCAGTCAGCGGGTTTCCGGGCGGGCCGATCTCAGAGTTCGGACAGGGGCTGGACGCAGTGCCTCAAATAGCATTTTCGGCAAGATCGGCGTTGCCTAATTCAAGCCCTCGATGAGATCGGGGCGTCGCTCCACAGTTCGCGCCCGAGCCTGGGCCAGACGCCATTCCGCCACCTGCCCGTGGTGCCCGGAGAGGAGCACCGGGGGCACCTCCAGACCCCGCCACGACGCCGGTTTGGTGTACACCGGGTACTCCAGCAGGCCGTCGAGGTCCGCGCCGTGTGACTCCTCCACCAGCGACTCCGGATTGCCCAGCACTCCGGGCAGCAGCCGCACCACGGCCTCGATGACGGCCAGCGCCGCCACCTCGCCGCCGTTGAGCACGTAGTCGCCCAGGCTCACCTCGAGCACGTCCATCCGGGACGCCGCGTGCTCGGCCACCCGGGCGTCGATGCCCTCGTAGCGTCCGCACGCGAACAGGAGCCACTCGCGTCCGGCCAGTTCTTGGGCCAGCGCCTGGGTGAAGCGCACCCCGGCCGGGGTGGGGACCACCAGCAGCGGGCGCGCACCCTCTCCCGGCACCAGCTGGTCGAGCGCCTCACCCCACGGTTCGGGTTTCATCACCATGCCGGCACCGCCGCCGTACGGGGTGTCGTCAACCGTCCGGTGCCGGTCGTGCGTCCAGTCCCGCAGGTCGTGGACGCCGAGGGTCAGGATGCCGGTGTCGATCGCCTTCCCGACCAGGGAGAGCCGTAACGGGGCGAAGTAGTCGGGGAAGATGCTGACCAGGTCAATCCGCATCCGGCACCTCGGTCAGCAGCCCCGGAATGGGGTTGATCACCACGCGCCCGGCGGCCGGGTCGACCTCCGGCACCAGGTAGGTGACGAAGGGCACCAGCCGTTCGCCTCCCGGGGTGCGCAGCACCAGCAGGTCCTGGGTCGGGTTGTGGTGCACGGCGACCACATCCCCGAGGCTGTTGCCGGCCGGGTCGACGGCAGCGAGGCCGATCAGTTCGGTGTCGTGGTACTCGTCGGCTTCGAGCGCGTCGGGCACCCCGATGGCGGTCAGGTCGAGGCCACGCAGGTCCTCGGCCGCCGACCGGTCGGTGACCTCGGTGAACGCGACCACCAGCCGGCCCTGCTGCAGGTTGAAGGCCGCAACGGTGAGCGACCGTCCCCCGGCCTGGAGCACGGCACCGGGAGCGAACCGCTCGGCGATGCTGTCGGTCCGCGGGCGGACGGTCACCTGGCCGCGTAGCCCGTGGGCCCGGCCGATGGTGCCGACGATCAATTGCTCGGACATCTGTCTCCCTTAACGCCGTCCGCCCCGCCGCTGCTGCGACGGGGCGGACGGAGGTGGGTTCGCTTTCAGTTGCGGCGGCGTGGCCGGCGGTCGACGTCGACGAAGTCGACCCGGACCTGCTCCCGGCCGGCCAGTGCTGCGATCACCGTGCGCAGGGCACCAGCGGTACGGCCCTGGCGTCCGATGACCTTGCCGATGTCCTCCGGGTGGACCCGCACCTCGAGGGTGCGCGTCCGTCCCCGGTCGGCCTCGCGCACCCGGACGTCGTCCGGGTTAGGCACCAGGCCACGGACCAGGTGTTCCAGCGCGTCGGCGAGCATCTCAGGCCTCTTCGGCCTCAGCCGGAGCCTCGGCGACGGCCTCGGCTTCGGCAGCCTTCTTCTTCGACTTCGAGATGGCGGCGGTGGCAGGCTCGTTGTCGGCCTCGGCGAGGGCGGCGTTGAACAGGGCCACCTTGTCGCGGGGTTCCGGCTGCGGGAGGACACCTGACGGGCTGGTGTCGCCGCTGAACTTCTGCCAGTCACCGGTGCGCTTGAGCAGTGCGACGACGGCCTCGGTGGGCTGGGCGCCCACGGAGAGCCAGTACTGCGCGCGCTCGGAATCGACCCGGATCACCGAAGGATCGTTCTTCGGGTGGTAGAGGCCGATCTCCTCGATGGCACGGCCGTCACGCTTGGTGCGGGCGTCCATCACGACGATGCGGTAGTGCGGGGAGCGGATCTTGCCGAGCCGCTTGAGACGAATCTTGACAGCCACGTGTGTGGTTCTCCTGTTGGAACTTGGACCGGTGACGTCACCGGACCGGATGGGTGAATCAGGGCGATCGATGTGGGGCAACGCCCGCCTGGTTCGGGTGGATCCGCAACAACCGGGTTCAGAGGGCGCCAGCGGTCACAGATGCGGGGGCCATTCTGCCAGACCCGCACCCCGGACGGCTAACCGGGCCGTGTACCCTGCCAGCAATCATGTTCAGGCCCGACCGCAGCACCGACCGTACCAGCGCGGTTACCGCAGGCTCGATCGCCATGCTCGGCCCGGCCTTCGTCGCCAGCGTCGCCTACGTCGACCCCGGCAATGTCGCTGCCAACCTGAGCGCCGGCGCCACCTACGGCTACGCGCTGGTCTGGGTGCTGGCCGCAGCCTCCCTGATGGCCATGGTGATCCAGTACCAGTCGGCCAAGCTCGGCCTGGTCACCGGCCGGACGCTGCCGCAGGCCATGGCCGACCGGTTCGACAAGGGCAGGCACGGGAAGGCACTCACCTTCACCTACGGCTTGCAGGCCTTCGTGATCGCCATCGCAACGGACCTGGCCGAGGTGGTCGGCGGCGCCCTCGGCCTCTACCTGCTGTTCGGCCTGCCGCTGTGGGCAGGCAGCATCATCGTCGGCGTGGTGGCGATCCTGCTGCTCTGGGTGCTGCGGCGCCGGAGCGAGCGGGTCTTCGAGGCCGGCATCGGTGCCCTGCTGCTCGTGGTCGCCCTCGGCTTCATCGGCGCCCTGTTCTTCCGGCCGCCGGACTGGCCGGCGGCCGCTGCCGGGCTCTGGCCAGGCATCCCGTCGCGGGACGCCTGGCCGCTGGTTGCCGCGATGCTGGGCGCGACCGTCATGCCGCACGCCATCTACCTGCACTCGGCGCTGGCCATCGACCGGCACCGCCCCGACGGGGTGCTGACCAGCCCGATCCGCCGGCTGCTGAAGGTCCAGCGGCTGGACGTGGCCCTGGCGCTGCTGCTCTCCGGCTCGGTGAACATCGGCATGCTGCTGCTGGGCGCTGTCGCACTCCAGGGACACGGCGGCGACACCATCCAGTCCGCCCACGCAACCTTCGGTGTCGAGCTCGGGGCGTTGCCGGCAGCCATCTTCGCCATCGGCCTGCTGGCCTCCGGCATCGGTTCGGCCGTGGTCGGTACCCACGCGGGTTCCAGGATCCTGAAGGACCTGAAGGTCTGGCAGGTCTCGCCGACGCTGCGCCGGCTGATCACCATCGCCCCAGCGGTCCTCCTGCTGCTGACCGGCATCTCAGCCACCGAGGTGCTGATCTGGAGCCAGATCGTGCTGAGCTTCGGGGTGGCGCTGGCAGCTGCGCCGCTGGCCGTTGTCACCGCAGACCGTGCGCTGATGGGCGAGTTCGCCGACCGGGCCTGGCAGCGCGTGGTCAACTGGGTGGTGGTCGGGCTCATCATCGCCCTCAACGTCGTGGTGCTGTGGTGGGGCTTCACCCAGTAGCTGGGCCCTTCGTCGGCCGATGGCTCCCGGTGGGGTCAGGAACACCGGCGCCGGCTGCGGCGTTCTCCGGGCATGGACGACGAAGAGGCCCTGGACGCCTATTCGGCAGCCGTCGTGCGGGTGGCCCAGCAGGTGCAGCCGAGCGTGGCGAGCCTGCACGTGCGGGGTGGCCGCGGTGAGGGCGCCGGTAGTGCCAGCGTGCTCACCGCTGACGGGTTCCTGCTGACCAGCGCCCACGTCGTTGAGGGCGCCGAGCAGGCGACGGCAGCTTTCACCGACGGCACCGAGACGGTCGCCGACGTCGCCGGACGCGATCCGCTGTCCGACCTTGCCGTCCTGCGGGCACGCGGTGAGCTGCCGGCGCCGGTGACCCTCGGCGACGCCGCCGGGCTGAAGGTGGGGCAACTGGTGGTGGCGCTCGGCAATCCGCTCGGACTCGCCGGCACCGTCACCGCCGGCATCATCTCCGGCCTCGGCAGGTCATTGCCGACCCGCGGCGGCCGGGTGGTGGACGAGGTGATCCAGACCGACGCTGCCCTCAACCCCGGCAACAGCGGTGGGGTGCTGGCCGACAGTCGCGGCCGGATGGTCGGGGTGAACACAGCCGTGGCCGGGGTGGGGGTCGGGTTGGCTGTGCCGATCAACGCCAGCACGCGACGGATCATCGAGGCGCTGATGACCTCGGGCCGGGTGCGGCGGGCCTGGCTGGGGGTGGCTGCGAGCCAGTCGCCGCTGCCGCCGCCGCTGGCTGCCAAGCTCGGCCGGCGAGGCGGCCTGCGGGTGGTTCAGGTGGTGGCCGGCAGCCCGGCCGCGGTCGCTGCGCTGCGCCCGGGCGACGTCGTGGTGGCGGTCGCCGGGGAGCCGATGGGGTCCTCGACCAGCCTGCAGCGCTGGATGGTGGAAGAGGCGATCGGTAGACCGGTGGAGATCACGGTCTGGCGGAACGGAGCGCTCGTCGATGTGATCGCCGTACCCCGCGAACTCAGCGACTGACCACCCGGCCGCGCAGGATCACCAGCTCCGGATGCCGGGTGACGCCGGGGTCGAGGCGCGGATCGGCGGCGTACGCGACCAGGTCGGCCCAGGCGCCCTCGACGACCGGGGGTGCACCCAACCACTGCCGCGCCCGCCAGGACGCGGCGCCGAGCGCGAACTCGGGGCCGCCGAGCTTCGCCAGCAAAGCGATCTCGGA
>JADLEH010000202.1 GCA_020846255.1 Propionibacteriaceae bacterium
CCCTCCTCGCCGTCCACCACCCTGGTGACGAACGTCCGGTCGGCGCCGAGGATGTCGAGGGCTGCCATGGTGCTCAGCACCTTCATCGTCGAGGCCGGCGTGAGCGGCGTGCTGCCGGACCGGTCGGCCAGGACCTGCCCATCGGTGGTGGTGACCGTGAGGCCCACCTTCCCGATGCCGCTGGTCGAGACGCTCTTGAGCTTTGCGGTCAGGATCTTCGGATCGGGCAGCGGCGCCACCGCAGCACCGGTGCCGATCTCGGCGGGCGCAACGGCCACCGCTGCATTGATGATCCGGGTCGGCGCAACAGCAACCGAGGGGACGACGGCCTGCCCGAGCAGCACCGCAACAGCGACGGGAGCTGCCAGCAACCAGCCGAGCCAGTGGGGGGTCAGACGTCTCGGGGAGTCCATGACCAACAATCCTCGCAGACGGATCCCGATCTGCACCCGGGCGATCCGAGATCTCTCCACCCCGGCTTCAGGCCTGCCGGTCAGCCCCCGACCAGGCCGGCTGATGGTGCCGCCCGTCCCGGAGACGTGCTCCTGCTCCTATCCTGTGGCGATGGAAACCCCGCTGGCACCCGTCCCTGAGGACAAGGACTGGACGTTCGTCCTCGATCGGCCCTGTCCCGAATGCGGCTTCTTCGCCGCCGACGTCGAAGTCACCGAACTCCCACGCCTGGTGCTCGTCGAGACCGCACCCTGGGTCGAGGTGCTGGCCCGGCCGCAGGCCGGGGACCGCCCGGCCCCGCAGGTCTGGTCCCCCCTGGAGTACGCCTGCCATGTGCGTGACGTGCTGCGGATCTTCACCGAGCGCGCCGAGTTGATCCGCGCCGAGGACGATCCGGTCTTCCCCAACTGGGACCAGGACGCCACGGCTGTCCAGGACCGGTACTGGGAGCAGGATCCGGCCACTGTCTCGGCGGAGCTCCGGGCGGCGGCAACGGCCAACGCTGCCGGCTGGGCGAACGTCGAGCCCGGGGAGTGGGAGCGCACCGGTACCCGCAGCAACGGCTCCCGGTTCACCCTTGCGACACTCGGCCAGTACTTCCTGCACGACATCGTCCACCACGCCCACGACGTCGGCGCGCGCTGAGGGTCAGTCGGCAGCCGGGGACGCAGCTGTGCTCACCGGCAGGTCCGAGGACCGTTCGACCTCCGGCATCCCGAGTTCGTCCTCGCCGAACGCATCGTCGAGGGCTGCCTCGGTCAGTCGCCGGCCCAGCGTGATCAGCTCGGCCGCCCGGTGGAAGTCCATGGTCTTCGCTGCGTCATTGGGGACGGTCACCAGCACGTCCGGCGGCAGCGCAGCGAGCCGGAACCTCGTGATCAGCGACTGCATCGCATCCAGCGACATGGTGGTCACGTCGGTGATCCGCACCCCCGGCGGTGGCGGCTCGAAGGCCGGCGGGGACGGTGCGGGTTCCGGCTCGGACTCGTGGTTCGAGCCGGAGAAGCGGGCAAGGATCGATGCGACGAAATCGTTCTCCCACACCCCGGCAGCACTCTTCACGAACCGGTCCAGCCACTCGTTCGGCGGGCGCTGGGCCGAGGTCTCCTTCGCCGGCCGGCTGGCGTAGCTGCGGGGCTTCTCGCCGGCAAGGGCGATCGCCATGGTGAAGTCGGCGTCCGCGCCGGTCACCGGCTCCATCGGGACGGGGTTCAGCACGGCGCCGTCCACCAGCAGCCGGCCGTTCACCATGATCGGGGTGATCATGCCGGGAATGGCGATCGAGGCCCGGATGGCGACGTCCACCGGGCCGCTCTGGAACCAGACCTCGCGCCGGGCCCCGATGTCGGTGGCCACTGCGGTGTAGGGGATCGGCAGGTCCTCGATCAGGGCACCGTCGAGGATCTCGCTCATCCTGGCCAGCACCCGTTCGGCCCGGATCGCTCCCGGGCCGCCGAGGGTCGGGTCGAGCAGCCGGATCACGTCCCGCTGGGAGAGCCCGGTGACCCAGTCGGTGTACTCGTCGAGCTTCCCGGCCGCCATCAGGCCGCCGACGAGCGCTCCCATCGAGGTTCCGGCAACAGCGACGACCTCGTAGCCGCGCTCGTGCAGAACCTGAACGGCGCCGATGTGGGCGTAGCCCCGCGCGCCGCCGGAGCCGAGGACGAGGGCGACCCGCTTGCCTGGTGCAGTCACCCCGCCATTATCCGACGCCGGGTTGAACACCGTGCCCGGAACGGTCAGGCGGCCACACCCAGGAGCCAGTCGATGGCCTGGCCGGCCGTCCAGCCGCCGGGATGGCGGCCCATCAGCTCGCGGGCACCGTCGAGGTCCTGGCCGAGGGTGACCGCTGCGCCCTCGACGTAACCGTCGCGTCGCACCTGGCCGTGGCCGACGTTCGCCATCAGCGCGTTGCACAGGCACTTGCGGCCGGCGAGGTCTTCGGCCTTGCCGCCCTTCTTGAGGTACATGTGGGCCGGTTCGGAGGCGCACCGGTAGATGACCTTCCCGTCCGGGCGCTCGGCCGGGGTGCGCAGGTAGCCCAGGTCGCAGATCCGCTCCCTGGCCTCGTAGTTCGCCGGAGCCGAAAGGGTCTGGGCGAGTTCGGCAACCTTGAAGGGGAACCCGGTCGGCGAGGCCAGCGGATCGTTGCGGACCACGAGGGACCCTTCCGCGAGGCCGGCCAGCAGCTGGCTCTTCAGGTCAGGGCGGAGCCCGGACTCGGCAGCCATCGCGAACAGAGTCCCGATCTGGACGCCGGCTGCACCGGCCGCCAGCGCAGCCGCCACCCGCTCGGGGCTCGCGTAGGCGCCGGCCAGCCAGAACGGCAGGCCGATCTCGGCGATCTTGGCCAGGTCGGCGTCGTCCTTCGGCCCGTAGACCGGGTCGCCGTCCTCGTCCAGCACCACCTTGCCCCGCGGGGGGGCGCTGTGGCCCCCGGCCAGCGGGCCCTCGACGATGAAGCCGTCGGGACGGATCGCCGGGTCGCGGTTCAGGTAGCTGGCCAGGACGTGCAGGGAGATGATCGCGAGGAACCTTGGCCGGCGCAGCTTCGGCAGGTCGTCCCCGAGGTAGTCGACGGGGTCCAGCGTGGCGATGTGCGCACGCGTGGAGTCGGCAACGTCGATGGTGAGCTGCCCGGCGCGCCCGGCGGAGTAGTCGTTCAGCAGCCTCGGGATCTCCCTGGGCACGCCGGCGCCCATCACGACGTAGTCGACGTCGGCGAGCATCGCCCCGAGGATCGCCGAGGCGTTGGCGGTCTGCACCTTCTCCAGCATGTTGATGCCGACGAGACCGTCGTGGCCCTCCTTGGCCAGCCAGACCTCGGCGAAGTTGCCGACGAGGCTGAGCTCGATCGCGTCCCGGGTGGGCGAGATGGTCAGGGTGGGGTGTGGCCGGTAGGGCCGGCCGGCGCGGCCACCGGGCAGGTAGTACCGGTCGCGCACCCGGTCGGCGATCGCGCTGGACGGGAATGCCGCCAGTGCGCGAAGCAGGTGTCCACCCGGGTCGCCGTCCTGCAGCCTGCGGGCGAACACGCCGTCGAGGGCTGTGCCGGACACGACGCCGAGTTGTCCGCGGAGGGAGACCTCGCGTGCGAGTTGCCAGGAGGAAACGGCGATCCCCATGCCGCCCTGGATCACGACTGGCGGCTTCGGCTGGGGCACCGGAACTCCGCTGGTTAAGGTTTCGATAGCTTACGGTAGCGTAAGTTACTGTTGCGTAGGTAATTGCGCAGGACCGGCGGCAGGCCTGAGCGCACCATCGCCAGCCGGTAACGTGGCGCCATGACCCAGCCGCAGCCGCCGGTGGCCCATCCCTGCTACCGCCACCCCGACCGGCCCACCTACATCCGGTGCCAGCGCTGCGGCCGCCCGATCTGCGGGGATTGCATGATCAGCGCAGCAGTCGGGTTCCAGTGCCCCGAGTGCGTCGCCACCGGCGCCAGGCAGACCCGGCAGAACGACGGCCCCTACGGCGGCCGGCGCTCGGCCAACGCGTCCCTGACCACCTTCGTCCTGATCGGGCTGAACGCCCTGGTCTGGCTGGCGATCACCGTCACGGGGGGCGTCTTCAGCCGACTCGGCGACGCCCTGGCCCTGAAGCCGGTCGGGTTGTGCTACTCCGTCGCCGACCCCAACGGCATCTACCCGCGGCTCGGCGGCGAGGCCTGCCGGGCCATCGGGGACGGCCGCTGGGAGCCCGGCGTGGCCGACGGCGCCGTGTGGCAGTTGCTCACCAGCGCCTTCACCCACGTGGAGATCCTGCACATCGGCATGAACATGCTCGCCCTCTGGTTCCTCGGGCCGAGCCTCGAGGCCGCGCTCGGCCGGGTCCGGTTCCTGGCCGTCTACCTGCTCTCCGCGCTGGCCGGCTCGGTGGCGGTGCTGTGGCTGTCCGCGCCCCAGACCTCCACCGTCGGGGCCTCCGGCGCAGTCTTCGGCCTGATCGGTGCCCTGCTGGTGCTGGCCTACAAGGTCCACGGCGACGTGCGCAATGTGCTGATCTGGCTGGGGATCAACGTCGTCTACACGTTCGTGGGCCCCGGCAGCATCTCCTGGCAGGGCCACCTCGGTGGCCTGCTCGGTGGCCTGGCCGCAGCCCTGATCATCGTCTACGCCCCGAAGCCGAACCGCCCCAGGGTGCAGTTGCTCGGGCTGGTCGGACTCACGGTCGTCATGCTGGCGCTGGCAGCCGTCCGGATCACCCAGCTGGGCTGAGCCGGCCGGCTCCGGCCGACAGGGCCCAGCAGCTCGGCGGGGGCTCAGCCACCTGCCGGCGACGGCAGGACACGGCTGCGCTGGTCGGTGCCCATCGCGCCGTAGGGGTAGTCGGGGAGTTCCGGCCGGGAGACCTCGTCCAGCCGGGCGGTGAGCGCCGGATCGAGGTGCACCTCTGCAACGGCGAGGGAACCCTGCAGCTGTTCGGTGGTCCTGGCGCCGACGATCGGCGCCGTCACCAGCGGGCGGTCGGCCAGCCAGGCCAGCGAGACCTGGGCCATGCTGAGCCCGGTCTCCGCTGCCAGTTCCCGCACCACGTCGAGCACAGCCCAGGTCCGTCCGGTGTTCCGCCGGTCGTAGCCCTCCATGCCCCGGGCCGGGTTCTCCCCCAGCCGGGTGGCTCCGGTGGGCAACTGGTCGCGGGAGTACTTGCCGGTGAGCCAGCCGCCGGCCAGCGGGCTCCACGGGATCAGGCCGAGCCCGTACTCACCGGCGGCAGCCGTGATCTCCAGCTCGATGTAGCGGGTGAGCAGGTTGTACTGCGGCTGGAGTGAGACCGGCGCCGTCCAGCCATGGGCCCGAGCCCGCTCGGCCACCGCGGTCAGCTGCCAGCCGGTGAAGTTGGACAGGCCGAAGTAGTGCACCTTGCCCGCGCTGACCGCGTCGTCGATGAACCGCAGGTACTCCTCGATCGGCGTCAGCGGATCCCAGGAGTGCATCTGGTACAGGTCGACGGTCTCGACGCCGAGCCGCCGCAGGCTGGCGTTCAGCGCATCGCCAAGGTGCCGGCGGGACAGGCCGGCACCGTTGGCGTGGGCAGCCATCGGGAACCGGCCCTTGGTGGCGATGACCAGCTGGTCGCGAACCCCGGGCCGGTCGGCCAGCCAGGCGCCGATGATCTCCTCCGAGACGCCCTTTGAGTAGACATCAGCGGTGTCGATGAAGCTGCCGCCGGCCGCGACGAAGGTGTCCAGCTGGTCGAAGGCCCCGGCACGGTCGGTCTCCGACCCGAAGGTCATCGTGCCAAGGCACAGCCGGGAAACGGCCAGGCCACTGCGTCCAAGAAGTCGGTACTCCATGACTGCTCTTCCTTCCGCTCGCTCCTGCCATCCGACCACGGACGGTGGGCGCTGGACAACCCCCCGGGTCATCCCCGCCGAAGCCGTCGTCCCGCCCACCGGCGGGCGGGCGCCGAGCTAGACTCCAGGTGCGATCCAGGCCGGGTTTCGCGACCCGAATCGCAGCCCGACTGATGGGAAATCGCGATGTTCGAATTTCTGGCTGCAGGTGTGGTGGCCCTGGTCCTGTTGAGCCTCTCGCTGCGGATCGTCAAGCAGTACGAGCTGGGCGTCCTGTTCCGGCTCGGCCGGGTCACCGGAGCGGTGGAACCGGGCCTGCGGTTCATCATCCCCCTCGTCGACGTGCTCCACCGGGTCTCGCTCCGGATCGTGACCATGCCGATCCAGTCCCAGGGCATCATCACCCAGGACAACGTGAGCGTCGACGTCTCGGCCGTCGCCTACTTCCGGGTGATCGACGCCGTGAAGTCGGTGCTGGCCATCGAGAACGTCCGCGCGGCGATCGACCAGATCGCGCAGACCACCCTGCGCAAGGTCGTCGGGCAGCACACCCTCGACGAGACGCTCTCGGAGACCGACCGGATCAACCTCGACATCCGCGAGATCCTCGACATGACCACGCTCGACTGGGGGGTGGAGGTGACGCTGGTGGAGCTCAAGGACATCCAGCTGCCCGACAGCATGAAGCGCGCGATGGCGAAGCAGGCAGAGGCGGAGCGGGAGAAGCGGGCCAAGATCATCAACGCCGACGGGGAGTTCCGCGCGGCGGCAGCGCTCGGCGAGGCCTCCGACATCATGATGGCCCACCCGCTCGCGCTGCAGTTGCGCAACCTGCAGAGCCTCGTCGAGATCGGGGTCGACAAGAACACCACGGTGGTCTTCCCCTCCCCGATCATGACGACGATCAACGAGCTCGCCACGTTCATCGAGCGTGAACGGGCCGCGGCAACGGGCGCCCCCGATCGGGCGAGCCCCGGGGTGGCGCCGGGCGAGCCGCCGGCCCTGGAACCGGCCCCGCCGGCGCCGGCGGCCGAACCGCAGGCGACCGAAGGGGAACTCCGGCTGCCGGCCCCTGGCGCGCCAGCTACTCGCTGACCCGCTCCGCGGCAGCCCTCCGCCGGTTCGAGACCAGGCTGGTGGTGATCACGATCGCGAGGATGCCGACGATGACCAGGAGCGAGAACACGGTCTCGACCTCCGGCACCCAGCTCCAGATGCCGTGCCCCCAGTGCAGGACGAGCTTCGCCCCGATGAAGGCGAGGATCGCGGCGAGGCCGTAGCCGAGGTGGACCAGCGCCCCGAGCGCACCCTCAAGGACGAAGTAGAGCGCCCGCAGGCCGAGCAGGGCGAAGGCATTGGTGACGAAGACCAGGTAGGCGTCGCCGGTGATGCCGTACACGGCCGGCACCGAGTCGACGGCGAACACCACGTCGGTGGCGAGGATCGCCAGCGTCGCAAGAGCCAGCGGGGTGATGGCCCGCCTGCCGTTCTCGACGATCGTCATGTGCGACCCGCGGTAACCGTCGGAGACCGGCCAGAAGCGACGCGCCAGCTTCACGATCCGCAGGTCGTTGGGGTGGATCTCGTGCTCGGCGGGATTGAGCGTGTCCCGCAGGACCTTCACCGCCGTCGCCAGCAGGATCAGGCCGAACAGCAGGAACGTCCAGGAGAAGCTGGCCAGCATCGCTGCGCCGAGGGCGATGAACACGCCGCGCAGCACCAGGGCGCCGGCGACCCCGATCAGCAGCACCCGCTGCTGGAGTTCCCGCGGCACGGCGAACGAGCTCAGCAGGAGCATGAACACGAACAGGTTGTCGACGCTGAGCGACTTCTCGACCAGGTAGCCGGCGTAGAACTCGATGCCGCGCTGGGAGCCGAACGCCTGCCAGATCCAGACCCCGAACGCCAGCGGCAGGGCGATGTAGAAGGCCGACCAGCCGAGGGCCTCCTTCATCGAGACCTCGTGCGGCTTCCGGGTGATCAGGAAGTCGAGCACGAACAGTGCCACGACGGCTGCGAGGCTGATCGCCCACAGCTCCGGGGAGCCGATCGCGATCTCTTGGGCTGGCTGGGGCATCTGGGGTCTCCGTCACAGTCTTGGTCTGTGAGGTCTCCTTCACCGTGATCCGGTGCACCTGCGGGGGCACGATGACGCGCCCGGACTGACCACAAGTGGCTTGAGAAGTACTCCCCTCGGAAGGGAGTCTAGGGTGGCCGGCCAAGCCCGACAATCGCGGCCCGGTCCAGACCCCAGCCGCGGCGACCCCCATCGGCTAGCCTGAGCGCCTCGCCCCAGTCGTCCTGGCGCGACTGATCTTGGGCAGGTGATCGAAACGGAATCCAGACCGGGTACCGCCACGAGGGTCGGCACCGCCTACGCCTACGGCGAGGTTGCGATCCTGGTCGTCTTCGTCATCCTGCTCGCCAGCCGCAACCCCTACGCCATCGCCGACTACTGGGTGGAGGCCAGCTTCCTCGCCGCCTGCGCGGCCGGCTCCCAGGCCTTCCGGATCCGGATCTCCGCCGTGGACGAGCGCATGTCGATCGGCATCGAGGCGGCCCTCCTCGGCATTGCACTCCCGAGCTCGGACATGCTGACAGCGCTACTGGTCTGGTTGGTCGGACTGACCGTCGGGGCGGCGATCGGACGCAGGGACGCCCTGCTCGGGGCAAGGATCGGGACCAGATCGATCTTCGCCGGGATCATCTACGCGACCACCTGGCAGGCGATCACCACCCGGATGGACGCCCCCGTCATCGCCGTCCTGGCGGCAACGGCCGCCTACGTGTTGACCA
>JADLEH010000203.1 GCA_020846255.1 Propionibacteriaceae bacterium
CTCGTGGGCGACACTGGGATCGAACCAGTGACCTCTTCCGTGTCAGGGAAGCGCGCTACCGCTGCGCCAGCCGCCCGAGGTGGAGACGGGATTTGAACCCGTGTACACGGATTTGCAGTCCGTTGCCTCGCCTCTCGGCCACTCCACCGGCTAGAGCCGGTCTCGCTGCCGAACCTTGAGACCTTCTCCGAGCGGACGACGGGATTCGAACCCGCGACCCTCACCTTGGCAAGGTGATGCTCTACCAACTGAGCCACGTCCGCGCGCCCCCACACCGTTACCGGGGCGAGTGCGAGAGCAACCATACCCAGCCCCGCACCCGCCCGCAAAACGAGCGGGCCGGATGCCTCAGGGGTCAGGACGCCAGCGGTCGCCGCCCGTTGTGCAGGAACAACAGGGCCAGCAGCAAGGGCACCGGGACGAGGAAGGCGAGTCGGAGGTCCACAACCGTCGCCAGCAGCGCCAGCACGGTCGGGGCAACCGTTATCGCAGTTCCGGAGGCGAGCACTCCGAGAGAGGCCCCGAGCTCGGGCTTCAGGCCTGGCGAGCCCATCAGCCTGGCGAGCGTGATCGGGTACAGGGTGGCGACACCGAACCCGGCCAGCAGTTGCCCGGCGCCGACCAGCGGCCAGCTCTCGGTGAGCACGACCAGCAGAGTTCCCGCCAGCATCAGGCCCGAACCGACGGCAACCATCGGAAGGCGGGCGATCATCCGGGAGCCGACGACGCGACCCAGCGCCATCCCGATCGGGAAGGACGCCCCGACCACGGCAGCCGACCCGGCGTCCAGGCCGGTCTGGGTCAGCCGAACCACACCCCACACCACGAAGGAGAACTCCACCGAGACCGCGCACACGAGGGCCAGCCAGCGCCGCAGCACCAGGCCGCGGGAGACCCGCTGCGGCCCCCCTTCCGGAGATGACTCCCCCGGCTGCTGCTCGGGCCCGGAGCGCAGGGCCGCCACCACCAGGAGCACCATGCAGGCAGCGATGAGCAGCAGCGGAAGCCGGCCACCCAGTCCGGTGATGGCGGCCACGCCGAGCAGCAACGGCGCGGCGACGCCGGCCACACTGGCTGCGGCGTTGACCCGGGTGAGTCTGGCCTCCGCGCCCGGACCGTGCAGGAACTTCGGCGCCACCAGAACCACGCCGGCTGCTCCCAGGCCCTGCAGGACGGCTCCCGCGTAGGCGACCGCTGCCCCGGCCGGGAACGCGAGCAGCAGGCTGCCGAGACCGAGGCTGGCCGCAGCGAGGGCCAGCACCCGATTGGCGCCGAGCCGCAGCAGGTAGGGTCCGGCGATGGCCATCGCGATCAACCCGTAGCCGAAGACTGATCCGAGCCAGGCGACCTGCTCCACCTGCAGCCCGAGGTCTGGGGCCAGCAGCACCACCACGACGCCGATGCTGGCAACGTAGAACCCCAGGTTGGCCATTCCCAACCCCACCTTGAAGCCGACCCCGGTCAGCCAGACCGGGCCCCTCTCCGTGGTCGCTCTCACCGCACCTGATCCAACCTCCGCAGCCGGGTCCACCCACGCCTCCTCTTCGCCTGCGGCCGACCCTAGCCCTCCGCGGGGTTCGATGTGACGGCCCCGCCGCCTCTCGGCTATGGTTGGTCTCCGCGGGCGATTGGCGCAGTGGTAGCGCGCTTCGTTCACACCGAAGAGGTCACTGGTTCGAACCCAGTATCGCCCACCACCCGCTCTCATCATCCCGAATCCTGGGACGACAATTCCCATCATCCGGGACGACTCCAATCGTTCCGGCGGGCTTCGGAACCGCTGTAACCGGGCGGTAACCTGTCATCCCAATATGTGGACAGTGGTCTCATCATCCGGTAGGCAGAATTGCGTCACGACTTGATAACGGCCAGAGTTATCGCTATCAGTACGGCAATGGAGCCGGCTCCTTCGCACAGGAAGGCATGCCCATGACCGCCCCAGCACTTGTGATGGTGGCTCGCGGTAGCTCCGACCCGTTGGTCGCCCAGGTGACCCACCAGCTCGTCAAGGGACTGCAGGAGTTGCGTCCGGAGATGACCATCCACGGAGCCTTCCTGCAGCAGAACCCGCCCACCGCCAAGCAGGTCATCGACCAGCTCGCCTCAGCCGGCAACACCGAGGTCGTCCTCGTCCCGCTGCAACTCACCCACGCTGTCGAGTGCGATCCGTCGATGACCGATCTGCTCCACCGCTCCCGCGCCGACTACCCGGACCTGCGGTTCACGCTGTCCCGGCCGATCGGGCCGGAGCTCAGCCTGCTCACGATCCTCGACCAGCGCCTCCGCAGCGCACTCAGCCAGGCCCGCTGCCTCGAGCTCGACGGGCTGGTGCTCTCCGCTTCCTGCACCGGCGACGTCCGCGGCAGCGCGCTCCTGGCCCGCCGGGCCCGCCAGTGGTCGACGCACCACCGACTGCCCTGCCTCACAGCCGTTGCTGACGAGTCCGGACCCTCGGTGGCCCAGGCGATCATGGGCCTGCGCGCCCAGGGCCGCCGGCACATCGCGGTCGGCTCCTTCTTCCTCAGCGCCGACGAGTCGTACCACACCCAGTCAGACCTCGCCTACCGCTACGGCGCAGTCTCCGTCAGCGAGCCCATCGGGGCTGCCCGCGAAGTGCTCGACCTCGTGTTGGCCCGTTACGCCTTCGCGGCCATGGACCTGCTGGACTTCGGCGCCGACGAGCTGGCCGAACCGGTCCGGCACCTCAGCGTCGTCGGCGCCTAGCCCTCAGGACGCGGCCACCCGCCGCTTCTCCACCGCGATGTCGAACTCGGCCGGCGGCCAGTTCAGGCCCATCCCGGCAAGCGTCTCGCGCAGCAGTTCGGCAACGGCCCAGTTGCGGTACCACTTGCGGTCTGCCGGGATCACGTACCAGGGCGCAGCCTCGGTGTTGCACTTCTCCAACGCCGCCTCGTACGCCTTCATGTAGGCAGGCCACTTGTCCCGGGCGTCCACATCGGCCGGGTTGTACTTCCAGTACTTGGTTGGGTCCTCGAGCCGCTGGGCCAGACGGGCCTTCTGCTCGGCGAAGGACACGTTCAGCATGCACTTGATGATCCTGGTGCCGTTCGCCGCCAGGCCGGCCTCGAACTTGTTGATCTCCTCGTAGCGCTTGCTCCAGACCTCCTCCCCGACCAGGTTCTCCACGCGCACGACCAGGACGTCCTCGTACTGCGAACGGTCGAAGATGCCGATCTTCCCCGCGGTCGGGAGGGCCTTGCGGATCCGCCACAGGTAGTTGTGCCGGCGTTCCTCCGGCGTCGGGGCCTTGAACGAGGTGAGGTCGATGCCCTGTGGGTCGACCATCCCGATTGCATGGCGGATCACACCGCCCTTGCCGGAGGTGTCCATGCCCTGCAGCACCACCAGCACCCGCGGCGCGGTCTCCGGGTCGGTCCGGCCGGCGGCGAACAGCATCTCCTGGAGGTCGGAGAGCTGCGGGCCGAGGTCGGCGGTCAGCTTCGGGGCGTCATCCTTGCCCTTGCCCGGATACCCCGGCGTCGCCCCCGGATCGAGGTCGGCCAGGGAGACCTTGCCCAACGGGAGCCGGAGCAGTTCGGACAATGGCGCCGAGTCTGGTGCGGCCTTCTTCGCCTTCTTCTTCGCTGAAGTCATTGACCCAGTCTGGACCGGGCTGCGCGGCAATGGTGCGAAGATGGGCAAATGTCGTTGCCACTGCGCCCACCGCTGGAGCCCATGCTGGCCCGCTCCCAGGCCGACATCCCGCCGGGGATGGCCTACGAACCCAAGTGGGACGGCTTCCGTTGCCTGGTCTTCCGGGACAACGACGAGGTGCAGCTGATCAGCCGGAACGGGCGCGACCTGTCGGTCTACTTCCCCGAGGTGATCCGGGCTGTCCTCGAGAACGTGCCACCGCGCTGCGTCCTCGACGGCGAACTCGTGGTGGTCGCCGGGGACCGGCTCGACTTCGGGCAGCTGTCCGAACGCATCCATCCGGCACAGAAGCGAATCGACCTGCTCTCCGCAAGCACCCCGGCCTCGCTGGTCTGCTGGGACATCCTCGCCCTTGACGACCGGTCGCTGCTGGAGCTCCCCTTCGTCGAACGGCGGCACCTGCTGGAGCAGGCACTGCAGCACAGCGACCCGCCGATCCACCTGACCCCGATCACCCACGACCTTGAGGTCGCGCGGGTCTGGTTCACCAAGTTCGAGGGCGCCGGCCTGGACGGGGTCGTCGCCAAGCGGCTCGACGGCACCTACCAGCCGGGGCAGCGGACCATGGTCAAGATCAAGCACGCCCGCGAGGCCGATGTCGTGGTGGCCGGCTACCGGTTCCACAAGAACTCCACCCCGCAGCGGCCGCTGCTCGGATCGCTGCAGCTGGGCCTCTACGACGCGGCGGGGGTGCTGCACTTCGTCGGGGTCGCAGCAGCCTTCGCCGAGTCCAGGCGAGCCGAACTGGCAGCGCAGTTCCAGCCGGTGACGCTGCCCGCCGGGCCGGGCGAGCACCCCTGGTCGGCCTTCGAGATCGAGGGCCGCCGCCCGGGCGCGATCAGCCGCTGGAGCACCGAGCTCAAGGAAACCCACCTGATCTGGCCGCTGCTGGTCTGCACGGTGGGCTACGAGCACATGGAGGGCACCCGGTTCCGGCACACCGCGCAGTTCCGGCGCTGGCGTCCCGACCGCGACCCCGATTCGTGCACCTTCACCCAGCTCGAGGAGGTCGTCAGCTACGACCTGGCCGAGGTGCTGGCCGACAGCTCCTAGGCCTCCCGGCCCGGCCAGTTGGCCGGGTTCAACTTGCTCGGCTGCACCCGCGGTGGCTCCCCCGGCATCTTCGGGTACTCCGGTGGGTAGGGCAGCTCACCCTCACCGGCCGCCGCGTCCCGGTCGTACCAGTCCAGCGCGGTCCGCAGGTCGCCGGGCTCGGTGGCCTCCATCGCCGCCCACGGGTCCCCGACCTCGGCGAACCTGCCCGGCATGGTCAACACCGTGAAGTCGGTCGGCTGGACGGACGGCAGCTCGGCCCACTCCAGCGGCGCGGACACCAGGCCGCGGGGGGTAGGGCGGATCGAGTAGGCCGAGGTCATCAGCCGGTCCCGCGCCATCTGGTTGAAGTCGACGAACACCCGCTCACCCCGCTCCTCCTTCCACCAGTTCACCGTCACCTGCGTCGGCATCCTGCGGGCCAGCTCCCGGCCGATTGCGATCGTCGCGTGCCGGGCCTCGATGAAGTCGGCCCCGCGGATCGGGGCGAACACGTGCACGCCGCGCCCGCCACTGGTCTTGCAGAAACCGGTCAGGCCGGCATCGGCCAGCACCTCGCGCAACTCGATGGCAGCGGCCACCGCCATGTCGAAGGTCACCCCCGGCTGGGGATCCAGGTCGATCCGCAGCTGGTCGACCGACTCGGTGTCGGCGGCCCGCACCGGCCAGGGATGGAACCGGACCGTGCCGAGGTTCACCATCCAGACGATCGAGGCCAGGTCGGCGGGCGCCACCTCCACAGCCGTGCGCCCTGACGGGAACCTCACCTCTGCGGTCTGCACCCACTCCGGGGTGTTCGCCGGCGCCCGCTTCTGGTAGAACGCCTCGCCCTTGCCGTCCGCCCTGGTCGCGACCACCACGTCGTCCCGCACCCCGCCCGGCCAGCGCTCCATGGCTGTGGGACGGTTCCGCAGTGCGGCCAGGATGCCGTCCCCGACGCTGCGGAAGTAGTCCACCACGCCAAGCTTCGACAGTCCGAGCTCGGCGAAGTAGGGCTTGTCGGGGCTGGAGACCCGCACCGCCCGGCCCCCCACCTCCAGTTCCACGCCTGCTGTAGCCATGCGCACAGGCTACGCGCCGGTTAGGTGCGCCTAAGCTTGGGGGCCGAGCCCAAGGAGGTCGCATGGAACTCAAGGTCATCAAGACGCCGGAGGAATGGCGGGCGCAGTTGAGCCCGCTGGAGTACCGGGTGCTGCGGGAAGCCGGCACCGAGGCGCCCTTCACCGGCGAGTACACCGACACCACCGCAGCCGGCATCTATCGCTGCCGGGCCTGCGGGACGGAACTGTTCCGAAGCGAGCACAAGTTCGCCTCGCACTGCGGCTGGCCGTCCTTCTACACGGCGGCTGCAGCCGACCGCGTCCGGCTGCTGACTGACAACAGCCTGCCCATGCATCCGCGCACCGAGGTGCGGTGCGCAGCCTGCGACTCCCACCTCGGCCACGTCTTCGAGGGCGAGGGCTATGACGTCCCCACCGACCAGCGGTGGTGCATCAACTCGGTCTCGCTGGATTTCGAACCACTCCCGTGAC
>JADLEH010000204.1 GCA_020846255.1 Propionibacteriaceae bacterium
GCGGCCTGGCCTGGAACCCGCACACCACCTCCGGTGTGATCTCGAAGGCTGCGATCGAGGTGGCCGAGCGGGTGGACGCCAAGTACCTGGCGGCCTTCACGATCTCGGGGGACACGCCGCACCGGCTCGCCCGGTTGCGGTCGGAGGTGCCGATCATGGCCTTCACGCCGCTGCCGAAGACCGCCCAGGAGCTCACCCTGTGCTGGGGAGTGCAGTCCTACGTGACGCCGGAGTACACCAACACCGACGCCATGGTCGACTCTGTGCAGACAGCCCTCACCGAGACCGGCCTGGTTGAGCACGGCGACCGGGTGGTCATCGTCGCGGGCAACCCCGGGCGGCACTCCCGCCAGACGAACTCGTTGCGCGTGTACGAGATGGACTGAGCGCCCGCCACCCGACCGGCACCCGACGGCGAGTCACCAACACCGAATACCGAAGCGGTCGAACCCAACGAGGGTCGACCGCTTCGTTGTGTTGCCGGAGGAGGAGAGCAGCGCCTCACCCTCCGACCAATCCGGTGATACCAGGTGGGGTCGACCGTCCCCCTTTTGGGTGACATTTGCAGTGGTGGTTCTTTGCCAAGCGCGGGCATTTCAAATGCAGCCGCGACTGTCCCCCTTTAGGGGACCTGACCGTTTGCTCTCAAGATGGCCCTGACTAGGCTTGATGTGCGCTTGTTAAGAATCAACAAATTTCAGCGATTAGCGCCATATATGGTCGCGGCAATGCTAGTATCAGCATCGAACACAGTGGTTAGCACCCCCCATAAGGCAATCGCCGTGGCTCACCTCACACCTACAACCCCATGGGGAGACAATCATGCTGCACGCAATCACACGTCAGGTGGCCCGGATGCGGGCTCGTCGCGAAGAGGGCGAGGGTGGCTTCTCGCTGATCGAACTGATCGTTGTGGTCGCCATCCTCGGCGTCCTGGTCGCCATCGCGATCCCGGTCTTCGGCAACATCCAGGGCACCGCGCGGCTCAACGCTGCCAAGGCCGTCGCCGCCAACGGGGCCACGCAGGCCACCGCGCTGCTCGCGCAGGCCAGCCCCGCGACCCTGATCGAGAGTGGCGATGCCAACATCACGGTCGGCTGGGGCAATGTCGTCGGCACGAACGGCACCGCACCGACCACCATTGACGGGGTCTGCGTGTGGGCTGCTTACACCGGTGACGCCGCGGCGAAGGCCACCTCCGGGCCCGGCTGCTGAAGTCTCCAACCCGCTGGGGCCGGAGCCGCGCTCTGGTCCCAGCGGTGCGCGCCCCCCTGAGGAGGTGACTGCGATGGACATCCGTCCCGAACCCCCCGAGCCCCTCCGGGACGGGCAGGCCGGCGTCAGCCTTGTCGAGATCGTGGTCGCGATGTTCCTGTTCGCCATCATGTCCGTGGCGGTACTGCCGCTGCTGTTCGGCGCGGTCAAGGCCAGCGCCATCAACCGCGACCTGGTCGCCGTCACCAGCCTTGCGAACACGCAGCTGGCCACGCTGGAGGCCACCTTCCCCAACTCCTCCGACAACTCCTGCGCAGCAGTGGCAGCCGCGGCAGCCACCGGAATCGCGGACTCCTCAGGCAGCGGCGCCACCGCGTCGATCACGGTCGGCAGCTGCCCGGGCAGCTACCCGGCGACAGTGACGGTGACCGTGCGAGCGTTTCGCCCCGGCTCCACAACGGCCTCGATCATCCTGAACTCGGCGATCCTGGTGGCAGCGCCATGAGCGCGCAGTCGACCCGGACCGGCGACGAGACCGGCATCTCGATGGTCGAGGTGATCATCTACTCGGCCCTGACCGCGCTGGTGCTCAGCATCCTCGGCGGCATGTTCTACGTCGGCTTCAAGACCCAGGCGGCCACCGGCGGCAGGGACGCCGCGACCGGTGCCGCCCAGGTGGTCAGCAACTCCCTCCAGACCGCGGTCCGGAACGCGAGCAGTGTCTCCGCGACCGGCGCTGTCCTGAAGGCGCGCGTGGCCAGCGGTGGCACCGGCTGGCAGTGTGTGACCTGGGCACTGACCGCCGACAACAAGCTGGTCTACAAGGCTGCGGCCGCGGCGATCACCACCACCGACTACTCCAGCTGGGCAGTGCTGGCCACCGGGGCCAGCGGACGGCTGGGCGGCGGTGCCGCCTTCACCGGCGGCCCCGGCCAGGTCAGCTACTCGCTGGCGTTCACCTCCGGCGGCGTCACGGTACCGGTAGCCGGAACCGTCACCGCCAACTCCTTCGGCACCGGGAGCCCGGAATCATGTTGGTGAGACCAGGCGCGCGCGACGAGCGAGGCTCGGCCCTGGTGTCGGTGCTGGTGATGATGGTCGTGCTCACCATGTTCGCGCTGACCACTGCCGCCATCGTGACCAACACCAGCTCCACCCTGGTCTCCGGCCGGAGCGCCTCGCAGGCCCGGGCGGCTGCGGATGCCGGGGTCGCCGCTGCCCTGGCGTCGTTCCGGAAGGCCGAGGCCTGCACCGGGACGGTCTCCTCGGCGACGGCACCGGTCTACTCAGCCACCTGCACCGCCGGCCCCGACGAGGTCACCTTCCTTTCCACCGGCAGCGCGGAGGACGGACACCAGGCCAAGGTCCAGGCCGTCTACGCCTACACGACCGCCCAGAGCTTCGAGGCCAAGGTCGGGCAGCTCATCGTGTTCTCCGGGACCACCATGTACGAGCCGAACAAGGTGACGTCGACAACGTCGGACCGGGCGAAGGTGATCGTTGCCTCCGGCGACCTGCACTGCGACAGCGCGATGTTCGCGAACGTGGTGACCCAGGACGACTTCTACGCCCACAGCGGCTGCGCGGTCTCCGGTTGGGTGAAGGCCAGGGGAGACGCCACCCTCTACTCGGGAAGCTCGGTCGGGCTCGACCTCACCTCCGGCGGACCTGCCGTCCTGAACAGCGTCAGCTCGGTCGGTGGCAACCTGGTCTCCGGCGGGACGGCCACGATCTACAGCGGCAGCTCGGTCGGCAAGGATGTAACCGCCGTCGGGCGGGTCTACCTCGGCAGCGGCGCTTCGGTCGTGGGTAACCTCACCAGTGCCGGCTATGTGGACCTGAACAGCAACAGTTCGGTCGGCGGCGACCTGAGCACGGCCGCCTACGCCAACCTCGACAGTGGCACCTCCGTCGGCGGCAACCTGACCTCGACCAGCTACAGCGACATCGAGGGCACGGTCACCGGGAACGTCATTTCGGGTTCCTACGTGCTCACCGGCGACAGTTCGAGGATCGAAGGCTTCGTCACCGCTGCGGGCACCGGCCGGACCTGGATCCACGGCACCGTCGGCAAGGACGTGACCGCGGTCGGACCGGTGACGACCGACTACAACAGCGAGGTCACCGGGGATGTCGTCGCCGCCGGAACCAGCCGGACCGAGATCTACGGCACGGTGCGCGGTGGTCTCGACGCCACCGGCGCAGTCCTGATCGACTACAGCGGCAAGGTCGTGGGCGACACCAGCGCCGGAACCGGCACCACAACGGTCCGGGGCAGGATCAGCGGGGATCTCCGGGTGCGAGGAACCGTCAACGTCGACCACGGCGGCACCGTCGGCGGCTCGGTGGTCGCGGCCGGCACCGGCCTCACCTCGGTCTACGGCGGTGTCGGGGGGAGCCTCAAGGTCGCCGGCACCGTCCGAATCGACTGGAACGGCAGCGTCGGTGCGAACGTGACCAGTTCTGGCACGGCCACCGACAGCATCTACGGAAGGGTCGTCGGCCACCTCAAGGCCGGCGGCGATGTCTACCTCCCCGCCGGGAGCGTCGGCGGCAACCTGACCCTGCCGGCATCGAAGAGCCTGACCCCGGGCGATGCGAGCACCCGGGTCGGCGGCACGGTGACCCGCGAGTCCGCCCCGGCGGAGCCGGACGCGCCCAGCGCCCCGACGGTGTCGCTGAGCCCGCCGGAGGTCGAGGTCGTCACCCCGACGAGACCGACCGTCCCCACCTGGCAGGACTACGGCTATGCCAGCTCCGACTGGCCCGGCTACACGGTTGAGGTGCTGCCCAAGAACAGCAAGTTGTGCTCGGCCAGGGATTGGGCGACCCACCTGGGAACCTTCACGACACCGACGGTGCTGGACGCGACGAACTGCATCGGCGGGCTGGACGAGCACCCCGGCTGGACCACCACGGTCACGATCCAGGCCGACGTCGCCGTGGTGACTTCCGAGATCGACCTGCAGAACATCACCTTCAAGCCGGCCAGCGGGACCGACCCGAACCTGTGGTTCATCGTCCCCTCGGATGGGCAAGCGGTGAAGAAGTACGCCAACATCAACCCCGGCAATGGTGAGATCGATCTCTACTCGACCAACGTCGGCGTCCCGACCGTGCTCTACACCCCGGATGACATCACCTACTACTACAGCACGTTCACCGGATCGATGTACTCACGGTGGATCGACTTCGACAGCGGGTCACCGGGGGACATCAAGGCAGCTCCGGTCGAGTTCCCGATCGAGCTCTTCGAGGCCTCCGAGTCGACCACCCCCTCGGGAACCTTCAGCGTGACCAGGCTGTCGCAGCGGGAGGTCTCATGAACTCCCTGCTCGTGGTGTTCGCCGGGCTGCTCGGGTTGGCGTTCGGGTCGTTCGCCAACGTCGTCGCCTACCGCGTGCCGGCGGGAATCTCGCTGCTCCGCCCCAGCGGCTGCCCGTCGTGCGGGGTGCCGATCAGGCCCTGGCAGAATGTGCCGCTGCTCAGCTGGCTGCTGCTGCGCGGACGCTGCGCAGCGTGCGCGGCGCCGATCCCGATCCGCTATCCGGCAGTCGAAGCCGTCAACGCTGTCGCCCTGGCAGTCCTGGCCTGGTACGTGCCAGCGGTGCTGGGGATCTCGGGGGTACCCGGGGTGCTGGTCTGGACGGCCTTCGCCTGGTTCGCCGTGGTCAGTTCCGTACTGGTGATGGTCGACCTGGACACCCGGCGGCTACCCAATGTCATCGTGCTGCCGAGCTACGGCGTCGGGCTGGTGCTGCTGGGCCTGGCCTGCGTGTTCGGGGGCGACTGGTCGGCACTGCTCCGGGCGGTGCTCGGCATGGCAGCTATGTACGCCGCGTACTGGCTGATCCGCCTGGTCCGTCCCGACGGCATGGGGGGCGGGGACGTGAAGCTGGCCGGGCTGGCCGGACTCCACCTGGGCTGGATCGGGTGGGGCCCCCTCGCCGTCGGCTGGCTGGCGGGCTTCCTGCTCGGCGGTGGTTTCGCGGTGGCGCTGATGGCCAGCGGGCGAGCCACCCGTCGCAGTGCGCTGCCGTTCGGTCCCTGGCTCCTGGCGGGCGCCTGGGTGGGCATCTGGTTCGGCGAACAGCTGTGGTACTCCTATGCCGCCTTGAGCGGCCTGGTCCTAACGAAGGGATGAGCCACATGGCTCGCAGCATCATCGGGATGGAGATAGCCGAGGAGAGCATCCGCGCGGTCGAGGTGACCGGACGGCGGAACCCGTCCCTGGTCGCAGCCGGCGAGGTGCTGCTGCCCGCCGGAGCCGCCCGTGACTCCGAAGTCATCGACGCCGACGCGGTCGCGCTCGCGGTGAGCCACCTCTGGGCCCAGGCCGGGTTCAGGAGCCGCAAGGTCGTGCTCGCCGTGGCCAACCGGCGGCTGCTGGTGCGCGAGTTCACCGCCCCCAACCTGCCTGCCAGGCAACTGCGGGCGGCGCTGCCCTTCGAGGTCGCCGAGCTCCTGCCGGTGCCGGCGGAGCGTGCGGTGATCGACTTCTACCCACTGGCCATCGAGAACCAGCACGCCAGGGGACTGCTGGTCGCCGGGGCGGCCGAAGGCATCGAGGGGCTGATCGCGGTGCTGCGCAAGGCCAACCTTCATGTGGCGGCGGTCGACTTCCTGCCATTCGGGCTGGCCCGGGCCGTGGCCATGGTGGTGCCCGAGGGCTCCGGGCCGGTGGCCATCGCCGCGGTCGGTGAGCACACCACCTGCTTCACCGTGGTGGTCGACGGTATTCCGCGATACTCCCGGATCATTCCGGTGGACGTTCTTCCCGGCCTGCACGCCCTGATGGCCGCCGACGGGGGCTTCGGCGAGGCAGGTCCGGTCTCGACGGCGCGCCGGGCCCGGCCGCACGAGGCGCTCGCGAACGATCCGTCCCTGCGCGACCTGGTGGGGCGGATCCGCGAGACCCTGGAGTTCTGCGGTCGGAGCACCGAGGCGATCACTCCTGGTCGACTGTTCCTCACCGGATCGCTGGGCCTGGTCGCAGAGGTCCAGGCCGCCCTCAGCTCCGGGATCAACATCGACGTCAGGCCGCTGCTGCCGGCCGAGATCGTCCCGCTGGCCAGGTCGATGGCAGGCAAGAACCTTCCGGCGAGCCTGACCGGCGCGCTCGGAGTGACCTTAGGGGTGACCAAGTCATGATTCTGAAGAGACCCGGAAAGTCCCTTGTGGTCGGTGGCACCCCACGGGTGAACCTGCTGCCACCGGCAGAACTGGAACATCGTTCCCGGCAGGCGCTGCGGATGCGCTGGCTGGGGGTCTTCATCGCCGCGTTCGTGCTGGTCGTCCTGGCCTGGATGGTCGCGTTCCAGTGGAACCTGCTGGCCCACGGGTCGGTCGACTCGGCCGCCCGGGACTCCGAGCAGTTGCAGCTGGAGCTGGCGGGCTACTCCGAGGTCGTCAACCTGAAGTCCGAGGTGCAGAACCTGAAGGGCTTCCGGGAACAGGCCGGCAGCAACGACCTGGACTGGTGGACGCTGCTGGACGACGTGCGGGAGGTCCTCCCGGAGGGGGTGTCCCTCGTCGGCTTCAGCCTGGCTCCCGGACCCACCCCGGTGTCCGGCACCGAGCCGTCAGCGCAGGTGGGGGTGAAGGGCACGTTCACCTTCACCGCCGAGTCGGCCTCCGCCCAGAACCGGACGATCACGCGCCTGCGTGAGGTACGCGGCTTCGTCGATGTCGACGCCGGCGCCCTGTCCTCCGGCGGCCCCGACGGCGACTTCACCTTCGTGACGACAGTCACCGCCGACCAGACGCTCTACACCAGGCGGTTCATACAGCTGGGAGTGAAGTGATGGGACAGTCAAGACAGCTGATCAACGCGATCGGGATCGTGGTGCTCTCGGCGATCGTGATCGCCGGCACGCTGCTGATGGTGCTGGTTTCGATCGACACCCAGAACACCGCCACCCAGGCTGCGGAGCTGGCCCACTCCAACGAGCTGACCAAGGTGGAACTTGCGGAGTTGTCCCACC
>JADLEH010000205.1 GCA_020846255.1 Propionibacteriaceae bacterium
CGGTCGTTGGTTAGGCTGGCGGCCATGCTGCCGACATTGCACAGCGACCGCCTGGTCCTGCGCCCATGGGTGACGGCGGACGCCGATGCCGTCCTCGACCTGTACTCGCGCTGGGAGGTGGTCCAGTACCTGGGGACCACACCGAAGACGCTCAGCGAACGGGCTGAGGCCGAAGCCCGGATCGCGGTCTGGACGGCCTTCCCCGGACCGCTGCACGGCGTCTGGGCGATCGTCCCGGCCGGCGGGCAGCGACCGGTCGGCACGGCCCTGCTGAAGCTGCTGCCGCACAGCGGCTCCGGGACGCCGTCAGGGCACACCGAGGTCGGCTGGCACCTGCACCCGGACGCCTGGGGGAACGGCTACGCCACCGAGGCCGGCAGACGGTTGCTCGACCACGCCTGGGATCAGGGGCTGGAGGAGGTCTTCGCCGTCACCTATCCGCAGAACTCGGCTTCGCAGGCGGTCTGCCGCAGGTTGGGAATGGCCCGGCTGGGGCTGACCGACCGCTTCTACGACGTGACCTGCGAGCTGTTCCGCGCCGACCGGCCGACCCGCTGAGGTCGCAGCGTCCGGCCCCGGCTACTGGCCGGTGCGCCCGTCGATGCACTCCCGGAGCAGGTCGGCGTGGCCGACGTGCCGGGCGTACTCCTCGACCAGGTGCACGATGATGTCGCGCACCTCGGTCGGCTCGCCGTGGACGTCCACGAGTTGGTCGAGGTCGAGCCCGGCGTGGACGTCCCTGGCGTGCGCGCTCTCGCGGCGCCAGGCCTCCCAGGCCTCAGCCACCACGTCCTCGTCCGCCACAGCCTGGTTGAAGTCCAGGTCCGGGTCGGCTTCGGTCCGGTACAGGCGGGGCAGCTCCGGGCGGCCCTCCAGCACCCGCCGCGTCCAGCTGTGCTCGACCCTGGCCAGGTGGCGGACCAGTCCGAGCAGCGACATCGTTGACGGCGGCACCGACCGGGTGGCGAGTTGCTCGGCGGTGAGGCCTTCGCACTTCAGCTCGAAGGTCAGCCGGTAGTGGTCGAGGTAGCCGGCCAGCACCGCCTTCTCGCCGCGGCCGTGTTCGATGGCCTCGCGGGGGTCGGTGCCGGGTTCGGCCCAGCTGCCGTTGAAGTTCACGACGGCACCACCCGCAGGATCTCGCTCATGGAACGCATCGCCGCCGGCAGGATCCAGTAGTAGACCCAGGTGCCGCGGCGCTCGCAGTCGACGATCCCGGCCTCCCTGAGGACCTTGAGGTGGTGGCTGATCGTCGGTCCGGAGACCGTGAAGTGGGGTGTCAGGTCGCAGACGCAGGCCTGGCCACCGGCAGCGATCAGCGCAGCCAGGCGCAACCTCACCGGGTCGCCAAGCGCCTTGAACATCGAGGCGAGCTCCGCGGTGGCGGCCTCGTCGGGCGGGTTCACGCCAAGGACGCAGCAGGGCGTCTCGATCACGGCGAGTTCGACAGGCACCCAGCTATCTTGACATACGTCGAAACAGGATCCAAGATGCTGCTGATTCGAAATCCGTCTATCCAAGGAGAACCCATGACTGACCTGGCCACCGGCACGCCGGAGCTGAAGGAAGCCGTCCGCGAGCGCTACGCCGCAGCGGCCAGGGCGTCCCTCGACCTCGTCGGCGGGTCGTGTTGCGGGTCGGCGTGCTGCGCCGAGGACCGGGCGGACCCGGTCACCGCTGACCTCTACGACGAGCAGGCCCCCGATCTCGAGGGCGCCCTCAGCGCATCCCTCGGGTGCGGCAACCCGACGGCGCTGATCGAGCTGCAGCCCGGCCAGGACGTACTCGACCTCGGCTCCGGGGGCGGCCTGGACGTACTGCTGTCGGCCCGGCGGGTGGCGCCGACGGGAATCGCCTACGGCGTGGACATGACCGAAGAGATGCTCGAACTGGCACAGCGCAACAAGCGCGCGGCCGGCGTCACCAATGCCGTGTTCATCAAGGGCTCGATCGAGGACATCCCGCTACCCGACAACTCCGTCGATGTGGTCATCTCGAACTGCGTGATCAACCTCTCGACCAACAAGCCCGCAGTGCTGCGGGAGGCCTTCCGGGTACTCCGCCCCGGTGGCAGCTTCGCTGTCTCCGACATCGTCCTCACCCGGGCGCTGGAGCCGGAGTGGGCCAATCTCGTCGGCCTGTGGACGGGTTGCGTCGCCGGGGCGCTCGTCGACGCGGACTACCTGCGGCTGCTGGCCGAGGCCGGCTTCGCCGAACCGGCGATCCAGGTGACGCGGACCTATGACAACGACGACCTGGCCGAGCTGGCCGGGGCGTTACCGGCCTCCGAACTGCCGGCAGGGGCGGCGGTAGGGCAGGCCATCGAGGCCCTCCAGGGAGCCTTCGTCAGCGCCTTCGTCCGGGCAGGGAAGCCAATCGACTGAGCGCTCGGAGCAGCAGCAACGGCCGGCCGGCCTTCACCGGCCGTCCGTGCCGGTGACCGCGTCCGGACCGCGGAGCCCGAGCTCGAAGCCGCGCAACCAGTAGCCCTCGATCAGGTCGTCCCAGCCCAGCTCCGGGTCACTGAGGATCTCGGGGTTCCGGGACAGCAGCCGGGTGAGGAGCACGTCCGACTCCAGGATGGCCAGGGGCTGCCCCGGGCACTTGTGGGCGCCGTCACCGAAGCTCAGCACGGCCTGGTTCACCCCGGACGGGAGCGCACGGGCTGGACACAGGTTGAGCGGTTCGGCGCCGACCGCCTCGGGATCGGCGTTGGCTGGCCGGATGCAGAGGTCGAGCAGGTCGCCCGACGACACCGTCCAGCTGGAAGCCCCGTCGGAGATGTCGAACTCGCCCTGCGCCCTTCGGTACAGGTGTCCCACCACGGGCTCGAGCCGGATGATCTCGTTCAGGATGGCGAACCGCTCCGGCTGCCCGGCCACGAGGTAGCGCTCGAGGAGCGGCCGGTGGTTGAGCAGGTGCCACGCGGCCATGCAGATGAACTCGCGCGTCGTCACCATGCCTGCGGTGCCGTAGGTGACGCACTCGACCAGGATGTCGGCGTCGGTGTAGCCCTCTGCGATGAGGTGGCTGATCACGTCCTGGCGCGGCCGCTTGCGGCGGGCGCGGATCGCCGGCCGGACGTCGGCAACGTAGAACCTCAGGATCGGGGCCAGCCCGCTGATCGCCGCCCGCGCCCACTGCCGGGGCGTGCGGCCGAGATCGGGCTTGGTGATGTCGAAGGGCGGCTGGTTGAAGAAACTGACCAGCCGGGACGCCATCCGCGGCACCGGGGAGTTGGTCAGCCCGACCACTTCAGCGGTGACCTCCACGGCGTACAGCAGGGCCAGGTCGTCCAGCCGGCAGGACCCCGCCGCCTCGGCCCGGCCCAGCAGGGTGTCGGCGCAGGTCTCCATCAGCCGGGTGTAGCGCTCGGCGACGACGGCGGGAGCGAAGAACCGGCCGACCTTGCTGCGCTGCTCGTCGTGCAGCGGCCCGTCGGAGATCAGGATCGGATGATGCTTGAGGTAGCCCTTCGGGATGGCCTCGGCGGTGAACCCGGCCTGGGTGGTGAGGTCCCGCCTGCGCAGGACCTGCCGCGCGGTCGCCAGCGAGCGGATCCGCCAGACGTGTCCCTCCTGCTGGACGCGCGGCGTTGCCGGCTCGCCCGGTTTCACGGCCCGGCGAAGGGAAGCCCCGACGTCCATCGATCAGTCCTCCCCCCGCAGCTCTAGCGAAAGGCTAGCGCCACCGGGAAAGCCCTCCCTCGGCTCCTTGTGGACCCGCTTCCCACCACGCTCGATCGATCAGGGCGCGACCTCGGCCTCGAGGCTGGCCTTGATGGTTGCGAGGTGGTGGTCCCAGGCGGTGCGCATGGTGCCGGCCACCACCGGGCCGAGCAGCCGCAGCATCCCCAGTGGCTGCAGCGTGGTCTGCAGCGTGACCTCACTGCCGCCGTCGACCTCGACGATGGTGCCGACGAGCCAGACGTTCAGGCGGCGGGCCTCACTGCGGGTGCGCCAGCGATACGGCCGGTCGACCTCGTCGTAGGTGATCACCGAGGCACCGACCGGACCCGCGAACCGGACCCCGAACCGGCTGCCGGCCTGCAACTCACCCGGGGTCAGTGGCTCGACCGCCTCGAGCCTGTCGTTCCAGTCGAGCTCCCGGTGCAGGTCGGTGAGGTAGTCAAAGACGGCTGCAGCTTCGCGATGGATCCGGGCCTGGTTGACCACGGTGACGCCACGAGGGGTGCTGGTTCCGGTCGCTGCCGCCATGAGTTCCTCCTGCGGCCAAGCGTAGGGTCCGCTCGGGGCGCCGGAGGCTGATCA
>JADLEH010000206.1 GCA_020846255.1 Propionibacteriaceae bacterium
AGCCGGCCGGTGTGGTGGGCGGCGGCGAGCCGGTCGACCCAGCCGCTGGCGGTGTTGAACAGGACCCGGTGGCCGGCTTGGCAGGCGCGGATCGCCAGCCCGGTGGCGAGGTGTGTCTTGCCGGTGCCGGGCGGGCCGAGGAACACCACGTTCTCCCGGGCGGTGACGAAGTCGAGGGTGCCGAGGTGGCTGATCAGGTCGCGTTTGAGGCCGCGGGCGTGGTCGAAGTCGAACTCCTCCAGGGACTTGCGGGCGGGGAACCGGGCGGCCCGGATCCGGCCCTCGCCGCCGTGGGCGTCGCGGGCGGCGACCTCGCGTTGGAGACAGGCGGCGAGGTATTCCTGGTGGGTCCAGGCTTCGGTGCGGGCACGTTCAGCGAGCCGGTCGGCAGCATCCCTCAGCGAGGGTGCCTTGAGGGCGCGAGTGAGGTAGGCGATCTCGCCGGTGAAGTCCCGCTCGGTGGTCTTGGTGGTGGCCATCACGCGACCCCGCCCTCATCGTCGGTGACCAGGTGGTCGTACACACTGAGGTTGCGTTGCTCGACCTCGCTGTCGGTGACCGGCCGAAGCATGCCGCTGCGGGCCCGGCGCAGCTGGTGGCCGGCGGCGGCGTGGTCGGGGTCGGTGATGGTTTGGTGTTTGCACCACAGGCGTTCGTGGTCGGCGACCAACCGGCCCTCACACAGCGCTCGGACGCGGAGCAGGTCGACCACGATCTCGATCCGGCGCCCGATCACGGCCGGATGCACCGAGTAGTCGTTGGAGTCGATCCGCACATAGTGGTCCCGGGCCAGCCTCGTGGAGTCCCGCCAGCCGGTCACCGGCGGCACAGGTGGCAACGGCACCATCGCCTGCCGGTCGGCCGCGATCCGGTCGGTCGGAGCGCAGCCCAACGCGCGACGCTGCCTGGTGTTCACCACCTGGAGCCAGTCGTGGAGTTGGGTGTTGAAGTCGTCCGGGCCGCTGAACGTGCGGCCGGGCAGGAACGAGCGCTCCAAGTGGTCGTGGCAGCGTTCGATCAGCCCCTTGGCCTCGGGGTCGGCGGGCCGGCACACGACCACCTTGACCCCGAGGGTGCCGCGGAACGCCTGGCACTCCTCGGTCAGCTCGGGCCGGCCCGCCCGCCACCGGCCGATCGCCCCTTCGCCGTCCCACACCAACACCCTCGGGGTCGCACCAAGAGCGTCGATGAGGTGCCACCAGCCGGCGAACAGGTCGTACTTGATCCTGGAAGGAACCAGCACCGCCGAGAGCCAGCGGGAGTAGCCGGTGACCATGGTCAACACCGGCAGCTCCTTCGGCCCTCGCACCTGCCCGAACCCCACCGGCAGCTGGATCGGTGGGAACCAGAAGTCGCACTGGGCGATCTCCCCAGCGGCATAGCTCGTCCTCGAAGCCGGGTCCGGCGGCAGGTAAGCCGGGCGGAGCTCGGCGACTCGTTCCTTCAACACCGTGATCCCGCGCGTCCAGCCGATCCGTTCCGCGATCACCGTCGCCGGCATCGTCGGCACCTCCGCCAACAGTTCACGGATCCGCGGCTCGAACACATCCACCGCCGACCCCGCCGGCGAGCGCACGTACCTCGGCGGACCCTCCGACCCGATGGCCGACCTCACCGTGTTCCGCGAGATCCCCAACCGGCGCGCGATCGCCTTGATCGCCATCCCCTCCGCCCGATGCAACCGGCGGATTTCAGCCCAGTCCTCCACGCTCAACACTCCCCACGACCCCCTCGACTCGAATGAGTCGAGAGTCAGCCACGGGGGTCAAGATTCGAGCGGCGACACAGGGTTAGCTTTCAACCGGCGTCGACAGAGGCACACGCCCGTTCGACATGCGTGTCGCAGCTTCCAAGATCCGAACGTCGTGCTCACGGCGCTTTGACGTAGCACGGGAAGCGGCCGGACATCTACGCTGGCGGCCATGGCTGTCGATCCCGCTCTCTTCGAACTAGCCAAGCCCGTGGAAGAGGGTTTGGCATGGCCCCGCCCCGCATGTCCCGCCTGCCAATCCGGCTATGTCGGGTTCGGGAAGCCCACCGAGGACGAGAGCCACTCATCTGCTTCAGCGCGAACCCACTGGGCGTGGGAACCGGACTGGATCAACGGCACCTTCGTCATACGAGGGCAGTGCGAAAACCCGGACTGCCAACAAGCCGTCCACGGCACGGGCGACTACCGAGTCGACGACGCTCGGAAGAGGGACTATGACGAGAACGAGGGCGGCCCGCCGTACTCGACCTACTACAGCGTCACCCACCTTCACCCGCCCATGCTGCTCATGCCCGTACCCAAGTCAGCACCAGAGGAGGTTCGCGAAGGAGTTCTTCGCGCCTCGCGCGTCCTCTTCGCTGACCCTGGCCTCGCAGCAACCGCTCTCCGAGCCACAGTCGAACTCTTCCTCACCTCCGAAGGTATTTCGGCGGTCAACACAAACGGGGAGTTCCGCAGCGCCCACAACCGGATCACCGAGTGGAAGAACGCCGACCCGAGCCGTCCATCAGTTGCCGACCTGTTCTTCGCGGTCAAGTGGCTCGGAAACGCTGGAACACACGAAGACTCCGACCTCACCACCATCGAGGTGCTCGACGGTGCGAGAGTGCTCGACGAAGCCTTTCACCGGCTCTTCCTCGGAGCGGACATCGACAAGCACGCGCAGACCATCAACGCCGCCAAAGGCCCTAATCGGACCCCTTGAGGATCGCGAGCCACTCACCGACTCCCTGCTAGGGACTGTCAGAGAAACGGTGGGTGGGGCTGGCCCGACACGCCGGGGTGAGGCCCGGTGAGGAAGGCAGGTTCTCGTGACCGACACGATTGCCGATGTGACTAATCCAAGGAAGGCGGCCCCGGACTCGGTGGCCGCGCAGTTGATCAATCAGGCTCGGGCCGAGGGGGTGTCCCTGGTCGGCACGGGGAGCCCGTTGGCGGTGTTGACCAAGCAGGTCTTGGAGACCGCGTTGGAGGCCGAGCTGGACGAGCATTTGGGCTACGAGCATGGTGACCGGCCCGGGAAGCTCGCCGCTGACGGTAGCGGGAACGAGCGCAACGGTTCCCGGGCGAAGATGGTGTTGACCGAGCTCGGCCCGGTCGGGATCGAGGTGCCCAGGGATCGTGACGGGTCGTTCGATCCGGTCGTGGTCCGGAAACGGCAGCGTCGGCTGACGGGCGTGGACGAGATGGTGTTGTCGCTGTCGGCCAAGGGGTTGACGACTGGTGAGATTGCCGCGTTCTTCGCCGAGACCTACGGCTCTGAGTTGTTCAAGGACACGATCAGCCGGATCACCGACAAGGTGATCGCTGAGATGGTCGAATGGGCTAACCGGCCGTTGGACGCGGTGTACCCGGTGGTGTTCATCGACGCGATCCATGTGAAGGTCCGCGACGGGCAGGTGTCCAACAAGGCGTTTTACGTCGCGATCGGGGTCACGGTGAACGGCGAGCGCGACATTCTGGGGATCTGGGCCGGGACCGGCGGCGAGGGTGCGAAACAGTGGATGGGCGTGCTCACCGAGCTGAAGAACCGTGGCGTGGCCGACATTCTCATGCTGGTGTGCGACGGGCTCAAAGGGCTGCCCGAGGCGGTCGCGACAGTGTGGAAGGACACCACCGTTCAGACGTGTGTCATCCATCTCCTACGCAATACGTTCCGATACGCCGCCCGGCAGCACTGGGACGCCATCTCCCGCGACATCAAACCCGTCTACACCGCGCCGACCGCGGCTGCGGCAGCAGCCAGGTTCGACGAGTTCACTGAGAAGTGGGGTGCCCGGTACCCGGCGGTGATCAAGCTGTGGCAGGCCGCGTGGACCGAGTTCATCCCGTTCCTGGACTACGACATCGAGATCCGCCGGGTCGTCTGCACTACGAACGCGATCGAGTCGCTGAACGCCCGCTTCCGCCGGGCGGTGAGAGCACGCGGCCACTTCCCGACCGACCAGGCAGCGTTGAAATGCCTCTATCTCGTCGCGCGTTCCCTTTACCCCACCGGGGTAGCCAAGAAACGATGGATGAACCGGTGGAAGCCGGCACTCAACGCGTTCGCCATCACCTTCCCGGGCCGCCTCGACCCGGCAGGGACCAACCAGTAACGCCAGATGCCACCCACCGTTAATCGGACAGACCCCCTCAAGACAGCCTGTGACGACACCCACCAGAGTTGGCCCGCCCGCCCCCGCTACGCCCGCTTCACCAGCGCCCCAGCAAGCGGGACCCGCGCTGACACGTACCGTCGAGACGTCGCCGCCCGTGCGGTCGGGTGGCGCAGCACCGATCTCACTACACGAGCACTGCGTGGGCTTGGCCACATCGGCACGGAGCCCTTCGTCGATCCCGTCACCGGCGAGGTGGTGGGGGAGTCAGCGTCCTAGCGCTGGTCTGATCGAAGACGCGCTGAGGCTCGCGGTGGCGCCGACAGCCCAGTTCTTGCTGGACTCAAGATTGTCGAACTCCTAGGCGCCATCGATCCGGAACCTGTCTCCACCGAGGGATCTGTAAACAACGGCCCTCCTCCGACCGTGACAAGGCCGACCAGGATCCGCTCCAGTCGGTAGCTCACGACGATGCGCGGCCAGGCCCCGGCGAGCAAGCCCTCAGGGGCACTTTGGCTAGATGAGAATGGCCAGCGGGTGTTCGATCATGTCCTTGAAGCAAGCCAGCCAACGGGCGGCAAGTACACCATCGACCGGACGATGGTCGACGGACAGCGTGACGTGCATGACGGCAGCGACGGTTAGCTGGTCGTTCTCGTCCGCCAGCACGGCCTTCCCTACCGCTCCCACCGCCAGGATCGACGCGTGGGGTGGGTTGATGATGGCGGCGAAATTCTCTACGCCGTACATGCCGAGGTTGGTCACCGTCATGGTGCCACCTTCGAGTTCTGGTGGGGACAATTTCCCTTCGCCGGCGCGGGCCGCCTTGTCGCGAATCGCAGCGCTCAGTGTTGACAATGGCATCTGATCGGCGTTCTGGACGACCGGGGTCATGAGGCCGCGCTCGCTCGCCACTGCGACCGCGATGTCCACTGAGTCGAACTGGCGCACGGACTCGTCAGTCCAGATCACGTTCATCTCGGGGACATCACGCAATGCCCGTGCAGCAGCCTTCACCACCAGGTCGTTGAGTGAGACCTTCACGCTCTGAGCGGCGTTGATCTGCTGCCGCAACGAAAGCAGCTCATCCACTTTGAGCGTCTGGCTCAAGTAGAAATGTGGCGCCGTCTGCTTGCTGGCTTGCAGTCGGCGCGCGACGGCCGCCCGGAGTCTCGTGTGCGGAGTATCGACGAACTCCCCAGTTGTCCGTGGCGCGATCGCGTCCAAGGCAGGCGGCGGAGCTGACACACCAAAGACGGACGCACCGGGCGGCACGGGCGCTGCAGTTCCTGCGTATGGCATGGAGAGGGGTGCCGCAACCCCGGTGCCCCCCTCCACGTCGGGGGAAGAGTCCAGCGTTCGACGCTGCTCAACAAGGCGATCGACATCCTTGCCGACGATTCGACCCATCGGCCCGGTTCCAACCACGGTTGAGACATCGATGTCGTGCTTTCGAGCTAACCGTCGCGCCAGCGGGCTGGCGAAAGTGCGACCGCGTTCGACGACTGGGGGGGTGGGAAGCTCCTGCGGTGGTTCCGGGGGCGCTTCCTGCGTGCTCTTCGTCTTGCCAGACGCACCTTGCTGCAGGTCAGCGAGCAGTGCGTTCCCAGCCGACTCGGTTTCTCCCTCGGTGATCAGGATGGCGATGGGGTCGCCGACTGGGACGGTAGCTCCCGCGGGCACCAGCAGTCGGTAGACGGTCGCCGCGCGGTCGCATTCAATGTCTACGTTGGCCTTGTCGGTCTCCACCGTCGCAACCAGGTCGCCCTTCGCCAGCGATGCGCCGGTCTCCACAAGCCAATCGATCAGGATCGCATCCTCCGCGTCCGCGGAGAGACCTGGCATTCTCAGGTAAGTGGCCATGGCGGAGTTCCTTTTCGAGTTCAGAAGTTGCGCAGCTTGGTGGCAATGTCATCGACGGACGCGAGGGCCGCCCGTTCCAGCACTCGGGAGATGCTTGGTGACGCCTCACCTCCGGTCACGCGCTCAACGGGGGCGTCCAGCCAGTCGAAGTAGCGGCGCTGGATTTCGTCCGCCAGCCACCCGCCGTAGGACGTCTGACGCGAGCCCTGCTCGACGATGAGCACCTTGTTGGTCTTCTTCAGACTCTCCTCAATGGTCTGCCAGTCGATGCTGGCCTGGTCAAGCCACCGCAGATCAATCACCTCCGCGTCGACCTCCGCCTGCTCGGCCGCCTGCACACACCGGTCAGTCATGGAGAGATAGGAAATGACGGTCGCCTCTTGCCCAGGTCTCCGGATGGCCGCCTTGCCCAGAGGTATGCAGAAGTCAGGATCGTGAACCGGTACTGGACCCATCGCGCGATAAAGATCCGCATCGTGCTCGAGAACGGCAACTGGATCCTTGAGTCGCATTGCGGTGTTGAGCATGCCGACATAGTCCAGGGGGCTGGACGGGGCCATGATGCGCCAGCCGGCGCAGGTGGCGATGATGCCGGCGGGATCCATCGAGTGCTGTGACCCGTAGCCGGTGAGGGTGCCAATCTTGATGCGCAGAAGCATCGGAACATCATGATCGCCGCCGAACATGTGGCGTGCTTTTCCAATCTGGTTGAACAACTGATCAGCAGCAACCCAGATGAAATCGGCGTACATGAGTTCGACGACCGGGTAGAAGCGCCCGTCCAAGGCCATACCTCCACCGAGGCCGCAGAACGCGGCCTCACTGATGGGAGTGCCCAGCACCCGGTCCGGGAAGGCTTCCTTCAAACCCTTCGTGGCCCCGCGTGATCCGCCGTTGAGCCTATGCACATCCTCGCCAAGGACAACTACCCGCGGATCCTCCTCCATGCGGTGGTGCATAGCTTCGGCGACTGCGTCCACGAAGCGTTTGCTCTGGAGCTCCTCTGTTGAGAAGTCCTGAGCCTCTTTGAATACGGCCCCCCGCAGCCCGGAGTCGTCGCCTCGAATGCCAATGTCGATGAACGAGGGATCAGGCCACAGCGATGGGCGCAACCGGAGTTGCCCCGGCTTCCCGTCGGGGTCCGGCTCCGTTAGCCGCGCGGCGACGGTGGCCATCGCTTGCTTGGACATCTGCTCGGCTCGTTGGAGTTGGGCGCCATCCATCAGCCCCCGGCGGCGAATGTGATGTTCCACCTGACGAATCGGATCCCGCTCTCTCCACTCGGCCTCCTCTTCCTTGGTGCGATAGCCGAAGGCGCTGCCAGGGAATGGGCCGTTCTGGTGGAAGTACCGGTACGTGTCCACCTCCACGACAGCTGGCCCGTCACCCGCCCGTAGGTGGGCGAGGGCCTGTTGGGTCGCGAGGTAGACGGCCAAGGTATCCATTCCATCGACCCGCCAGGACGCGATCCCGAAGCCAGGCCCCCGTCCGGACAGGCGGGACTCTGCGGTGGCCTCGTGGGGGGTTGTCGAGACGGCATACTGATTGTTCTCGACGAAGAAGCAGACGGGGAGCTTCCAGGCCGCCGCCAGATTGAAAGTCTCGAGTACGGAGCCGATGTTCGCCGCCCCGTCACCGAAGTAGGTCACCGCGACGTTGTCCGTGCCAGCGTGCTTGCTGTTCCACGCAAAGCCGGCAGCGAAGGGCACCGCGCCCCCGACGATCGCATTGGTTCCCATGGCGCCCGCTTCAATCCACTGCAGGTGCATGGAGCCGCCACGGCCTCGGCAGTAACCGGCGCTGAGCCCCGCGATCTCGCTCATTGTGCGGTAGAGCACGGTGGTGACATCGTCTGAATAGGGTTCCAACGGATCCAGGCCGTCGGGGCTCACGTAGCCGATCGCCTTAGCGAGGAACTGGTGGTGTCCGCGGTGGGAGCCGTTGACCTGATCTGCGGCGCGCAACGGAAGCACCGAACCAACGGCGCCGCCCTCCTGCCCAATGCTGGAGTGCGCCGGCCCGTTGACCAACTTCTGGCCCGCCAGATCGAGCACCTCCTCCTCAAAGTGGCGGATCAGGTGCAGCTGGGCGAGCATCGTCAGCAGCGTCTTCGGATCGAGGCGGTCCCAGTCGGCGTCGGTCGTCTTCAGCTCGACCCAGGGTGCGTTCGGCGTGAGCTTCGAAATTCTCGGCATGGCATGGTCCGTTCGGTAGGGCGCCGCGACAGGTCGCATACACCGCAGGTCGCGCCATAGCGAACCTGGGCCATACATCTATAGACATGTACGGGCGCATCTTGTAATCTATGAAACCCCCCGCTAGGGGTCAAGACTTCGCTGCCAACCGTGACCAGTTCCACCGAACTGGCCCCGAGTTGTGGATCGGCTAGCTGCTTGGCCCACGATGGGGAACCAGGAAAGGACGGACCTGTCAATGAGCGAGGCCCTCGACAGAGAGAGTGCGGTGCCCCTTTACGTCCAGTTGGCCGAAATCCTGCGCGCCAAAATCTCCTCCGGAGAGTGGAAGCCAGGGCAGAAGGTGACCTCCGAGAACGACCTCGACCGCCTCTACGGGGTGTCACGGATGACTGCACGCCAGGTCATCGCGCAACTCGTCAGCGAGGGCCTGCTCTTTCGGGTGCAGGGTAAGGGCACTTTCGTGCAGCCCGCCAAGATCGCGGCTCTCGCGCCGTCGGGCTACCGGGGCATCCGTGAGCAGTTGGAGGACCGGGGTTACCAGACCAATACGAAGGTCCTGGAGGTCGGCGCAACGATAGCCGACATGGACGTCGCAGCGGCTCTTGACCTGATCCAAGGGGACCCGGTCATGCAGGTTCGCCGCGTGCGCACCGTGGACGACCAACCGATTAGTTACCACTGCTCGTTCATCCCCGTACGCCTGGCGGCCGACCTGCCGACTCACGACACAGGGTCCCGCCAACTCTGCGTCCTCCTTGCCCAGGAGTACGGGCTGGAGATGGGCCGCGTGTTCGAGACGCTCGAGGTGATTGCTGCAAGTGACGAGCAGGCGGACGTGCTGGCGGTACGCAAGGATGCTCCCATCCTGCTGCTGCAGCAAAGGGTTCAAACTCCAAACGGTCAACCCTTCGAGCTCTCCAAGATCGCGTTTCGGGGAGACAGGATCCGCCTACAGTTCGAGTACGCGATCTAGGTCTCATTGGCCGCCCGCGGGAAGTGCCAGGATCTGCTCTAGGGACGCAACGGTCACCATCGAGGTGGCCGGGTCGCGTACGTCTGCGCCGGCGAGCAAGTGCGCTGGCTGCTGCGGATCGCCGAGGCTGGACACCACCGTCGAGGCCGCCGGGAAGGGATCCTCGCCCGTGAAGTAGCTCACGGTCACGATGTGTCGAAGACCTGCGTTTGCGGCGGCCTTCGCTCCGGACTCAGAATCCTCGACGACGACGATGCCGTCTCGGCTGAGGCCGAGCTCACGGGCGGCCAACAAGTAGATGTCGGGAGCAGGCTTCTTCGCTGGCACGATGTCACCGGCGAAGATACCGCTGACGCGTGCGAAGTCGGCCGGATCGGTGGCGGCACGCAGAACGGCGGTCACGCTGTCAAGTGCGGAGGTCGAGGCAACAGCGACCTTCCAACCAGCATCCAAAGCCTCATGGACTATCCGACGGATGCCAGGCCGTGGTGGTAAAGCCCCCGCCTCGACCAACTCCACATACACCTCGCTCTTGCGCTTGTGCAGCGCCCTCACGACTGCTTCGGGCTCCGTGCTCAGGAAGTCGAGCTCGGGGTGTTGGGTGGCGTAAGCGAGCATCCGTTCCTTGCCACCGCCGACCTTCAGCAGTTCGCGGTACTCCTGCGGGGTCCAGGTGAACCCGCACCCGAACTCTGCGAAGGTCTGGTTAAAGGCCACCAGGTGACCGTCGAGTTCGGTGTCCGCGAGGACGCCGTCGCAGTCGAAGATGAGTGCGCGCTGCATCACGCGGCCCTCCCCACAGAGCCGAACATGCGGGCGTTCTCGCCGACGACCTGGGCACAGGCTTCCGCGACATCGTCGAACATCTTGACGGGCTCCCACTTGCCGGTGGCTTCAGCCTTTGCCAGGTGCGCCTGGCAGGCCGTCATGTAGGCAAGTTTGAGAGCGGTCGAGATGTTGATCTTGGAAACCCCTGCCGCGATGAACGCTCGGAAATCCTCGGGGGACAGGCCGGTGCCACCGTGCAGCACCACCGGGATATCGGCGATCTCCAGGATCCTCCCGACCCGTTCGACGAGCAGTTTCGGCTCTGCGCGGTACAGGCCGTGAGCGGTACCCAGCTGGGGTGCCATCAGATCCGTGCCCGTCTCCTGAGCAACCTGCACCAATGTCTCAACGGAGTACGCGTGCGTGAGTGCATCACCCCCCACACCATCCTCGGCTCCGACGATGTTCTCGATCTCCGACTCGACTGTGACTCCCTGGGCGTGCGCCTCCCGACAGACCTCAGCAGTCTCGCGCCGTGCTTGTTCTAGGGATCGATCGGATGCGTCAAAGAGCACCGAACTCCAGCCCTTCGCAATTGCCTCTGAGATCACCGCCCGATCAGGGCAGTGGTCGAGGTGCAGCGCGATCGGGACGTCGACCTGCCGGGCTGCAGCGTGCGCGATGTAGGACAAGATGTCGGCGCCCATGCTTTTCACTGTTTTGACAGAGGTCTGCACGATGAGTGGGGAACCGACCTGCTGGGCCGCAGCAATGGCGGTTCTCAGCGAGAGATCATCAACGATGTTGATCGCCGGGACGGCGTACCCACCCCGACGGGCGGTTCGCACCATTTCGAGGGTATTGACTAGCGGCATGATGGGACCTTTCTCAGTTGGGTTCAGCGGTGAGAGCGCGCGGCGTCGCGCACTTCGCACAGAGTTCGAATAAAGTTGAGTGGATCCAGCCCGGCGCGTCCGAGGAACACTCCATCGGGGGTTCCCGGAGACCCTGCGGAGGTGCTGGCTATCGCCTGGAAGGTACCTGGTCCAGCGCTGCCCCCGTAGACGATGCGGAAGCTGTCAGTGTGGCGTGCAACGAGTTCACGCAGGACCGCCACCGTGGCGACCACGTGCTCCGGCGGGGCTGGCTCGGGGGCTCCAATCGCCCAAATTGGTTCGTAGGCGAACACGATGTCTCCGCCCTCCGCTCCGGCAGCGAACACTCGGGATAGTTGTCGATCCAGGACTGGTCGGGGGTCATCGCGGGGGCTCTCCTCGCCCACGATGAGTATGGGGACCAGCCCCACCTCCTTGGCTCGAGCCACTTTGGTCGCGATCACCGTAGGAGTCTCACCGAGATGCCGGCGCCGTTCGGGGTGACCGACCATCACATACCTGACCCCCAGTTCGGCGAGCAGTTCTGCGCTCACCTCACCGGTGAAGGGCCCCTGCGGGAACTGGGAGACGTCCTGTGCGCCCACCCGTGCGCCGGTGCCGCCGAGCGCATCGAGGAATAGCGGCAGGAGAGGAAGGCTCGGGCAGACGTATACACCGTCCCCGCCGTCCTGGGTCAGGTGCTCTCCCACGGTGCGCGCCCAGTGCCGCGCGTCAGCGACAGTGAAATAGCTCTTCGAACTGCACCCCACAAGCTGACTGGGCAACATGACTCGACTCCTTCAGGCACTAGCGGGTCCGGGCGTCACACTGATAGCGTAGACTCCAGATGCTGTACATGTACAGTCCTGTATAGCCGTGACCGACTGACGGTCGATGAGTGGCGTTCAGTGCGCCGGGAGGATTTGCCACGATGCGATCACTGCAGCACTTCGCGCTTCCTGAGGACATCCGTACTCAGGACTACCTTCTGGCTACGTATTTCATCCGCCTGCGGTCTGATGAGGACGTACTGCCCCGCACCATCGGGTTCGCGGTCGGACAGACGATTGGCACGTGGATCGAGGTGCCCGGCATTTCGAGCACGATGCGAGCCGACCACCAGGGCCGGGTCGTGCGCATCCTGCCCGTCCCGCCCGCCGACCTCGTGAGCGACGCTCCCCAGCAGCCCCGGGCGGCGTACTACGTGCAGATAGCGCTGCCAACGATCAACTTCGCAGACCAGTTCCCAATGCTTCTCAACACCATCCTCGGCAACGATGCATCGACCTCGATTCAGGCGAAGCTCGTTGACCTGGAACTGCCCGATTCGATGGCCGACGCCTACGGTGGGCCGCGTTACGGCGTGCAGGGTGTCCGCGACATGCTTGGTGTGCCGGACCGTCCGCTGGTGCTCAACATGATCAAGCCCTGCACCGGTCTCAAGCCTGCCGATGGGGCTCGGATCCTGTACGAGACCGCTCTGGGTGGTCTGGATCTGATCAAGGACGATGAACTGATGGGCAGCCCAACGTTCTCGCCCTTGAGCGAGCGCGTCAGCGCCTACGTTGCCGCCGCGAAGTCGGCTGCTCAGGAGACAGGACGAGAAGTCGTCTACCTGCCCAACATTTCTGATCGACCCGATCGCCTCGTCGACAACGCCCGCCGCGCGGTGGACGCCGGCGCACGAGCGGTGATGCTCACCTACGCCACGGTCGGGTACGCCGGCGTACAGGCGGTACGTGATGCTGTGTCCGTGCCGATCCTTGGCCACTTTGCAGGGACGGGTATGTACTACGAGAACGCCTTCACAGGCATGAGTGCCGACCTGGCGTGTGGGTTGCTTCCTCGACTGGCTGGCTGCGACATGGTGTTGACCAACACGCCATTTGGTGGGTATCCGCTCAGCGGGCTCAGCTATCTGCGCACGGTTCAGCAGATCCTGCTGCCGCGTCCGGGAATTGCCTCTGCGCTGCCCGTGGTTGGCGGCGGAGTCCATCAAGGCACCGTCCAGCGCTACGTCCAGGACCTTGGCATGGACGTCGTCCTGGGCGCCGGTGGAGCGATCCAGGGACACCCCTCGGGTGCCACCGCGGGCGCCCGGTCGATGATGCAGGCTGTAGAAGCCGCCGCGCGCGGGATCGACGTCACGGAGGCTGCCAGCCAGCACCCCGAGTTGGCCGAAGCGATTGACCGCTTCGGTGTTCTGGTCTGATCGCGAAGCCCACTTCCGCGGCGTCTGACTCGCTGGAAGGCAGGATGCAGCGCACACTTTCTGACCCTTCCTCACGGGTGTGTGGTTCAACTCGCCGACTGGCGAGCTGAACCACACACCCGTGTCCGACTAGATGCTTTCGGCCGGTACCTGCTTGGGGAAGGTGAGCCAGATATTGAAGATGCCCAGGGCGACCCCAAACAGCGCAAGCAGGAAGGTCCAGACCGCCGCGAACAAGGGTTCGAGCGGTCCAGCCATGACCTGCGGGTAGCTGCCGGTGAAGTACACCGCCAGCACCATGGACAATCCGTTGAACAACGGCAGG
>JADLEH010000207.1 GCA_020846255.1 Propionibacteriaceae bacterium
CGCCACCGAGAACCGGATTGAACAACCGGTCCGAAGGCTCGAACTCGCGGAAGGCCAGCAGGTCGCCGTAGACCGCTCGAACCTCACCGAGGGCGCCCGAGGCCACCAGTTCCCTCAGGTGCACGACTGCCGGCAGGAAGCGGGTCCACATGGCCTCCATCACGAAGACCCCACGGGCGCGGGCTGCGTCGATGATCGCTGCGGTGTCTGCAACTGTCGTGGTGAACGACTTCTCCACCAGCAGTGCCTTGCCGGCTTCGATCGCCGCGATGGCGAGCTCGGTGTGCTGGGCGTGGGGGGTGGCCAGGTAGACGGCGTCCAGGTCGGCGGCGAACAGCTCTGCGTAGCTCCCGTAGGCCCGCGGGATGCCGTGCCGCCCGGCGAACTCCTTGGCCCGCTCCGAGGAGCGCGAGCCGACCGCGACCAGTTCGGCGTCGGGCACATGGGCGAACTCCGCCGCCACCGTTGCTGCGATCCGGCCGGGGCCGGCTATCCCCCAACGGACGGTCATCGCAGCGAGTCTCCCTCAGGTGGCGGCAGGTACCTGCGACGGCGCTTCAGCTCCGCGGAGACACCGCCGAGCAGCGAGCTCGCAATGATGGCGATCACGATGTTCCCGACCCAGCCGCCGATGCCGAACAGGGCCATCCCGATCAGGACGGGCCAGAGCACGCCGTTGACGACGTTGATGATCGACTCCAGCGCCGACGGTGGTCGCCGTGGAACCAGCATGCCTGCCGAGAGCGACTCGGGGACGACCAGCCGGCCCTCGAGCGGGGCCTCCTCCGATCCCTGGCCGGACGGCTGGAAGGGCGGTTGTTGCCACTGGGACTCGGCGTCCGAATTCTGCGGCGAAGTGGTCACGGGTTCCATCGTAAGCTCCGGGCGGTTCGGCAGCGGGAGTTCGAACGCACCTGCGGGTCAGCGGAGCAGCTGGGCACTCGCGTAACGCTGCCGGCGCAGTTCCCGCAGCCGGTTCCGGCAGATGATGCCGACGACCAGCGGCAGCAGCAGGAAGGTCGCCCAGCTGCCGGTGACGATGCCGACGACCAGGGCCAGTGGCCAGATCAGCGCCCGGATGGTGGTCAACCGCTGCTCCTCGAGCCCGGGCGGTGGCACTTCCAGCTGGGTGACGACCGGCAGCAGCACCGGCCCGGTCACGTAGGGGCGGGCCCCGGAGTTGTCGAAGGTCGGCTGTTCCCAGAGCTGTCCGGAGGTCGGGCTTGTGGTCATTGCCCAAGGGTAGGCGCGAGCCGAACGGCCCCACCATCGGGCGGTTCCACCATCGACCCCTGAGCCTCGCCCCCGAGGGCACGGCTGCCCTGCGGGCTGGCGGGACGGGGCCGACCGGCCCACTCAGTGAGTGCGTTGCAGGTCTCCGGACGGTTTCTGGCAGAGTGGAACGGTGCGGGTGGTTCAGAAGTTCGGCGGCTCATCAGTGGCGGACGCCGAGAGCATCAAGCGCGTGGCCCGCAGGATCGTGGCCACGCAGGCCGACGGCAACGAAGTCGTTGTGGTCATTTCGGCGATGGGTGACACCACCGACGAGCTGATGGACCTGGCGCTGCAGGTCTCGCCGGAGCCAAGGCCCCGGGAACTGGACATGCTGCTCACCGCCGGGGAGCGGATGAGTGCAGCGCTGCTGGCGATGGCGATCAACGACCTGGGCTCCACCGCCCGCTCGTTCACCGGCTCGCAGGCCGGCGTGATCACGACCGGCACCCACGGCGACGCCCGGATCATCGACATCACCCCCGGCCGGATCGTCTCGGCCCTCGCCGAGGGCGATGTGGTCATCGTCGCCGGCTTCCAGGGGGTTTCGCAGACCACCAAGGACATCACGACGCTCGGCCGCGGCGCCTCCGACACCACGGCCGTCGCGCTGGCCGCGGCCCTCGATGCCGCCTACTGCGAGATCTACTCCGACGTGGACGGGGTCTTCACCGCCGATCCCCGGATCGTGCCGGGTGCCCGGCAGATCCCGCAGATCGGTTACGAGGACATGCTGGAGATGGCGGCGAACGGGGCGAAGATCCTGCACCTGCGGTGCGTCGAGTACGCCCGCCGCGAGCACGTCGCCGTCCACGTCCGCTCGTCCTTCTCGGACAAGCCGGGCACCTGGGTCAGGGACATCAACTACGAGGAGAGTGGCATGGAACAGCCGCTGATCGAGGGCATCGCGCACGACCGCAGCGAGGCCAAGATCACCATCGTCGGCGTGCCCGACCAGATCGGCGAGGCGGCCGACATCTTCACGGTCGTCGCCGAAGCCGACGTCAACATCGACATGATCGTGCAGAACGTGTCCCGGGAGCACGAGCAGGCGACCGACATCACCTTCACCCTCGCCCAGAAGGACGGGACGAAGGCGATCGCCGCGCTCCGGGCAGCCCAGGCGCGGATCGGCTTCGTCGACGTGATCTACGACGACCAGGTCGGCAAGGTCTCCGTCGTCGGGGTCGGGATGCGTTCCCACCCTGGCGTGACCGCGCGCTTCTTCCGGGCGCTGGCAGCGGCCGGGGTGAACATCGGGATGATCTCCACCTCCGAGATCCGGATCTCCGTCGTGGTCGACATCAAGGACGTGGACCTCGCGGTCCGCGCCGGCCACACCGCTTTCGGCCTCGACTCCGACAACGAGGCCGTGGTGTACGGCGGCACCGGCCGCTGACCCGCGGCCGGCCTGACGGCCCCCTCGTCAGGCCAAGGAGCATCGGGGCCAGGCAGCGTCGGGTCCTCAGGGAGCGCTCAGATCCGCGGCCTAGAATCGACCCGTGATCTTCAAGCGCGTCGGCGACTCCCGTCCCTATCCAGCGCACGGCTACGTGCAGAAGCAGTGGGCGGCGATCGCCCCGCAGCAGGTGCGGCTGGACGAGTTGGTGACCACCAAGCGCAACCTGGACCTAGAGGCGCTGCTCGAGGAGGACTCCACCTTCTACGGTGACCTGTTCGCCCACGTCGTCTCCTACGAGGGCGACCTCTACCTCGAGGACGGCCTGCACCGGGCCCTCCGGGCGGCCCTGCAGCAGCGCCAGACCGTGCATGCCCGTGTTCTGGAACTCAAGTAGTCTTGGCCGGGAAGTCTGCCGGCAAATAGTTCAGGAGTCCGCGTGCGTCAGGTAATCCGGGTGATCAAGACCCCGGTAACGCTGATCATCCTCCTGGCCATGCTCGGCTACGGCGCCGTGTGGGGGCTGGAGCACGCGACGATGGACGGTCCGACCCGTTCGGGCACCGCCTGTGTCATGACCGACGTCGGTGGCAAGCTCACGCCGCCGCGGGTCACCGTCCGGATCTTCAACGCCGGCACCGTCTCGAAGGCCGCCAGCCTCACCCGCCTGCACCTGAACCACTACAGCTTCCGCGTCACCCAGATCGGCAACAGCGAACGGGTCGTGGCCAACACCGTCATCGTCGGCAACTCCGCCGATTCCCCCGAGGTGAGGCTGCTGCAGGGATTCTTCGAGGGCGCCGTGGCCGAGGGCGACGGCCGGGCCGACCACATCGTCGACGTGATCCTCTTCGACAAGACCAAGCGGGTCGAGGACCCGGCGACCAGCATCCCGGTCGATGGACCGGTGTGCCTTCCGCCGCAGGCTTCGGCCAGCCCGTCCCCCAGCGACACGGCAAGCCCCAGCGCCACCCCGACGGCGACCAAGAAGAAGAAGTAGCTCCTCAGCCTTCCTGCCACCGGGCAAGCCGGCCGCCGCTGGAGATGCTGCGCAATCGCTGCTCCACCTTCTGGCGGTCCGCTCCGTTGGTGACGATCAGCAGGTCGTCGCCGGTCCGCACGATCTGATCAGGCTTGGGCGTGAACGGCTCGCTCTCCCGCACGATCAGCGAGACCACCGAGTTCTTCGGCAGCCGCAGCTCGCGGATGGTCACCCCGTGCAGCCGGGACCCATCGGGTACGTGCACCTGCATCATGTCGGCCTTGATCGTGTCCAGCGGTGCGAACTCGATCTCGACGTCGGTCGCATCGTCGCCGGCGGAGACCCGCAACAGCCGTGCCGTCCAGGCCAGCGTCGGCGCCTGCAGCAACGTGAACACCACGACGAACGCGAAAACCATGTCGAACAACTCGGTGGCCTGGGGGGCCCCGGCTGCCAGCGGGACGGTGGCCATGATGATCGGGACGGCTCCACGCAGCCCCGCCCAGGAGATGAACGCCTGCTCCCGCCAGGGCATGCGGAACCAGACCGCGCACACGAGCACCGACAACGGCCTGGCCACGAAGGTGGCGAACGCGCCGGCCACCAGGCCGAGCACGATCGCCCGCAGGGAGATCAGCTGGGGGTTGCTGAGCATGCCGAGCATCACGAACAGGCCGATCTGGGCCACCCAGCCGATCCCCTCGGCGAACGAGCGGGTCGCGTTGCGGTGGGGCAGCTGGCCGTTGCCGAGCAGGATCGCGGCGACGTAGACGGCTGCGAACCCGGATACGCCGAGGGAAGCCCCCACCCCGAAGGCCAGCACCGCCCAGGCCATCGCCGCCAGCGGGTACAACCCGGAGGCCGGCAGCGCGATCCGGCGCATCACGAAGACCCCCAGCCAGCCGACGGCCACGCCGACGGCCACGCCGAGGGCCAGCTGCGACGTCACGACGAGGACCATGCCGGCCACACCCCCCTCGGGACTGTGGCCGAGCGCCCAGTCGGTGGCGAGGGCGACCAGCAGCACGATCGGGGCGTCGTTGAAACCCGACTCGCCCTCGACGACCGCCCGGATCCGCGCCGGCAACGGGACCTTCCGCAGCACGGAGAACACCGCTGCCGAGTCGGTCGGGGAGAGGATCGCCCCGAGGAGGACGGCCAACGGCAGGGGCACCCCCAGCACGTAGTGCGCGAACAGCGAGAGCAGCACCACCGACACACCCACCCCGAGGGTTGCCAGCAGGACGGCCAGCGGCAGCGCCTGGCGGATGTCGGCCCAGCGGGTCGTGAACCCACCTTCGGCGAGGATCACCACCAGCGCTGCGAAACCGAGGGTGTGCGCGGTCTCGGCGTCGTTGAACGGCACCCAGGTCTGGCCGACGACCATGCCGAGGGCCAGGAAGATCAGCAGCGACGGCAGGCCCAGCCGGGTACCGAGCCGCGCGGCGAGAACCGCTGCGAGCAGGATGACCGAACCAAGCAGTAAAACCTGGTCCAGTTGCACGGGGCCTCCTTTGCCCCAGCCTATCGGTGGCGGCCTGCGATTCCCCACGATCGGCCGCTTCGGGGGTGGCTGTGACGCGGTCCCTCGGGGGGAGGCGGCGCAGGTGGCCCGCCGTGATGGCGGGCCACCTGCGCAGTGGGAGGTCTACTTGTTGGCGAAGGCCGCGTCGAATGCCGCGGCGGGTGGCTCCCACAACTTCGAGCGGACGAAGGCCAAGGCCTCGGGTGCACCCCGGAGCCGGTCCATGCCCGCATCCTCCCACTCGACGGAGATCGGTCCGGTGTAGCCGATGTGGTTCAGCATCCGGAAGCACGACTCCCATGGCACGTCGCCGTGGCCGACGGAGACGAAGTCCCACCCGCGCCGGGGATCGGCCCAGGGCAGGTGCGAGCTGAGCCGGCCGTTGCGGCCGTTCAGGTTCTTCTTCGAGTCCTTGGCGTGGACGTGGTAGATCTTGTCGGCGAAATCGGCGAGGAAGCCTGCCGGGTCGAGGTCCTGCCAGACCATGTGGCTCGGGTCCCAGTTGATCCCGAGTTCCGGCCGGTCGATGGTCTCCAGCATCTTCTGGGTGGTCCAGTAGTCGTAGGCGAGCTCGCTCGGGTGCACCTCGGCGGCGAACCGGACGCCGCACTCTGCGAACACGTCGAGGATCGGGTTCCACCGCTGCCTGAAGTCGTCCCAGCCGGCTTCGACCAGCGCCTCCGTTGCCGGCGGGAACATCGCCACGTACTTCCAGATCGCCGACCCGGTGAAGCCGACGACTGTGCCGACGCCCAACCGCTTCGCTGTGCGAGCAGTGTTCATCATCTCCTCAGCAGCCCGTTGCCTGACCCCTTCCGGGTCACCGTCGCCCCAGACGACGTCCGGCAGGATGTCGCGGTGGCGTTGGTCGATCGGGTCGTCGCAGACGGCCTGGCCCTTGAGGTGGTTGGAGATCGTGAACACCTTGAGGTTGTACCGGTCGAGGATGGCCAGGCGGTCGGCGATGTAGTCGTCGTCGGTTGCACCGCGCCAGACGTCCAGGTGATCGCCCCAGCAGGCGATCTCAAGGCCGTCGAACCCCCAGCCGGACGCCAGCCTGGCGACCTCCTCGAAGGGCAGGTCGGCCCACTGGCCGGTGAAGAGGGTGATGGGTCGTGCCATGAGCGAGATCCTTTCGTTCGGGTTGGTTGGCGGGGGGCGCCGGCTCAGACGTCCAGCCAGATGCCGCGGTCGGCGGCGGAGCGCTCGACCGCGTCGAGCACCCTCTGGACGTGCAGTCCGTCGGCGAAGGAGGCCCGGGGTTGCTCACCGGCAGCGATGGCGGTGACCAGGTCGTGCACCTGGTGGGTGAACCCGTGCTCCCAGCCGATGATGTGACCGGCCGGCCACCACGCCGAGTAGTAGGGGGTCTCCGGCTCGGTCGCGAGGATGCGCCGGAACCCGGCCTCGACGGCCGGGATTCGGTTGTCGTAGTAGTTCAGGACGTTCAGGTCCTCCAGGTTCCAGAAGAGGGTCCCGTCCGCCCCGTTCACCTCGATGGTGAGCGCGTTCTTGCGTCCGGTGGCGAACCGGGTGGCTTCGAAGGACCCGACCGCCCCGCCGGCGAACCGGCCGAGGACCCAGGCGGCGTCGTCAACGGTCACGTCGCCGAACCCCTCCCCGGCCTGGGCTCCGGCCAGGCCGCTGCCGTCGGCCTGGACGGGCCTGGACTTGACGAACGTCTCCAGCGTCCCGGAGGCAGCGACGATCCGGTCGTCCAGCAGGAACTGGGCCAGGTCGGCGATGTGGGCGCCGATGTCACCGAGTGCGCCGGAGCCGGCCTTGTCCTTCTGCAGCCGCCAGGCCAGCGGCACCTGCGGGTCGACGATCCAGTCCTGCTGGTAGGCGGCCCGCACCTGGCGGATCGTGCCCAGCCGGCCTTCGGCGATCAGCTTCCTCGCCAGGGCGATGGCGGGGACGCGCCGATTGGTGAAGCCGACCATCGCGAACACGCCGCGCTCGGCGGCCTCGGCTGCGGCTGCAGCCATGGCCTCTGCCTCCGCGACCGAGTTGGCCAGCGGCTTCTCGCAGAGCACGTGCTTGCCGGCCCGAAGGGCGGCGATGGCGATCTCGGCGTGGGAGTCGCCCGGGGTGCAGATGTCGATCAGGTCGATGTCATCCCTTGCGACCATCGCGCGCCAGTCGGTCTCCACCGAGGCCCAGCCGAGTTGGGCTGCGGCTTGGCTGGTGCGCTCGGCATTGCGACCGCACAGCGCGGCCATGCCGATCCGGGCGGGCAGGTCGAAGAACCGGGGGGCGGTCCACCACCCCTGGGAATGGGCCTTGCCCATGAAGGCGTAGCCCACCATGCCCACGTTGAGGCGGGGTTTGTCGGACATTGCAGCTCCGTTCGGAAGGGTGCCGGAGGGTCGGGGTGGTGGCGGCCACCCCAGCCACTCCTCTGGATCAGGACTCGAAGGCCGTCGGCAGGTACTTGTCGACGTTGTCCTTGGTGACCACCGGTGCGAACAGGGTGATCTTGCGAGGAACCTCGACCTCGACCAGGTCGGACAGCGACTTGCCCTGGACCAGCAGTCGGGCGAGGCGGATGCCGTCGGCTGCCTGGGTGGAGGGGTAGATGACGGTGGCCTTCACCACGGAGTTGTCGGCCTGGATGTCGCGCATCACGTTCGCCGAACCGGCACCGCCGACAACGAAGAACTCGCTGCGTCCGGAGTTCTTGATGGCCTGCATGACGCCGACACCCTGGTCGTCGTCGTGGTTCCAGATGGCGTCGATCTTCGGGGCTGCCTGCAGCAGGTTCGAAGCCGCCTGCTCGCCGCCCTGGACGGTGAAGTCGGCTGCGACCCGGTTGGCGACCTTCAGGCCACAGTCGGCCAGAGACTTGGCGAAGCCCTCGGAACGGTCCTTGGTCAGAGGCAGGTTGTCGATGCCGGCGATCTCTGCGACCACAGCGTCCTTGTTGTCGCCAAGCTTCTCGCAGACGAAGGTGCCGGCGGAGATGCCCATGCCGTAGTTGTCGCCGAGGATGGTCGAGCGGGCGGCGAACGGCGAGTCGAACTCACGGTCGACGTTGATCACGGCGATGCCGGCCTGCATGGCCTTCAGTGCCACCGGGGTGAGCGCCGCACCGTCGTAGGGGAGGATGACGATCGCATCGACCTTGTCGTTGATGAAGGTCTCGACCTGGCTGATCTGCAGGTTGACGTCGTTGGTGCCCTCGGCGACCTTCAGCTCGACGTCGGAGAACTTGGCCGCCTCGGCAACGGCTGCCTTGGTGATCGCGCCCATCCAGCCGTGGTCGGCAGCGGGAGCGGAGAAGCCGATGACGACCTTGTCACCGGGGGCGTTGTTGCCGTCGGCCGGGGCGGCCGCAGTGGCAGTGGTTGCGGGCGCGGGCGGGGAGGCCGTTGGGGCCGCACCGGTGCAGGCGGTGACCGATACGCCGAGAGCCATGGCGAGGCCGGCGCTCCAGACGATGCGCTGGATCTTGGAGAGAGACACCTTTGTTCCTTTCGGTTGGACTTGCTTTCGAGCGGTGGAGTTCGGTTGGGTCAGGCGGTCTTGCGTTCGGCGATGTACTGCTGGAGCAGGACGGCGCCGATGATGATCGCCCCCTTGGCGATCTGCTGTACCGACAGCGGCAGGTTGTTCTGGGTGAAGATGTTGGTGAGCGTCGTGAAGATCAGGACGCCGATCACGGTGCCGAAGATGGTCCCCCGGCCGCCGCGCAGCAGGGTGCCGCCGACCACCACGGCTGCGATGGCGTCCATCTCGTAGAGGCTGCCGTGGGTTGAGGTGCCGGCCATCGTCCGGCCCATCATCATCACGGCTGCGATCCCGACGGTCAGCCCGGACAGGGCGTACAGCATGACGATGTGGCGATCGGTCTTGATCCCGGCCAGCCGGGTCGCCTCGAGGTTGCCGCCGATCCCGATCGTGCGCCGACCGAAGGTGGTGCGGTTGTACAGCACCCAGCCACCGGCCGCGACGAGGGCGAAGATCCACACCAGGACGGGGATGCCCAGCGGGTCGGTGCTGAAGAACTGCTCGAACCCGGGCACCTTGATGATCTGCGTCTGCCGATTGGCGATCCACTCGGCCAGGCCCTTCGCCGCCACCAGCAGGGCGAGGGTGGCCATGAAGGGGATGATCTTGCCGTAGGCGACCATGATCCCGTTGAGGATGCCGCCGACCACCCCGACCAGGAGGGCGACGAAGACCAGCAGCAGCCAGGTCGACTGGTTCGCGTAGTACTGGGTCGCGCCGGTGGTGGCCCAGACCGTGGCCAGGCCCAGCATCGAACCGACCGAGAGGTCGATGCCACCTGAGGTGATGACGAAGCACTGGCCGATCGAGACCACGCCGACGATCGCGGCCAGGCGCAGGATGGTCATCATGTTGTCGACGCTGCCGAACCTGGCGCCGGCGGTGATGTAGCCGATCAGGCAGATGACCACGAAGGCGATCACCAGGCCGAGGTTGCGGGTGACGCTGGGTGGCAGGCGTCGTTTGGCCGTCGAGGGGGCAGCAGAGACCTGAGCACTCATGCCGGGGTTCCTTCCACGATGAGGTCGAGGATCTGGTGTTCGTCGATGTCTGCGGCCTCGGCGACGCGCACCACGCGCCCGTCAGCGATGACCAGCACCCGGTCCGCGAGACCGAGGACCTCCTCCAGCTCAGAGGAGACGATCACCAGGGCGACGCCCTTGGCCGCGAGTTCCCGGATCAGCTGGTAGGCCTCGGCCCGCGCCCCGACGTCGACGCCGCGGGTGGGTTCGTCGAGGAACAGGACCTTCGTCCCGTGCGCCAGCCAGCGGCCGAGCAGGATCTTCTGCTGGTTGCCGCCGGAAAGGGTGCGGGCCTCCCGCTCCGGGTCGGCCGGGACGATGCCGAGCTTGGCCACCTGTTCGCGGGCGACCACCATCTCGGCCGCGTCGTCGACGAAGCCCAGCCGGGCCAGCCGGTCGAAGATCGAGAGGGTGATGTTGCGGGCCACCGACTCCTCCATGAGCAGGCCCTGGGTCTTGCGTTCCTCGGGGCAGAACCCCATGCCGCGACGCACGGCCACGGCGACGTTGCCCCTTGCGATCGGCGCCCCGGAGACGAGCACCTCGCCGGAGGTCGCCCGCCGGGCACCGTAGATGGTCTCGAGGATCTCCGACCGGCCGGAGCCGACGAGCCCGGCGAGCCCGACGATCTCGCCTTCGCGGACGTCGAAGCTGACGTCGCTGAAGACGCCGTCGAGAGCCAGGTCGCGAACGCTGAGCACGGTCTCACCGAAGTCGGCGTCGCTGCGCGGCGGGAACTCCAGCGTGCCCTCGTGGCCGGTCATCAGCGCGATCACCTGGGACGTCGGGGTCTCGCTCACCCGCAGGCCACTTGCCACGGTCTTGCCGTCCTTGAGGACGGTGAGCCGGTCGCCGATCTGACGGATCTCCTCGAGGCGGTGGGAGATGTAGATGACCGCGATGCCGTTGGCTGCGAGGTCCTTCACCACCCGGAAGAGGTTGGCCACCTCCTCGGAGTCGAGGACTGCCGACGGCTCGTCCATGATGATCAGCTTGGCGTCGTGGGACAGGGCCCGGGCCATCGAGACCACCTGCTTGCCGGCAGCCGACAGCGCCTCGACCTCGGTGTTCGCAGGGATGTTCGAATGGCCGAGCCGCTTCAGGACTTCCCGGGTTCGGGCGTGGGCGGCGGAGCGCTGGGTGAAGCCGCCGACGCTGACCTCGTTGCCGAGGAAGATGTTCTCGGCGACGGTGAGACCGTCGACGACGTCGAGTTCCTGGTACATGGTGGCGATCCCGGCCCGCAGCGCGGCCACCGGGGTGGGGAAGGAGACTTCCTGCCCTTGCCAGGTGATGACGCCGGCGTCGGGCTTGTGGGCCCCGGCGAGCACCTTGATCAGGGTGGACTTCCCGGCGCCGTTCTGGCCGAGCAGGCAGTGCACCTCACCGGGGTAGACATCGAAGTCCACCCCGTCCAGCGCCTTGGCGCCCGGGAAGTGCTTCACGACCCCGCTGGCAGTCAGCAGCGGAGCCACCTGATGATCATCAGTGACCATGGCATGAGGCTAGCCCACTTCTGTCAGTCGTCAAGCAAAAGTCGGCTTGTTATCAACCTGTTACCGTCCAGTGGAGTCGATTAGTTGCCGGACGAACGCACAAATCCCAACTGGTTGGTGATTTACTTCTGCCCATGGAAGAGCTCCAGCGCGTCCTCCCCCGGGCCCCCGGGGTCGGTGAGGTCTTCCAGCTCCTGCGGTCCGAGCCGCGCACGCGCGCCCAGCTGGTGGCCATCACCGGCCAGGCCAGGTCGACCATTGCCGCCCGGCTCGACTCGCTGTCGGAGGTGGGCCTGATCGGCCAGATCGGTGAACGCTCCTCTGCGATGGGTCGCCCGGCGGCCTCCTTCTTCTTCCGGCCCGAAGCCGGGGCCGTCCTGGCCATCGACATCGGGGCGAGCCACGTCCGGGTCGGGCTGACCGACCTCTCGGTGCGGATCCTGACCGAGCGGCACCTCGATCTCAGCGTGGACCAGGGTCCGGAGGTGGTGCTCGGCCGGGTGATCGCGACCGGCCGGGAACTCCTTGCACAGGCCGGCATCGAAGCCGCCCGGTTGAAGGGCGTCGGGATCGGCGTGCCCGGCCCGGTGACCCACACCTCCGGCCGCCCGTCCAGCCCGCCGATCATGCCGGGCTGGGACGGCCACGACATCATCGGAACCCTGCGGACGGCCTTCGACGTGCCGATCTACGTCGACAACGACGCCAACATCATGGCGATCGGCGAGCACGCGCTGGCCTGGAAGGACGTCGACGACCTGCTGTTCGTGAAGTTCGCCACCGGCGTCGGCCTCGGGATCATCCTCGACGGCCAGATCCGCCGCGGCGCCCAGGGTTCCAGCGGTGACATCGGGCACGTCCGGGTTCCTGGCGGCCCACCCAACCCTTGCCACTGCGGCGGGACGGGATGCCTTGAGGCCGTGATCGGGGTGCCGGCCCTGCTGGACCAGCTCGAGCGGGCCGGACGCAAGGCCGGGTCCGGCGCCGACATCGTGAACCTGGTCAGGTCCGGGGACAAGGCGGCCATCCAGGTGATGCGGGAAGCCGGCCGGACGGCCGGTGACGTCCTGGCTGGGGTGGTCTCACTGCTGAACCCGTCGGTCATCGCCGTCGGCGGCATCCTCGCGCAGGCCCATGAACAGCTGATCGCCGGCATCCGCGAGTCGGTCTACGCCAAATCGCTGCCCCTGGCCACCCAGGACTTGCGGATCACCGCTTCCATTGCGGGACCGCGAGCCGGGATCATTGGTGCCAGCACCTTGGTGTGCGACCAGGTCCTCTCGCCGGCCGCCATCGAAGCGCTGGTGGAAGGCGTCGACGCCCGTGAAGGAGGGTCATGACTGCGGCTGCCCGGAGTCGGAGGGCCCTGGTCGTACGCGGCGGCTGGGAGGGCCACACCCCCGAGGCCTCAACGGATGAGTTCACCGGCTTCCTCGCCGACGCCGGGTTCGAGGTGATCGTCGAGGACTCCCTGGAGGCCTACGCCGACGCCGAGCTGATGGGCTCGCTGGCCCTGATCGTCCAGTCCTGGACGCAGGGCGACATCCTGCTGGACGAGTTCCGTGGCCTGCGCGACGCGATCACCAGCGGTGTCGGCTTCGCCGGCTGGCACGGCGGCGTCCTGGACGCCTTCCGGCAGACCGTCGAGTACAGCCAGATGCTCGGTGGGGTGTTCACGGCGCACCCGCACGGGATGGTGCCGTACCGGGTCGAGCTCACCGATGCCGGACGGGCTCATCCGGCCACTTCGGGGCTGGCCGACTTCGAGCTCGTCTCCGAGCAGTACTGGGTGCTGTGCGACAGCCTCTCGACCGTGCTGGCCACAACGGACATCGTCCCAAGGCACGGGGACCCCTGGCACGAGCCGTACCGGGCGCCGGTGGCATGGGCACGGCAGTGGGGAGGTGGCCGGATCTTCATCACCACGCTCGGCCACGGGGTCGACGACCTGCGCCACCAGCCGGTGCCAGAACTGATCACCCGCGGCATGCTCTGGGCGGCCCGCTAGCCCCACCCGACGCGCCTTCGCTCCCGAAACGCGCCCTCGCTCCCGGAATTCCGGGAGCGAGGGCGTGTTTCGGGAGCTTCGTCGGGTGGTGGGTCAGCTGAACAGCTCGCGGGCCCTTCCTGCTGCCACGACGGCGTCGAGGTCCCCGCCCACCTGGGCGGTGACGGCTGCCGCCACTGCTCCTTCGACCAGCGGCCCGTCGCTGAACTTCACGTGCTCGAGCTCGGCCTCGTCGAGGAAGTCGAGCACGGCTTCCACCGTCATCGTCGCCGAGCCGAGGTCAGTCAGGATGGCGACGTCGTGACCGGCTGCGCGCAGCTCGGTCACGGCGTCGGACACCTTGTCGAACGACGTGCCGATGCGGCCGTCGTCAGTCCCACCGGCAGCCCTCAGGTCCACGTCGCGGGCCATCTGGGCAGCCAGTTCAACGACCCCCTCGGCAAGCCTCACCGAGTGGGACACAATCACCAGAGCGACACTCACGCCGCCTCCGCCGCGTCGGCCGCAGCACCCAGGATGAGTGCCGTGGACGTCGCCCCGGGGTCCTTGTGACCGATCGAGCGTTCCCCGAGGTAGGAGGCACGGCCCTTGCTGGCCTGCAGCGGAATCGTGTCCTCCGCACCCTTGGCGGCAGCCTCGGCGGCAACCCGGAGGACCGCGGCCGGAGAGGCCCCACCTTCCGCGGCAGCCTTCGCCGCCTCCAGAGCCGGGGTCCATGCGTCCACCATGGTCTTCTCGCCGGTGGTCGCCTTGCCGCGGGCGACGATGCCGTCGAGCGCGCCGGCGATCACGCCGACCACGCCATCGGCGTCCAGGTCACCGTCGGCAGCCTTGGCTGCACGCAGGAAGGCCGTGCCGTACAACGGCCCGGCCGCGCCGCCGACGGTGGACATCAGGGTCGATGCCACCACCTTGAGCACGCTCTGGACGTCATCGGCCCCGTCGGCCAGCTTCACCACGACGGCCTTGAAGCCACGGTCCATGTTCTCGCCGTGGTCGCCGTCGCCGATCGCCCGGTCGAGGTCGTTGAGCTCGCTTCGGTTATCAGCCAGGACCGCCTGGACGTCGCGAATCCACGCGAGCGCCCAGGCAGATGACAGTGTGTCGCTCACCTGGTGATTCCTCAGAGTCCGCGACGCAGGGCCGGGGTGTGAACCGGGGCGTCCCACAGGTCGGTGAGCTCGTCGTCGAGCACCAGGACGGTGATCGAGCAGCCCTGCATCTCCAGCGAGGTGATGTAGTTGCCGACCAGCGAGCGGGTGACCTCCAGCCCAGCCTCTTCGAGGCGCGCACGGGCGTGGTTGTAGACGATGTACAGCTCGGCTTCCGGGGTGCCACCCATGCCGTTGACGAACAGCAGCACCTTGGAGCCGGCCGCGGCCTTGAGGTCGGCAAGGATCGGGTCGACCAGCTGGTCGGTGATCGAGTCGGCCGGGGCCATCGGGATGCGGTGACGACCGGGCTCGCCGTGGATGCCGATGCCGATCTCGATCTCGTCCTCACCGAGGTCGAAGGAGGGCTTGCCGGCGTGCGGGACGGTGCAGGCGGTGAGCGCCACACCCATCGAACGGACCTGGGAGTTGACCTTCTCCGCGATCGCAAGGACGCCGTCGAGGTCGTCGCCACGCTCGGCAGCTGCGCCGGCGATCTTCTCGATCAGGACGGTGCCCGCAACGCCACGGCGTCCGGCGGTCCAGGTGGAGTCCTCCACCGCGACGTCGTCGTTGACCACGATCGCCTTGACGGTGATGCCTTCCATCTCGGCCATCTCAGCTGCGGTCTCGAAGTTCAGCACGTCGCCGGTGTAGTTCTTCACGATGTGCAGGACGCCGGCGCCGCCGTCGACAGCCTTGGTGGCGTCGAGGATCGGATCCGGGGTCGGAGAGGTGAAGACCGCTCCGGGAACAGCAGCGTCGAGCATGCCCTTGCCCACGTAGCCGGCGTGCAGCGGCTCGTGGCCGGAGCCACCACCGGACACCAGACCGACCTTGCCCTTGACCGGCGCATCCGCGCGGACCACGTAGTCAGGGTCGTAATGAACGGTGACCAGATCAGCATGTGCAGCCTGGAACCCAGCCAGGGTTTCGGCCACCACATTGGCCGGATCGTTGATCAGTTTCTTCACAGGGCTCTCCTTTGAGGCGCGTAGTGGGTGGGCAAGGACAACTGTGCCGTGTCCGCCGGTTGCGCAAAAGGGGCGGGCGGGCGCACTTTCGTTCACCCAAGGCGTAATCGCTGAACGGGTGTCGTCGCTTAACCCCTAGTGGCGAGCCTGAAACCCCGGAACGGGCCTGCGCTGGTAGCCGGTAGGCCCGGATTCGGGGTATCGATGTCTTTCGAATGGGCGCAACGGTTGCCCGTGCCGACGCCCGCCATCGGCTTCAAATCCCGGAGGTCGTCTTGTTCACGAGTATCTTCGGCGATCCTGCACAGCCCTGATCTGCTGCGGCTGCGGCATTTTTCCATGTCAATGCACTGGACGCTGTACAGACCCACCGGCATCCCGACGCGGGTGGCGCTGTTCGTGACCCCGACCCCGCTGAGTCGGGGCCGGTTCCACGGCCTGGCCGGGCATGCAGAACGCCGCCCCACCCGAAGGCGGGACGGCGTCTCCTTGCTCGTGACCGGACAGCTGCTGACCGGCACTGGCGGTGGCGGAGGGATTTGAACCCTCGGAGGGTTGCCCCTCACGCGCTTTCGAGGCGCGCTCCTTAGGCCGCTCGGACACGCCACCGCGCAGGAGTGTACAGATCCGGGCCGGGACCCGGCGAATCCGTCGCCGCCCACCCGTCCGATCCCCGCAAGCTGTGAGTTGGGCGCCGACTACGGCGCCCAACTCACAGCTTGCGGGGATGGGGGCGGGTGGAACCGGCTCAGCGGTGGCCGGCGAAGAAGTCGCGCAGGAGTTCGCCGCTCTCGGCTTCTGCGATGCCGCCGACCACCTCGACGCGGTGGTTCAGGCGCGGGTCCCTGACCACGTCCCACAGCGATGCGACCGCCCCAGCCTTCGGGTCGTAGGCGCCGAAGACCAGCCTGCCGACCCTGGCCAGCACAAGGGCGCCGGCACACATCGTGCACGGCTCGAGGGTCACCACCAGGGTGCAGTCCTCCAGCCGCCAGGAGCCGCGGACGGCGGCGGCCCGGCGCAGGGCGAGGAGCTCGGCGTGCGCAGACGGGTCATTGGACAGCTCGCGCTCGTTGTGGGCTCTGGCGAGCACCGTCCCCTCCGGGTCGAGCAGCACTGCGCCGATCGGGACGTCGCCGTGGGCCGGCGCCAGCCGGGCCTCGGCCAGCGCCTCGCCCATTGCGGGCAGCCAGCGGTTCACTCGTAGGTGGCGATCGCCTTGGCGTACTCCGGCCCGAACTTGATCCGGGTGGCGATGCGCTCCACCAGGTTCGCCGAATCCTCGTCGTAGTCCTCTGCCATCGCCTC